>NZ_JAFLXF010000023.1:0-119821 GCF_019891575.1 Pseudomonas sp. MIS38
GTATGGTAATGAGGAGGTATCGCTTCCGCGGATCGTGGTCGTGGTGGCTGCCGACACACCGGCCATCACATCAGTAAAAGACGAGAGCAACTGGAACATCCGCGAAAACGGTTACACCGTGCACACCAGCGTCACATTCACTGGCTCCGTGCCGGTCGGCCAGGAGGTGGAGGTTTTCCTCGGTGCGGTCTCCAAAGGCAAGGCCAAGGCAGAGAGCAACTCCATCTGGACCCGTACCGTGAGCGGGTTATCACTGAACGTGTTGCATACCTTCAAGGTTATTGGTCAATACGCAAATAACCCGCCGTCGAATACTTGGCGCCTGACCGTGTTGAATGGGGTCCGGCCGGCCATCACCGGTGCGGAAGATTCCAAAGGGCAGCCAATCAGCAATGATGGAAGCACCGGTGACACCACTGTTCGTCTGAGGGGGACGGCGACCAAGCATCTTGAGGTGGAAATTTTCGACGGTAACAGCTCCACAGGAAGAAGGGTCGAGGCCAATGCAGATGGAATATGGACGGTTGAACTGACCGGACTGACGCGTACGAAGCATGTGTTCAAAGCCAAGGCGTTGTATGGCAGCGGGACGGAGTCGGGAGAGTGGATAGTAAACGTGGCCGATCTCGTTGACTTCGTCGAAAACTTTGATTCATATCCAAGAGAAAAATGGGTCACAAACCCAGGGGAAACCCTCGAAGGGACGCACACCAAACTAACGGTATTTACAGACATAGGGCGGGATTTTCGTTGGGTCCAAGTGACAGAAAGCCGAACTCTTTGGATGCAGATCAGCAGCCAAATTGCTCCAGCCGCATTTGGGTATGCCGTAGCACTGAAACAAGGGAACGCCAAGAGTGCGACAATCAAGGGAGAGTTTCAGAGTCTTAGGCGTCACCGCATCCAGATTGAGTTTCTACAGAGTAATGATGTGGTCTCCTCAATACTCTTCTTCGAAGGCGTCAGTCTTGAACGGTTTGAGAGGGACGTCGCTCCACAAAACGGCCAAGCGTTCAACGCTATCAAATTTGTGATGACGATTTTGGAGGGGATAGGCGCTATGGAGATGTTTCTTATATATGAAATTGCTTACAGAAGTTAAAGGCTTCTGTTGCCTACAATTTGGTGAAGAACAGATGCCCCCGATGCTTTAGATCAGAGGAAATCACTTTTGCATCACTGACACGAAAAACGGTAATCCACGCTAAGCGCCTCTCCTTGGTGGGAAGGGGCTTAGCAGTTGCTCCTAAAGCTGGTGTGTTTTCAATGAACTGAAGTAAACACAGGAGGTTATTGGCAGGGTAACGCTTTCCCACGAAAGTGTTATCCCAATCAATTGTCCCGAGCACAGCTTTATCCCAATACTTACCTCCACTGCACAAAATATCTGTAGGCGAATTCTTGGGCTGCGAAAAAATCTGGATTGAGGCGGATAAGAGTGCGGATTCATTTAATGCCAATCGCGAGCAGGCTCACTCATGCAATGGATCTTTGCCGGACACATAACCTGTGACTAACGCAGATCCACTGTGGGAGCGGGCTTGCTCGCGAAGAGGCCAGAACTGTCAGCACCTATTCCTTGGGCACAACATTATCCAGCACCTGATTCACCGCCAACTCCCCCAGCATCACCACCTGCGCAATGCCCAACACCGTATTACGACTCGGCCCCTCCAGCGTGCCGGCGAAATCGCCGAGCATGACCGTGGCCGAGGCCAGGGATTCGCAGGCGTTGGCCAGCAGGGATTCGGTGTCGGTCTGCGGGTTGACCATGAACATGCTGCTGGGGATGTAGGGCGTTGCCATGATGTTCGCGGGCGCGAGGTAATGGTCGAGGGCGCGTTCGGCGGCTTCGTGGAGTTTTCTGGAGTTGAGGGATTCGTAGGGTGATAGCGGGTCTGTGATTGGCGGATTGGGCTTGGTTTCGGACATCAGCTGGAACTCCGATCGAGGCACTTTGGAAGAATGATGACCTGTAGGAGCTGCCGAAGGCTGCGATCTTTTGATCTTGTTTTTTAAAAGCAACATCAAAAGATCGCAGCCTTCGGCAGCTCCTACAGGGGACCGAGCAGTTAGTTCGGCACGCGGCGGCCGTCCAGTACCCGGTTGACCATCAGTTCACTGAGCATGATCACCTGATGCAGCATCAGCATCGCCCGGCGCTGTGGGTTGTCGACGGTGTCGCCGATGTCGCGGGCCATGTCGCTGGCGGCGGCTAATGATTCGCAGGCTTCGACGAGCAAGGTTTCTTCGTCCACGGTGGGGTTGATGAGGAAGATTCTGTTGGATTTGCTTGAGGGGGTTGAAGGGATCGAAATCTTCAGTGCGCCGGGGTTGAGGTAGAAGTTGATGGCGCGGTCGGTTGCCGCTTTTATCTTCTGCGGGTCGAGGGCCGGGTCGTATGGGATCGGGTCGACGTCTGGGGGGTTGGGTGTGGCTTTGAACATAAATATCTAATTCCTGATTGAGGGCCGCGACCGTTCTCTACTAAAAGAAGGGTGGCGGCTGTGCACAGGTTAGTAGACCGGAGGAATTAGCAAGACCGGCGCGCTCGAGAGCGCCCTGCGCACAACCACCATCGAAGTGCAGGCAATAGATACGCCTGGCTCAATGGGACTCATGCACTTACTAAAACCATACGAGCTACTAAACCCGACCACCGATGGGCAGTGGCAGGGAAACGATATAGCGCAGAGCATGGTCGTGTAAGCCGGCGGATTCTGGCGTACGCGTAGGTAACGGCGCAAGGCGTTGTAGCCGTTATGGCGTAACGGTTCGTGTACTTTAAACGCGGATGCGGAGTTATGTTTATTTGCGGGGTTTGCTCTGTTGTTTTGATTTTGTCTGATAGGCCGCTTTCGCGAGCAAGCCCGCTCCCACAGTTTGACTGAGTGCATTCAGTCAGAGATTGGTCGATCGGGAGGCCGCTTTCGCGAGCAGGCTCGCTCCCACAGGTTTTCTGGCGGCTCTGGTGATTTGTATTACGGCCTGGGGCATCTGGAAGGAACTGCCCGCTCACAGACCAGTCGCATGAACAGGAAGCCGTTTTTTCAGAGGAGTGAACGTGTCCAGCGATCCCAAGCGTCACGCCGTAGACGCACCCGTCATCCATCGCCTGCGCGTGTTGACGGTCAACACTCACAAGGGTTTTACCGCCCTCAACCGGCGCTTCATCCTGCCGGAACTGCGCGAAGCGGTGCGCAGCACCTCGGCTGATCTGGTGTTTCTGCAGGAGGTGGTGGGCGAACACGAGCGACATTCCAATCGCTACCACGAGTGGCCGCAAACCTCGCAATACGAATTTCTCGCCGACAGCATGTGGAGCGACTTTGCCTACGGGCGCAACGCGGTGTACCCCGATGGCCACCATGGCAATGCCCTGCTGTCGAAATACCCGATCCGCGAATACCGCAACCTCGACGTGTCGATCACCGGCCCCGAGCGCAGAGGCCTGCTGCACTGCGTGCTGGACGTACCGGGCCACGCCGAAGTGCACGCGATCTGCGTGCACCTGAGTCTGCTGGAAAGCCACCGCCAATTGCAGTTGCAGCTGCTTTGCCAGTTGCTCGAATCATTGCCCGACGATGCGCCGGTGATCATTGCCGGCGACTTCAATGACTGGCAGCTGCAGGGCAATGCCGCCCTCGCCCGTCGCGATTACCTGCACGAAGCCTTCGAACGCCACCACGGCCGCCCAGCCAAGACCTATCCTGCGCGTTTTCCACTGCTGCGCCTGGACCGCATCTACCTGCGCAATGCCAGCAGCCACGACCCGCAGATCCTCGGCAACAAGCCGTGGACACACTTGTCGGATCATTTGCCGCTGGCGGTGGAAGTGCACCTGTAATCCTGCTGCGGCAGCGATCCCCGGATCACCGAAAACGCCTGTGGGAGCAGGCTTGCCCGCGATGACGGCGGATCAGGCAACACAGATGATGTTGAATGTTCCGACCTCTTCGCGAGCAAGCTCACTTCCACAGGGTTAGCGGTGTCTGGATCAACCCTCCGGCTTGAGAATCAACACCGCCAGCGGCGGCAGATTCAGCTCCAGCGACAGCGACTGGCCATGGCTCGGCACCTCTTCGGTAAACGCCCCGCCGCCATTGCCATAATTGGACCCGGCGTAGGTGTCGGCATCGCTGTTGAGCAGCTCGTTCCAGCGCCCGGCGAACGGCACGCCAACCCGGTACGACTGACGCGGCACCGGAGTGAAGTTGGCCACCACCAGCACCGGTTTGCCGTCCTTGCTCCAGCGCAGCCACGCGTACACGCTGTTGATCGCATCATCGCCGATCAACCACTGGAAACCCTGCGGCGCATCATCCTGATCGTGCAGCGCCGGTTCCTCGCGGTACAAGCGGTTGAGGTCGCCGACCAGTTTCTGCACGCCTTTGTGTTCCGAGTATTGCAGCAGGTACCAGTCCAGTTGCTGATCGTGATTCCACTCGCGCCACTGGCCGAATTCGCAACCCATGAACAACAGCTTCTTGCCCGGATGGGTCCACATGAAACTCAGATAAGCGCGCAGGTTGGCGAATTTCTGCCAGCGGTCGCCAGGCATCTTGTCGATCAGCGAATGTTTGCCGTGCACCACTTCGTCGTGGGAGATCGGCAGGATGAAGCGCTCGGACCAGGCGTAAACCAGGCCGAAACTCAATTCGTTGTGATGGTGCGCGCGATACACCGGATCCTGCTGGATGTAGTGCAGCGAGTCGTGCATCCAGCCCATGTTCCATTTGTAGGCGAAACCAAGACCGCCCTGCTGGGTGCTCTGACTGACGCCCGGCCATGCGGTGGACTCCTCGGCGATCACCAGCGCCCCCGGGGCCTCCAGCTCGACCACGTCATTCAAGTGGCGGAGGAAATCGATTGCCTCCAGATTCTCGCGCCCGCCGTGACGGTTCGGCACCCATTCGCCGGCCTTGCGCGAATAGTCGCGATACAGCATCGAGGCCACCGCATCGACGCGCAGGCCATCGATGTGGAAATGCTTCAACCAGTGCAACGCCGACGCCAGCATGTAGCCGTGAACTTCAGTGCGCCCAAGGTTGTAAATCAGCGTGTCCCAGTCCTGATGAAAGCCTTCCAGCGGGTTGCCGTATTCGTACAACGCCGTGCCATCGAACTGCGCCAGACCGTGAGTATCAGTGGGGAAATGCGCTGGCACCCAGTCAAGGATCACGCCGATGTCGGCACGGTGGCAGGCATCGACGAACTCACCGAACTGCTCCGGCGTGCCGTATCGGGCGCTCGGGGCGAATTGCGAGAGCAACTGATAACCCCACGAACCACCAAACGGGTGCTCCATGATCGGCATCAGTTCGATGTGGGTGAAACCCAGTTCCTTGACGTAAGGAATCAAGCGCTCGGCCAGTTCCGGCCAGGTGTACTGGCGGGCGACTTCGCCCAGATCGTCGAGTTCGCACTGCCACGAGCCGGCATGCAATTCGTAGATCGACAGCGGCGCTGAATGCTTCTGCCGCTCGCGGCGGCCGTTCATCCAGTCCTGATCCTGCCAGTTGATCTGCAGCGGTGCGGCGACTTTCGAAGCGGTGTCCGGCGGCAGACTGGTGGCCAGGGCCATCGGGTCGGCCTTCAGCGGCAGGATGCCGTGGGCGCCGAGGATTTCGTACTTGTACAACTCCCCTGCTTGCAGGCGCGGAATGAACAACTCCCAGACCCCGGATGGATGGCGCAGGCGCATCGGATGGCGGCGACCGTCCCACACGTTGAAATCACCGACCACCGACACCCGCCGGGCATTCGGCGCCCACACGGCAAAACGCACACCGTCGACGCCATCGACCGTGGTCAGTTGCGCGCCAAGGCAACTGCTGAGGTCGCGGTGATTGCCTTCAGCGAACAGATACAAATCCATTTCGCCGAGCAACTGGCCGAAGCTGTAGGGATCTTCCGCGACCTGTTCGCCGCCGGCCCAACGCGTGCGCAGCAGATACGGCCGCGCCTGATCGAAGTGACCGACAAACAATCCCGGTGTTTCGGTGGCTTGCAGTTCGCCGCGTTCTTCACCGCTGTCCTTGTCCAGCACTTCGACTTTCAATGCACCCGGCAGATAAGCGCGGATGAACTGCCCACCGGCACCATCACCGTGCGGGCCGAGAATGGAAAACGGGTCGTGGTGTTCAGCGCGCACCAGGGCGTCGATGTCCCGCGCCGCCGGCAATAACGCTTCTTTAGCGTGACCCTGTTCCTTGTTCGAGAAACTCATGACTACTCTCCACCAAGATCGGAAAAGGGTTTAAGCCCCGTCAATAACCCATACAAACCGTGCAACGGCACGGGCAGCCACGTGGGGCGATTTTCGGCTTCATAGGCCACTTCATAGGCCGCCTTCTCCAGGCCGAACAGCGCAAGCGCAGCGTCGGCACCCGCAGGATCCTGCCAGGCATGATCAAGACTAGCTGCCGCTTGGCGATATGCCTGAACAAATGCCTCGCGCGCCTCACGCAGGTAGCGCTCGGCAACCCGATGCCGGGCCGCTTCCGACTCTGTACTGTGATCGACGTTGTGCACGTTGATGGTCATCGCCGCCGCGTAATCGAAGGAGCGCAGCACGCCGCTGACGTCCTTGTACGGACTGTGTTTGCCGCGCCGTTCGTGCAGCGGCCGCGCCGGTTCACCCTCGAAATCGATCAGATAGGCATCGCCCTTGATCACCAGCACCTGACCCAAATGCAAGTCGCCGTGGACGCGAATCCGCAAACCGCCAACGGCTTTCTGCGCGAGTTCCTGCACATGGCCGAGGATGACTTTTTTGTTGTCGAGCAGCCGCGCGACCATTTTCTGATCCGCCGCGCTCAGATGACTCTGATGCTGCTTGAGCAGCTTCAACGCATGCTCGACCTGCGCCGCGACGTCCTTGCCAGTGGCTTGGGCGTCCTTGGCGCTGGTGGTTTGCGGGGCGAAGTCGGGGTTGTCGCTCGGCGCCGCCAGCACCTGGTGCATTTCGCCCAGACGCTGGCCGAGCATGCCGGCAAAGTCCTTCAGTTCGCCGAGGGCGTTGTAATGCTGTTCCTGCTCGGACATCGCGTCCGCCAGCTCATCACGCAACGCCCGTTCGAGGTTGTTCTGCGTCCATTCCCAGGCATCGCCCTGATTGCTCAGATAGCCTTGGGCGATCAACAGCAGGTTGTCTTCGCCCGCGCCATCGCGGCGGATCACCGAGCCGAGCAGCGGCGAGATGTTGGCGAAACCGGCCTCGGTCAGGTACGCGCTCATTTCCAGTTCCGGGTGAACACCCGAGGCGACCTTGCGGATCAGCTTCAGCACCAGACTGTTGCCGATCACCACCGAACTGTTCGATTGCTCGGCCGACAGATAACGCACCTCGGATTCGGCACCGAGGCCGAGTTTTTCCAGCTGCGCGGTCGGCGCAAAACGAATCTCGCCCTGTTCGGAGTTGAGCACGGTGTTGCTCTGCATGCCTTGCAGCACCGCGTGGACAAACGTTTCGAGGCTGAACGCGTCAGTGATCAGACCGACCTGACGCCCGCGACGAACACGCGACAATGCCAGTTGCTGCGGCAATGCCGGCCCGACCTGATCTTCAGCGATGAAGCCGAACGGCAGTTGATAGCGACTGGTCTGCCCGGCGCTGGTGACTTCGATCTCGCTGAGCAACACCGGATGTTGCGCGTCGCCGAAGCGCACGCCATAGGCCAGATTGACCTGTTCGATGGCTGCGTCCTTGCCGGCGAACCAGCGGCGGTTTTGCAGCCAGCTCGGCAGAATGCTCTGCTCCAGGGTGGTACGCGTCGGCGCCTCGAGCAGCTCTTCCATGCGTTTTTTCAGCACCAGCGTGGTGAAGTCCGGCAGGCTCTGCGCCGGTTCCACGTGCCAGCTCGGCATCTGGTTTTCTGCAGCCAGGGCGAACCAGTAGAAACCATACGGCGCCAGGGTCAGGAGGAAATTCAGTTGGCCGATCGGCGGGAACGCGTTACCGCCGAGCATCTCCACCGGGACCATGCCGACGTAGGCCGACAGATCGAGTTCCGCCGCCTGCGCGCTGCGCGAGACGTTGGCCACGCAAAGAATGATTTCGTGCTTGCCGTCGGCGTCGGTGAATTCCCGGGTGTACGCCAGAATCCGCCGGTTGCTCGGCGAGAGCATCTTCAGCGTGCCGCGACCGAACGCCTTGGACTGCTTGCGCACGGCGAGCATGCGCCGCGTCCAGTTCAGCAGCGAATGCGGATCGCCGGCCTGGGTTTCGACGTTGACCGAGAGGTAACCGTATTGCGGGTCCATGATCGGCGGCAGCACCAGACTCGCCGGATCGGCGCGGGAGAAACCGCCGTTGCGGTCGATCGACCATTGCATTGGCGTGCGCACGCCGTCGCGGTCGCCGAGGTAGATGTTGTCGCCCATGCCGATTTCGTCGCCGTAATACAGGGTCGGCGTGCCGGGCATCGACAGCAGCAGGCTGTTGAGCAGCTCGACACGGCGGCGGTCACGCTCCATCAACGGCGCCAGACGCCGACGAATGCCAAGGTTGATCCGCGCGCGACGGTCAGCGGCGTAGTAGTTCCACAGGTAATCGCGCTCCTTGTCGGTGACCATCTCCAGCGTCAACTCATCGTGGTTGCGCAGGAAGATTGCCCACTGGCAGTTGGCAGGAATTTCCGGGGTTTGCCGCAGAATGTCGGTGATCGGGAAGCGATCTTCCTGGGCCAGCGCCATGTACATGCGCGGCATCAGCGGGAAGTGAAAGGCCATGTGGCATTCGTCACCGTTGACGCCCTCGGCATCGGTGTCGCCGAAGTACAGCTGGGTGTCTTCCGGCCATTGGTTGGCCTCGGCCAGCAGCATGCGGTCCGGGTAATTGGCATCGATCTCGGCACGGATCTGCTTGAGGACATCGTGGGTCTCGGGCAGGTTTTCGTTATTGGTGCCGTCGCGCTCGATCAGATACGGAATGGCGTCGAGGCGCAGGCCGTCGATGCCCATGTCCAGCCAGTAGCGCATCACCGACAGCACGGCTTTCATCACTTGCGGATTGTCGAAGTTGAGGTCGGGCTGGTGCGAATAGAAACGGTGCCAGAAGTACTGGCCGGCGACCGGGTCCCAGGTCCAGTTGGACTTTTCGGTGTCGAGAAAGATGATCCGCGTGCCGTCGTACTTCTGATCGTCATCCGACCACACATAGAAGTCCCGCGCCGCCGAACCGGGCTTGGCCTTGCGCGCCCGCTGGAACCACGGGTGCTGATCCGAGGTGTGGTTGATGACCAACTCGGTGATCACCCGCAAACCACGCTTGTGCGCCTCGGCGATAAAGCGCTTGGCGTCGGCCATGGTCCCGTAGTCGCTGTGTACGCCGCGGTATTCGGCGATGTCATAGCCGTCATCGCGACGTGGCGACGGGTAGAACGGCAGCAGCCAGATGGTGTTGACGCCGAGTTCGGCGATGTAATCGAGTTTGGCGATCAGGCCGGGAAAGTCGCCGATCCCGTCGTTGTTGGAGTCGAAAAACGATTTGACGTGAACTTGATAGATCACCGCATCCTTGTACCAGAGCGGGTCTTTGATAAAGGTGGCTGCCTTGGGTTTCTTCGCCATGTGAAACTCCTGTTCAATTCTGTCAGACCACACGGATGCCCTGTGATGAGGGGCTCTGTGGTGAGGGGATTCATCCCCCGACGGGCTGCGAAGCGGCCCTGCTTTTATTCAGTTTTACCCGGTTGTTCTTTGTGGCTGCTGCGCAGCCAGTCGGGGATAAATCCCCTCACCACAAGTTTTTGAGCAAGGTCTTACGCGGCAGTAATCCGCCAAATCCCGAAGGGCTGGTACGCCGGGTCAATGCGCATGAACTGATACTTGCCATGCCAGTCCCAGCGATGCCCGTTCATCAAGTCCTCACCGTGGGTGGTTGCGTCGTCAGGCAGGCCCATCTCCCACAGCGGCAGTTCGAAATTGGCTTCCTGCACGTTGTGCGGATCGAGGCTCACCGCCACCAGAATGAAATTGCTGCCGTCAAAGCTGCGCTTGCCGAAGTACAGAATGTTGTCGTTCCAGGCGTTGTAGACCTTCAGCCCCAGGTGCGTGTGCAGCGCCGGGTTCTGCCGGCGGATGCGATTGAGCTGGGCGATTTCGGCAATGATGTTGCCCGGCGCATTGAAATCGCGGACGCGGATCTCGTACTTCTCCGAATCGAGGTATTCCTCCTTGCCCGGCACCGGCGCCGCTTCGCACAACTCATAACCGGAATACATGCCCCACAGGCCCGAGCCCATGGTCGCCAGCGCCGCGCGGATCAGAAACCCCGGCCGCCCCGACTCATGCAGGAACGCCGGGTTGATGTCCGGCGTGTTGACGAAGAAGTTCGGCCGGTAGCATTCGCGCCACGGCGACTCGTTGAGTTCGGTGAAGTAGCTCGCCAGTTCCGACTTGGTATTGCGCCAGGTGAAGTAGGTGTAGCTCTGGCTGTAACCGACCTTGCCCAGACGCGCCATCATCGCCGGTGTGGTGAACGCCTCGGCGAGGAAGATCACTTCCGGGTGCAGTGCCCGCACATCGGCAATCAGCCATTGCCAGAACGGCAGCGGCTTGGTGTGCGGATTGTCGACGCGAAAGATCTTCACACCTTCGTTGACCCAGCCGACGACGATATCGCGCAGCTCGACCCACAGGCTGGGGATGGCATCCGGCGCATAGAAGTCGACGTTGACGATGTCCTGGTACTTCTTCGGCGGGTTTTCCGCGTATTTGATCGTGCCGTCCGGGCGCCAGTTGAACCAGCCTGGATGCTGCTTGAGCCACGGGTGATCCTGCGAACACTGGATGGCGAAATCGAGGGCGATTTCCAGGCCATGCTCAGCGGCAGCGGCCACCAGCCGGCGGAAGTCTTCGCGAGTACCGAGCTGCGAGTGAATCGCCTCATGGCCACCCTCCTCACTGCCGATCGCGTACGGACTGCCCGGATCATCGGGACCTGCGGTCAGGGAATTGTTGCGGCCCTTGCGGTGGGCGCGGCCGATCGGGTGGATCGGCGTGAAGTACAGCACGTCAAAACCCATGTCCTGAATCATCGGCAGCCGCGAGTGCACGTCGTTGAAAGTGCCGTGACGCTTGGGATCGTCGGTGATCGAGCGTGGAAACAGCTCGTACCAACTGGCGAACTCGGCCAGTTCCCGTTCGACATCCACCGGGAATTCAGCGCTCAGGCTCAGATAGGCGCGGTGATCGGCCTGCGCCATCAATTGCGCACTGCGCGAGTGCAGAAACAGCGCCACCTGCTCGGTTTCGAGCAGGCCGGACAATTCGTGATGCAAGGCAGCGAGTTCCTCGCTGAGCTGACCTTCGCTGCGTTCGGCAGCCTGCTGCACCATGCTGCGGCCTTCCTGCAGTTCGAGTGACACCGGGACGGCGGCGTTATGCTTTTTCTCCAGTTCGTACTGGAAACTGGCGAAATGGTCGATCCACGCTTCGATGCAGTACAGGTAGCGCCCCTGGCGGTCGGGACGAAACTGCCCCTGCCAACTGTTATTGCCCAGCTCGTTCATCACCTCGCTGTGCCAGGACTCTTCGCCCTCGGCACGCCAGCGGATGCGCACGGCCAGCTTGTCGTGGCCGTCGGCAAAGACCTTGCTGGTGACGATCACGTCACGCTCGACGATCGACTTCACGGCAAACTGCCCGCCATCGAGGGTCGGCATGGTGTTTTCGATCACGATGCGCGGCAGCAGCAACGCCTGCGACAGCGGCATGTGCGGGTTGTAGCTCTGCTCTGAAGGTTTTTCAGCAGACATCGAGCATCTCTCCTTAACGCCCCAAGGACGCTCTTGTGCCGGAACAGTGTTCACAATGAGGCACCCGCCCCGACTTGAACTCACTTAGGTTCCGAGCGACCGGCGCGGGGAAAAGTTCACAGGGATTTGTCTGGACAGAAAAGCGGATCGAATTCATCACACGGTGGTCAATCCACTTAAGCACTTCTCACGCCATGTGCCACACGGAGGTCTACAGATGAACATCCCGATTCCGGCCGAAACGCCAGATCCGAACATCGACAAACCCACCCTGCCCGAGACCGAGCCACAACCGATCCCCGAGCAGGAACCCCCAGGCACCACGCCACCGCCGAAGGAAGAGCCGCCGACGACGATGCCACCGGTGATCGTCTAAGCACCCAGCCGATCGTTCCCACCATCATGGGAACGATCGGTTACAGATGCTGGTTTTTCTCGCCGTCCTTCTCAAACATCCTGACCACCCGTGGCATCACGCTGAAAATCCCCAACGCCAGCAAAGTGCTGAGCAGCGCCGTCGCTTCCCTGCCCAACCCGGCTGCCACGCCGATCGCCGCCGTCATCCACAATCCGGCTGCCGTGGTCAGCCCTTTCACGTGCCCTTCGTCACCTTCCTGATTCTTCAGAATCGTCCCGGCACCGAGAAAGCCGATCCCGGCGATCACTCCCTGCAAAACCCGGCTCATCGCATCGGATTCAGCCCCCGAGGTCTGCGGCACCAGCACAAACAGCGCCGCCCCCAACGCCACCAACATGTGCGTGCGTACTCCGGCAGCCTTGCCCTTATGCTCACGTTCGAAACCGAGAATTCCGCCCAGCACCGCCGCCATCAACAGGCGCACGGTGATGCGCGTCAGTTGCGAGGTATCGCCGACATCAGCGAACTCCGCTTGCAGCGTCACCCACACTTCATGCCACCAGGCGTTCATCGCTCCGTCCTTTCTTATTGGTCGTTAGTGGATGGACAGCAGCGACCATTAATCAGTTGCGCAGAACGATCGGCAAAGCGCGCGCCCTAACCTTTCAGGTACCCATGAAAAAAGGACAGCCTCATGCCCGTTCGAATCGATGAATCCAATCCCGAATCCAAAGTGTGTTTTTTCACCGTCGAAAATGGCGAGGAAATTCGTATCTGCGACACGCTGGAAGTCAAAACCGATAGCGAAAAAGCCATGTCGTTCGTTGAGATTGAAGGCCGGCGCGTTTACATCACCGAAGCAGAGGCGGATGCCTTGACCGTCGCTGGCGCGACAGACGGTCGCAAGCACCTGAAGGCTGACGAGAGTGATTCGGTGATTTGACTGACCCGGATCAACATCCGGCGCAGACGCCTGCGATAGGCGTTTGCGCCTGCGTCTGCGGGCTGCTTCAAGTTGTCGCAGGATGTGTACCAAACGCCATCTGATACGCTTTTTATTAAAATAGCTGAGTCTGTTATGCAAACAGATCGGCGCTCATAGTTCGTCCGCCTGATGGAGGCTGATGAGCGAATGACCATGAGCGAACAAATCCCCGTCCGAACCGTAGAAGCAAGCCCCACCATAAAAAATGTGCCTGGTCGCCCGATGAAGGCGAAGGCCGGCTCCACCGACAATCACATCCACACCCGCAGTTTCACCGGCCTGTTCCGCACCTTGCGCATCAGCGGCGCGGGCTTTCTCTTTTTGCTGTTCTTCGGCACCGTGTGGCTGAACTGGGGCGGTCGTCAGGCCGTGCTGTGGGACTTGGCCGAAAGCAAATTCCATATCTTCGGCGCGACCTTCTGGCCACAGGATTTCATCCTGCTCTCGGCGCTGCTGATCATTGCTGCGTTCGGTATGTTCGCCATCACCGTGTTCGCCGGCCGGGTCTGGTGCGGTTACACCTGCCCGCAGAGCTCGTGGACATGGATCTTCATGTGGTGCGAAAAAGTCACCGAAGGCGAACGCAACCAGCGGATCAAACTGCAAGCGGCGCCCTGGGGCCTGAACAAACTGGCGCGGCGCGCGGCCAAGCACACTCTGTGGCTGGCGATCAGCGTGATGACCGGGCTGACGTTTGTCGGCTACTTCACGCCGATCCGGCCGCTGGCCGAAGAGCTGTTCACCCTGCAGATCGGCGGGGTCAGTCTGTTCTGGGTACTGTTCTTCACCGCCGCCACTTACATCAACGCCGGTTGGCTGCGCGAAGCGGTGTGCATGCATATGTGCCCGTATGCGCGGTTCCAGAGCGTGATGTTCGACAAGGACACCCTGGCGATTTCCTACGACGTCGCCCGTGGCGAAAACCGTGGCCCGCGCAAACGCGACGTGAAACCCGCCGAAGCCGGCCTCGGTGATTGCATCGATTGCCAGTTGTGCGTGCAGGTGTGCCCGACCGGCATTGATATCCGCGACGGCCTGCAGATGGAATGCATCGGCTGCGCGGCGTGCATCGACGCCTGTGATTCGATCATGGACAAAATGAATTACCCGCGCGGCCTGATCCGCTACAGTTCCGAACGCGAATTGCAGGGCGGCAAGACCCATCTGCTGCGGCCTCGGCTGATCGGTTATGTCGCGGTGCTGCTGGTGATGATCGGCGCTCTGGCACTGGCCTTGGTCGAACGGCCGATGGTCTCGCTCGACGTGACCAAGGATCGCGGGCTGTTCCGCGAGAACGGTCAGGGCCAGATCGAGAACATCTACACCCTCAAGGTCATCAACAAGACCCAACAGCGCCAGGACTACACCCTGAGTCTCGTGGAGGGCGATGGCTTCCAGTTGCAGGGCAAGACCGAACTGAGCCTGGCGCCGGGAGAGATTGTCGATGTGCCCGTATCGGTGGCGATGACCACGGAACGCCCGGCCAGCAGCTCGCAGACCTTGAGCTTCAAGATCGCCGACAGCGACGAGCCCGAGATTTATAGCGTGGCGAAAAGCAGGTTTGTGGCGCCGATGAATCGCTGAGCCGTTAGAATCCTCCCCCTCACCCCAGCCCTTTCCCCCCAGGGGGCGAGGGGGAAAGGGAGCAGATCTCAGTGGCTTTCAAACCCGAGTTCGACTCCGGGCTTTCAAGTCGGCGTAACTCGAACATACAACCCGATCAGTCCCCTCTCCCCCCGGGAGAGGGCTAGGGTGAGGGGCTTTCCCTGACACCCTACACACCCAACCAGCACCAAGGCCCCCGATGAAACGCTACGAAAAATTCGCCGACGACATCGCTGAACTGATCCGCTCCGGCGTGCTCGGCCCCGGGCAACGGGTGCCGTCGGTGCGCTACGCCAGCCAGACTTACGGGGTCAGCCCGTCCACGGTGTTCCAGGCCTATTACCTGCTGGAACGTCGCGGTCTGATCCGCGCGCGGCCGCGCTCCGGTTACTTCGTCAACACCCACGCACCGAGTCCGTTCTCGGAGCCGGTGATCAGCAGCCACGTCAACGACTCCACCGAAGTCGACGTCAGCGAACTGGTGTTCTCGGTGCTGGAATCGATCAAGGATCCGAGCACCGTGCCCTTCGGCTCGGCGTTCCCCAGCCCGACCCTGTTCCCATTGCAACGGCTGTCACGTTCGCTGGCCAGTGCGGCGCGGGAGATGGACCCGCGCATGGTGGTCACCGACATGTCGCCGGGCAACCCGCAACTGCGTCGGCAGATCGCCCTGCGCTACATGGTTGGCGGCTTGATGCTGCCGATGGAAGAACTGCTGATCACCAACGGCGCCCTCGAAGCGCTGAATCTGTGCCTGCAAGCGGTGACCGAGCCGGGCGATCTGGTGGCCATCGAAGCCCCGGCGTTCTACGCCAGCCTGCAAGTGCTGGAGCGCTTGAAACTCAAAGCCGTGGAAATCCCCGTGCACCCGCGCGACGGTATCGACCTCGGCGTGCTCGCCCAGACCCTGGAGCGCCATCCGATCAAGGCCTGCTGGTGCATGACCAGTTTCCAGAACCCGATGGGCGCGACCATGCCCGAGGCGAAGAAACAGGAACTGGTGGAACTGCTGCGCCGGCATCAGGTGCCGCTGATCGAGGACGACGTCTACGCCGAACTCTATTACGGTCAGCAGGCACCGAAACCGGCCAAGGCCTTCGACACCGAAGGGCTGGTGATGCACTGCGGTTCGTTCGCCAAGAGCCTGGCCCCCGGCTACCGCATCGGCTGGGTCGCCGCCGGGCGTTACGCACAGAAAATCGAACGGCTGAAACTGATGACCTCGCTCTGTGCCTCGATGCCGGCGCAAGCGGCCATCGCCGACTACCTGCAACACGGCGGCTACGACCGCCACTTGCGCAAACTGCGCTACGCCCTGGAAGAACAGCAAAGCGCGATGCTCGCAGCGATTGCCCGCTATTTCCCGGCGCAGACCCGCGTCAGCCAGCCGGCGGGCGGCTACTTCCTTTGGCTGGAACTGCCACCGCAGATGGATTCGTTGAAGTTGTTTCAGATGGCATTGGCGCAGGGCATCAGCATCGCGCCGGGGCCGATCTTCTCGCCGACTCAGCGGTTCAGGAACTGCATTCGCCTGAATTACGGCAGCCCGTGGACCGAGGATTCGGAGAAGGCGATGGAGACGTTGGGGCGGATTGTGCGGTCGTTCTGACAGACAGATGTTGGGGCTTATGACGCCTTCGCGAGCAAGCCCGCTCCCACAGTAGACCGCATTCCATCTGGAGAAACGCGGTCTACTGTGGGAGCGGGCTTGCTCGCGAAGAGTCCAGATCAGGCAACACAAATCCCAACGATCAGCGCCCGCCACCCAAATCAACAAACGTCCCGGTCGCATAAGAAGCCTTGTCCGACAACAACCAGACAATCGCCTCCGCCACTTCATCCGGGCGCCCGCCCCGGGCCATCGGAATCGCCGACTCAAGCTTGCTGACCCGATCAGGATCGCCGCTCAGTGCATGGAAATCGGTATAGATATAGCCCGGACGCACCGCGTTGACCCGAATCCCCTCACCCGCCACTTCCTTGGACAGACCGATGGTGAAGGTGTCGAGTGCGCCTTTGGACGCGGCGTAGTCGACGTACTCGTTGGGCGAACCCAGGCGCGCGGCGACCGAGGAGACGTTGACGATGCTGCCGCCCTGCCCGCCGTGTTTGGGCGACATGCGCAGGATCGCGTGCTTGGCGCAGAGGATCGGCGCCAGGACGTTGGTTTTCATGATTTTAAGAATGCGGAATTCGGACATTTCATCGACCCGCGACTTGTGCCCGACGGTGCCGGCGTTGTTCACCAGCGCGGTGACCCGCCCCAATTCGGTGTCGACCCGCTGAAACAGCGCGATCACTTCGTCTTCGATGCTGACATCGGCGCGTACCGCAATGGCTTGCGCCCCCAGCGCCCGCACTTGCTCCAGCACGCTTTGCGCGGCCTGTTCATCCGACTGATAGTTGATGCAGATCCGATAGCCCTGCCCGGCAGCCAACAACGCCGTAGCGGCGCCAATTCCGCGCCCGCCACCGGTGATTACCATGACTTTATCCATGCTGGCCCTTCCCCCCAATGCACACGTAACAGTCGGGTTGAAGAATAACCGCCATTGGGCGGTTTTGCATGGGCTCTGTCAAAGACAAAACCCTGCATGAGACTGAGATGTTTTTTGTGGCGAGGGAGCTTGCTCCCGCTCGGCTGCGAAGCATCCGTGATGCCGGGCAACACAGTAAAACCGAGTAAAAACGCGGCCGCTTCGCGCCCCGGCGGGAGCAAGCTCCCTCGCCACCGAATGCAGTCAGACTGCCGCCAAAGCCTCTCCACGGGCAATTTTCTGCATGAACGCATCCGCCGGCATCGGATGCCCCAACAGATAGCCCTGCAACGAATCACAACCCAACTGCGTGAGAAAATCCTGCTGCACGCCGGTCTCCACCCCCTCGGCAACAATGCGCAAACCGAGTGCCTGGCCCAACGCCACAATCGCCGAGACGATGGCCGCGTCATCGCTGTCGTGCTCCAGATCGCGGACAAAACCGCGGTCGATCTTCAGCTCGTTGGCCGGCAAACGCTTGAGGTACATCAGGCTCGAATAACCGGTGCCGAAGTCGTCGATCGACAGGTCGACGCCCATGTCGGACAACTCCTGCAACACCTTCATGCTCGCATCCGCGTCGCTCATGGCCGTGGTTTCGGTGATCTCCAGGGTCAGGCTGTTGGCCGGCAGATGGTGGGTCGCCAGCGCCTTGGCCACGCTCTGCACCAGCCCCGCGTGGCAGAACTGCAAGGCCGAGAGGTTCACCGCAATGCGCCAGTCGGTGTAACCGAGCACGTACCATTCGCGCATCTGCCGGCAAGCTTCGTTGAGCACCCACTCACCGATGGCGATGATCAGGCCGGTCTTCTCTGCCAGATCGATAAATTTGTCGGGCAGCAACATGCCCTGGGTCGGATGCTGCCAGCGCAGCAGCGCTTCGGCACCGACCGGACGACCACTGATGGCGTCGAATTTGGGCTGGAAATACAGGCTGAACTGACTGTGTTCCAGCGCGGCGCGCAGGTCCTGCAACAGCTGCAGCTGCTTGCGCGCGTTGCTGTTCATCGAAGCATCGAAGAAGCTGTAACCGTTTTTGCCGCTGCCCTTGGCGTGATACATCGCCGCGTCGGCATTCATCAGCAGTTCCTGGGCGCTCAGGCCGTTACCCGGGTACAGGGCGATGCCGACGCTGGCAGAAATCTGCAAGTCGTGCTCGGCCACGCGGAACGCCTGACCGAGCAACCCGACCTGACGCGCAGCCAGTCCCAGAGCATCGTCGGGTTCGCTCAGACGCACCAGCAGCACGAACTCGTCGCCGCCAATTCGCGCGAGCGTATCCTGACTGCGCAGATCTTCGCGCAGGCGCACCCCGACTTCACGCAGCAACTGGTCACCCATGTGGTGGCCGAAGGCATCGTTGACCGGTTTGAAACCGTCCAGATCGATGAACATCAACGCAAAACAACCGCCCTGCTCCTCGACCTTCTTCATCGCCTGATTAATCCGGTCGTCCAGCAGCATACGGTTCGGCAGACCGGTCAGGGTGTCGTGCAATGCCAGTTGCGTCAGTTCACGGTTGGCCAGGGTCAGCGAATGCGCCAGATCGGCGGTACGCGCTTCAAGGCGCGCATCGAGAATCGAAGTGAGCAAGGCGATCGACAGCACCGCCAGCGTGGTGATCAGCACCAGATTGTCGAGGCCGTTGCCTTTTAGGCCGTCGAGCGTTGCGCCGCAGAAACTGCCATCAGGAAACTGCGCGGCGGCCATGCCGGTGTAGTGCATGCCGACAATCGCGATGCCCATGATCACTGCCGCACCACCACGAATCAGACGTACATAAGGCGAGTGCTGGCGCAGGCGGAAGGCGATCCATAACGCCGCCGCCGAGGCCCCGACCGCGATCAGCAATGAGGCGCCGAACAGGGTCGGGTCGTAATCGATGCCAGGCGTCATGCGCAGCGCGGCCATGCCGGTGTAATGCATTGCACTGATGCCGGCGCCCATGACCAAAGCGCCAAAGGCCAATTGCAAAATCGGCAGTTTCGGCTGGCTGACCAGCCACAGGGCAAACCCGCAGGACAGCACGGCAATCAGCAGCGACAGCGCGGTAATCGCAATGTCGTAGCCCAGGTCGATCGGCAGCTTGAAGGCCAACATGCCGATGAAGTGCATTGACCAGACGCCGACCCCCATCGCCAGTGCACCGCCGGCCGTCCAGAAATGCACTGCGCGCCCACGGGCGCTGGCGATGCGCCCGGTCAGATCGAGCGCGGTGTAGGACGCGAGGATCGCCACACACAAAGAAATGAAAACCAGGGTGAAGGAATAATTACCGATGAGCATGAAGATTCTCGCGACCACCCGCGCCGTACTGCGTCCATTCTCGGCTGGGCAAATGCGGCGATTGTACTGATTGCGCGGAAGAACGCACTGACAAAGTAATCATTTTGCCATCAACCCGATGAAACGCTTGTTTGATGGTTTTGCGAGGCTCTGGAACAACCATCACAACCTGTAGGAGCTGCGGCACGCTGCGATCTTTTGACCTTGTTTTTAAAGATCAAAAGATCGCAGCGTGCCGCAGCTCCTACACAGGCTATTCGGTGGCCAGTTGTCCGTCCCAGCCGCCACCCAGCGCCGCAATCAACTGCACGCTGGCAATCAGGCGACTCTGCAGAATGTTCAGCACAGTCCGCTCGTTGCTCAGCGCCGTGGCTTGCACCACAACCACATCGATGTAGGCAATCAACCCGGCCTTGTACTGGTTCTGGGTCAGGCGCAGCGAGTCGCGTGCAGCATCCAGTGCTTCCTGACGCACCGCCGCCTCGTCTTCATACACCTTCAGTTGCACCAGATAGTTTTCCACTTCGCGGAAGCCGTCGAGCACGGTCTGGCGGTACTTGGCAACGGTTTGGTCATACACCGCCTCGGTACGGTCAACCTCGGCCGAACGAATACCACCGTCGAATATCGGCAAATCCAGTTTCGGCCCGACCGACCAGAAACGGTTCGGCAGCGTTAAAAGATTTTTCGAGGTACTGCTGCTGTAGCCGCCGCTCATGCTTAAGGTCAGATCGGGGTAGTACGCCGCTTTGGCCACACCGATATTGGCGTTGGCGGCGATCACCGAACGCTCCGCCGAGGCAATGTCCGGGCGGCGTTCCAGTAGCTGCGACGGCAGGCTCAGGGGAATCTGCGGCAGATTCGGAATGTTCTGGGTTTCAGCGATGCTGAATTCGGCCGGCGCCTGCCCGGTGAGCACGGCGATGGCATTTTCAAACTGCGCCCGCTGCCAGATCAGGTCGACCAGATCGGCCTGGGTGGTTTTCAACTGGGTCTGCGCCTGCGCCACCGCATCACGCCCGGAAATCCCCGCGCGGTACTGGTTCTGGGTCATTTGCAGGGATTTTTCGTAGGCCGCGACGGTGGCTTCGAGCAGGCGTTTCTGCTGGTCGATAACTCGCAGTTGCAAGTAATTCTGCACCAGCTCCGACTGCTGGCTCAGGCGCATCGCGGCCAGATCGGCGAAGCTCGCCTGGGCGCTGGCCTCGTTGGCTTCCAGACCTCGGCGCAACTTGCCCCAGATATCCGCTTCCCAACTCACGCCCAACTGCGCGTTGTAGGTGTCGCGAATGCCGCTGGCGGAACTGCTCAGGCTCGAACTGCTGCTGCCGGTGCCCTGGCTGGAGCGGGTCTTGCCCACGCTCAGGTCGACACTGGGATAAAACGCTCCACGGGCGCTACGCACCAAGGCCTGGGCCTGACGAAACTGCGCTTCGGATTGCGCGACGGTCTGGTTGGAACTGTTGAGTTTTTCGATCAGGCCATTGAGTTGCTGATCGCCGTACAACTCCCACCAGGCGCCGCGCGCCAGCGAATCGCTCGGATTGGCCTGACGCCAGCCCTTGGCCTCCTTGTATTGCGCGACCTCGGCGGTCTGCGGACGCTGATAGTCCGGGCCCACAGCGCAGGCACTGAGCATCGCCACGCACAGTGACAGACTCAACAGGCGCGAGCCGCGCGCAGTGGCCAGATTGAGAAGCGAACGGTCAGTCATAGCGGAGTTTCCAGAGCGGCGTCAGTACGCACGCCACGCCACTTGTTGAAGCGGTGGCGCAGCTTGTCGAGATAGAGGTAAACCACAGGCGTGGTGTAAAGGGTCAGGACCTGGCTGAAGATCAGGCCGCCGATGATGGTCAGGCCCAACGGCTGGCGCATTTCTGCGCCTTCCGCGCGGCCGAGCAGCAACGGCAAGGCGCCGAGGATCGCCGCCAGGGTGGTCATCAGAATCGGCCGCAGCCGTTGCAGGCAAGCGCTGCGGATCGACTCCAGCGGCGACAGGCCTTGATGGCGTTCCAGTTGCAGCGCCAGGTCGATCATCAGGATCGCGTTTTTCTTCACCACCCCGATCAGCAGGAACAATCCGAGCAGGGAGATCAGGCTGAACTCGCCGCCCAGCGCATAGATCGACAACAGCGCACCGACCCCGGCCGAGGGCAAGGTCGAGAGAATCGTCAGCGGGTGAATGTAGCTTTCATACAGCACACCGAGCACCAGATACACCGCCAGCAGCGCACCGAGGATCATGAATGGCTGACTCTTCTGCGTGGCGGCAAAGGCATCGGCGGTGCCGGCCATTTTCGCGATCACGTCTTCCGGCAGACCGACCTTGGCAATCGCCCGCTCGATCGCAGCACTGCCCTGCTCCACGGTCACGCCTTCAGCCATGTCGAACGCGATGCTTTCGGAGGCGAACTGGCCTTCGTGGCTGACGCGGTCGTCTTCCAGGCTGTTTTCATAATGGGCGATGGTCGACAACGGAATCCGCGCACCGTCAGCGGTAATCACCTGCACCTGATTGAGCGTCACCGGATCCTGCGCGTATTTCGGATTGACCTCCATCACCACCTGATACTGGTTGAGGCTGTCGTAGATCGTCGAAATCTGCCGCTGGCTGTAGGCGTTGTTCAACACCGCCGTGACCATGTTCATGTCGACCCCGAGGCGCTTGGCCTGATCGCGGTCGACAATCAACGTCACCTGCTGCGCGCCGCGCCCCTCGCGGGCATCAATGGCGGTCAGCTCCGGCAGTGCGCGCAGCGCGGTCACCACTTTCGGGTACCACTCGCGCAACGCCCCCAGATCGCCGCTTTGCAGGATGTAGCTGTATTGCGAGGTGGTCTGCTCGCGACCACCGCCGAATTGCAGATCCTGATCGGCCATCAGCATCAACTGGGCGCCGGGCACCTTGGGCATTTCCTTGCGCAGGCGCTCGATGACTTTCTGCGCCGACAGGTTGCGCTCCTTGATCGGCTTCAGGCGTACCAGCATGAACGCGTTGTTGGTGCCGTTGGTGCCGCCGATGAACCCGGCGACGCTTTCCACTGCTTCGTCCTTGAGCACGGCGCGGCGGAAGGTTTCCATTTTCGGTTGCATCACGCTGAACGACAGACCGTCGTCACCCCGGACGAAACCGATCAACTGGCCGGTGTCCTGCTGCGGCATGAACGTCTTCGGCACCACCACGTACAGCGCGACGTTGACCCCGACCGTAATGATCAGGCTGAGCAAAGTCAGACGGCGGTGGCGCAGCACCCAGTCGAGGCTGGTCGCGTATTTGCCGACCATCCAGTCGTTGGCGCGGCGGCTGCAGCGTTGCAGGCGGTTTTCCTGGCCCGGCGTGTGCGGCTTGAGCCAGCGGGCGCAGAGCATTGGCGTCAGGGTCAGCGAGACCACCAGCGAGACCACGATGGCTGCTGCCAGGGTGATGGAAAACTCACGGAACAGGCTCTCGACAATCCCGCCCATGAACAGGATCGACAGGAACACCGCCACCAGCGACACGTTCATCGACAGCAAGGTGAAACCGACTTCCTTGGCCCCGAGGTAGGCAGCCTGCATCGGTTTGACGCCTTCGTCGATGTGCCGGGAGATGTTCTCCAGCACCACGATGGCATCGTCCACCACCAGTCCGGTAGCCAGAATCAGCGCCATCAGCGACAAGTTGTTCAGCGAGAAGCCATAGAGGTACATCACCGCAAAGGTGCCGACCAGCGACACCGGCACTGCCAGCGTCGGAATCAGCGAGGCGCGGAAATTCCCGAGAAACAGGAACACCACCAGAATCACCAGCGCCACGGCGATCAGCAGGGTCATTTCCGCTTCGTGCAGCGTGGCCTTGATCACCGGCGAGCGGTCCATCGCCAGGTTCAGTTTGACGCTGGCCGGCAGCACCGCTTGCAACGCCGGCAACTGCGCCTTGATCTCGTTGACCGTCTCGATGATGTTGGCACCGGCCTGACGGTTGATCACCAGCAGTACCGCCGCGTCATCGTTGAAGAAGCCGCTGTTGTAACGGTCTTCGACGCCGTCGCTGACCTTGGCCACGTCCTTCAGGCGCAGGGCCGCGCCGTCCTTGTAATGGATGATCAGCGACTCGTAATCCTTGGCTTTCTCCAACTGGTCGTTGGCCTGGATCTGCCACAGGCGCTCGCCGTCTTCGACCGAGCCCTTGGGCCGGCGCACGTTGGCCCCGGCGATGGTCTTGCGCACATCGTCGAGCGCCACGCCGTACTGGTTAAGCGCCTGCGGTTCAAGTTCGATGCGCACCGCCGGCAGCGAACTGCCGCCGATCTGCACTTCACCGACACCCTGCACCTGGGACAGGCTCTGGGAGAGGATGGTCGAGGCCAGGTCATAGAGCTGGCCTTTTTCCAGCACATCCGAGGTCAGCGACAGCACCATGATCGGCGCCTGCGACGGGTTGACCTTCTTGTAGGTCGGCATGCTGCGCATCCCGCTCGGCAACAGGTTGCGTGAAGCGTTGATCGCCGCCTGCACTTCCCGCGCCGCGCCGTTGATATCACGGTCGAGGTCAAATTGTAGAATGACCCGGGTCGAACCCTGGCTGGAGCGGCTGCTCATGGTGTTGACGCCGGCAATCGCCCCGAACGAGCGCTCCAGCGGCGTCGCCACCGTGGACGCCATCACCTCGGGACTGGCGCCGGGCAGACTGGCCTGGACCACGATCACCGGGAAATCCATTTGCGGCAGCGGCGACACCGGCAACAGACCGAAACTGACACCGCCCAGCAGCATGATCGCCAGACTCAGGAGCATGGTCGCGACCGGGCGCTTGATGAAAGGACCGGAGAGGTTCATTGACCGCAATCCCCAACATCACACCAGTCCCTTGTGGGAGCGGGCTTGCTCGCGAATACGGTCTGACATTCAACATTCATGTCGCCTGATACAGCGCTTTCGCGAGCATGCCCGCTCCCACAGGGGGAATGTGTCCAGACAGTCATACCGGTACCTCTTCGGCATTGGTTTTGCCAAAGCGCCGACCGAGACGGTCGAAGTACAGATAGATCACCGGCGTGGTGAACAGGGTCAGCACCTGGCTCACCAGCAGACCGCCGACCATCACCAGACCCAGTGGCTGACGCAACTCAGCCCCGGAA
Source organism: Pseudomonas sp. MIS38 (assembly GCF_019891575.1). NCBI lineage: Bacteria > Pseudomonadati > Pseudomonadota > Gammaproteobacteria > Pseudomonadales > Pseudomonadaceae > Pseudomonas > Pseudomonas sp. MIS38. Next base: position 24,654 of record NZ_JAFLXF010000023.1, read on the forward strand.
CCGGTGGCGAGCATCAACGGCACGGCGCCGAACAACGCTGCCAGAGTGGTCATCAGAATCGGCCGGAAGCGCAGCAGCGCCGCCTGATAGATCGCCTGCTCCGGCGCCATGCCCTGGGTGCGTTCGGCGTCGAGGGCGAAGTCGATCATCATGATCGCGTTTTTCTTGACGATACCGATCAACAGGATGATGCCGATGATTGCGATCATGCCCAGATCATTGCCACTGAGCAGCAACGCGAGCAAGGCACCCACCGCCGCCGACGGCAGGGTCGACAGGATGGTGATCGGGTGAATGTAACTTTCGTAAAGCACGCCGAGCACGATGTACATGGTCACCACCGCCGCCAGAATCAGCAGCAAGGTGCTCGACAGCGACGCCTGGAACGCTTCGGCCGCGCCCTGAAACTGGGTCTGCACGCCAATCGGCATGCCGATGTCCTTCTGCACCTGATCGATGATGTCCACCGCATGTCCCAGCGCCACACCGGGCGCCAGGTTGAACGACATCATCACCGCCGGGAACTGGCCGATGTGGGTGATCGCCAGTTGCGCCTGACGCTCCTCGACATGGGCCAGGCTCGACAGGCGCACCTGTGCACCGTCGGTGGTCTTGACGTGAATCTGATCCAGTGCCGCCGGCCCGATCTTCTCCCCGGCCTGCGCCTGCAGCACCACGCGGTACTGGCTGGCCTGGGTGTAAATGGTCGAGATCTGCCGCTGGCCGAAGGCGTCATACAGCGCGTCGGTGATGTTCTGCACCGAAACGCCAAGGCGCGAGGCCGCGTCACGGTCGATCACCAGATAGACCTGCAGGCCCTTGTCCTGCAAGTCACTGGCTACGTCGGTCAACTCCGGACGCTGGGCCAAGGCCTCGACCAGACGCCCGCTCCACTGACTGAGCAATTCTGCATCCGGCGAAGACATGCTGAACTGGTACTGGGTCCGGCTGACCCGATCCTCGATGGTCAAATCCTGCACCGGCTGCATGAACAGGCGGATGCCGACCAGCTTGTCCAGTTGCGGTTGCAGGCGCGCGATCACTTCGGTGGCGCTCAGGTCACGCTGGCCGTGGGGCTTGAGGTTGATCAGCAGGCGACCGCTGTTGAGCGTGGCGTTGTCGCCGTCGACACCGATGTAGGACGACAGGCTTTCAACCGCCGGATCTTCAAGAATCACCTTGGCCAGCGCCTGCTGACGCTCACCCATGGCGGCGAAGGAAATCGACTGCGGCGCCTCGGAAATGCCCTGAATCACCCCGGTGTCCTGCACCGGGAAGAAGCCCTTGGGCACCACCATATAAAGGAACACGGTCAGCGCGAGCGTACCGATGGCCACCAACAGGGTCAGCGGCTGGTGTTTGAGCACCCATTGCAACTTGCGCCCGTACGCGGCGATCATCCAGTCGATGACCGCGCCACTGGCCCGGTAGAAGCGGCCCTGTTCGTGGGCCTCCGGCTCACGCTTGAGCAAGCGCGCGCACATCATCGGCGTCAGGGTCAGCGAGACCACCAGCGAAATAAGGATCGCCACCGCCAGAGTGATGGCGAACTCGCGAAACAGCCGCCCGACCACGTCGGCCATGAACAGCAGCGGAATCAGTACCGCAATCAGTGACAGGGTCAGGGAGATCAGGGTGAAGCCGATCTGCTTCGCGCCTTTGAGCGCCGCCTGCAGCGGGCTGTCCCCTTCTTCAATGAAACGCGCGATGTTCTCCAGCATCACAATCGCATCGTCGACCACAAAACCGGTGGCGATGGTCAGCGCCATCAAGGTCAGGTTGTTGACCGAGAAGCCGGCCAGGTACATCACGCCAAACGTACCGATCAGCGACAGCGGCACCGCAACCGACGGGATGATCGTCGCGCTGGCACGCCGCAGAAACAGGAACGTCACCATCACCACCAATGCAATGGCGATCAGCAGTTCGTGCTGCACGTCAGTGACCGAGGCGCGGATGGTCTGGGTGCGGTCGGTGAGCACGGTGACGTCAAGGCCGGCCGGCAGGTTGTCGGTGATGCTCGGCAGCAAGGCCTTGATCCGGTCGACCACCTCGATCACGTTGGCGCCCGGTTGACGCTGGATGTTCAGCAACACTGCCTGATTCTGATTGGCCCACGCGGCGAGACGTTCGTTCTCCGCGCCGTCGACGATTTCCGCCACATCCTTCAGACGCAGCGGCGCGCCGTTCTTGTAGGCGAGGATCAGGTTGGCGTAGTCCTTGGGCGACGTCAGTTGGTCGTTAGCGTCGAGCATCGAGACCCGGGTCGGGCCGTCGAAGTTACCTTTCGGCTGGTTGACATTGGACGCGCCGATCAGGGTGCGCACGTCTTCCAGGTTCAGGCTGTTCGCCGCGAGGGCTTCCGGGTTGACCTTGATCCGCACCGCCTGCCGCTGACCGCCGGCAATGCTGACCATGCCGACGCCGCTGATCTGGGCGATCTTCTGCGCCATGCGCGTATCGACCAGATCATTGAGCTTGGGCAGGAGCATGGTTTTCGAGGTGATCGCCAGGGTCAGCACCGGGGTATCCGCCGGGTTGACCTTGTTGTACACCGGCGGCGCCGGCAGGTCGGTCGGCAGCAAGTTGGTCGCGGCGTTGATCGCGGCTTGCACCTGCTGTTCGGCGACGTCCATGTTGATGTCGAGGCTGAAGCGCAGGGTCAGCACCGAAGCGCCGCCGGAGCTGGTCGAGGCCATTTGCGTCAGGCCCGGCATCTGCCCGAACTGACGTTCGAGCGGCGCGGTGACGGCACTGGTCATCACGTCCGGACTGGCGCCGGGGTACAGGGTCATGACGCGAATGGTCGGATAATCGACCTGCGGCAATGCCGAGACCGGCAGCAGGCGATAAGCAATCAGGCCGGCCAGAACAATGGCCAGCATGCTCAGGGTGGTGGCTACCGGACGGAGGATGAACAGCCGCGAAATGTTCATGCGCCCTTCTTGGCCTTGTCAGCCGCGGCGGCGTCCGGTGCACTGGCGGCGGGTTTGCCCTGCAGGTGCCCGGTCGGGGTTGTCGGCACGTCATTGCTGTCGTTGACCACTTCCACTTCGCTGCCTTCCTTCAGGCGGTCGGTGCCTTCCAGCACCACGCGATCGCCCGCGGCGAGGCCTTCGGTGACCACGGTGTTGGTACCGTCACTGGCGCCAATCTTCAGTTGGCGGATGGTGACTTTCTTGTCGCCGTCCAATGCGTAAACGAATGTGCCGTTGGTGCCGAACTGAATCGCCGCCGACGGTGCGAGTACCACGCCTTTCAAGGTATCGGCCAGCAGATGGACGTTGACGAACTGATTGGGGAACAGCGACTGGTCGCGGTTATCGTAACGGGCCTTGAATTTCAGGGTGCCAGTGGCGACGTCGATCTGGTTATCGAGACTTTGCAGCACGCCGCTGGCCTGGATCTTGGTATCGCCGCGATCCCATGCCTCGGCCGGCAGTCTGGCGCCGCTGTGGTAGCGCGCCAATACGGTTTCGAGACTGTTTTCCGGCAGGGTGAAGACCACGCTGATCGGTTGGGTCTGAGTGATGACCGCAAGGAACGTGGTGTCGTTGGCCGCGACGAGGTTGCCGACGTCGACCTGACGCAGACCGACGCGACCGGCAATCGGTGCGCGGATCTTGGTGAATTCGAGATTGAGCTTGGCGTCGTTGACCGCCGCCTGATTGGTCTTGACCGTGCCCAGGTACTGGCCGACCAGCGCTTCGGCAGTGTCCAGGGTCTGCTTGGCGATGCTGTCTTCCTTGTACAGGCCGCGATAACGCTCGACGTCGACCTGTGCGTTTTTCAACTGTGCCTGATTCTGCAGCAAGGTGCCTTCAGCCTGGAGCAAGGCGTTCTGGTACGGACGCGGATCGATCTCTGCCAGCAGGTCGCCGGCCTTGACCATCTGCCCTTCCTCGAAATTGATCTTCACCAGTTCACCGCCGACCCGGCTGCGCACGTTGATGGTGTTGAGCGCAGTCACCGTGCCCAGTGCCTTGTAATACAGCGGGAAGTCGCCCGTGACCGCCGGCGCCACACGCACCGGAATCGGCCCGGCCGCGCCGCCGAAGCCCGGCCGCATCATTCCTGAACGTCCGGCATGGCCGCTCGCAGCCTTGTCGGCGCCCTCCTTGTGGGCCGAACCGGCGGGCCAGAATTTCCAGCACAAAACGGCGATGACCAACAGGACGAGCAGGCTGATCAGCCAGCGACGGGAATTGCGAGGGGACGATTGCATGGATTGATTAACCATTGGGCGCGTGGGCTTCTTTTACGGGAGGCTGAACGATAAGCACTGATCGGATTTAAGCAAAGCAGCTTTACCGGCAATTTACCTTCAACTTACGTTTCAAGGTGTGAGGCAAAACACTGATACACAAATGAAAACGGCCTGGACAGGGCCAGGCCGTTAACAATTGTAAAAGCGCTTATTTCAGAACGGCGAGTGCTGCGTCGTAGTTCGGCTCTTCAGCGATTTCCTTGACCAGTTCGCTGTGCAGGACGTTGTCGTTCTCGTCCAGCACTACCACGGCACGGGCGGTCAGGCCTTTGAGCGGGCCGTCAGCGATGGCTACGCCGTAGTTTTCGATGAATTCGGCACCGCGCAGGGTCGACAGGTTCTGCACGTTTTCCAGACCTTCGGCGCCGCAGAAGCGTGCCTGAGCGAATGGCAGGTCAGCCGAGATGCACAGCACCACGGTGTTGGCCAGTTCGTTGGCCTGAGCGTTGAACTTGCGTACCGAAGTGGCGCAGGTCGGGGTATCAACGCTTGGGAAGATGTTCAGCACTTTGCGCTTGCCAGCGAAGCTCGCCAGGGTGACGTCGGACAGATTGCCGGCAACCAGGGAAAAGGCTGGCGCCTTGGAACCGGCTTGTGGCAACTGGCCGTTGACTTGAACCGGGTTGCCTTTGAGGGTGACTTGAGCCATGACTTTAGTCCTTCTTAACGTGGTGATTGAGCATGCAAGAGGCCGAAGTTAACCACGAAATTGTCCGACGACCTATGCCCTGACTGAAAATTGTCAGGGGCCTGCGCAGAAAATTGTATACAACCCAAGCCCCCCTGTAGGAGCTGCCGCAGGCTGCGATCTTTTGACTTTATCTTTTCATCAAGATCAAAAGATCGCAGCTTCGTTTCACCGACAGCTAAAAGAATGGGTCAGTCGGGCATGGATCGGATGATGTCGGCTAGATCATCCTTGGTTATTTCATTGGCCTTGATAGCAGCGGCAATATCGGTTTTGGAGAGCGGAAACCGTTTGAAAATTTCTTTCAAGGTTTCCTCATCAACATTGGCCAGCCAGAGCGGATCTATAAATGAACCGCCATACTCAGGCTTCATGGGTACTTCTTCGTGTGCAATTGCACCTTTATGATTGAGATACACCACATAACGGTCATGCCCTTCAGGAAAGCTTTTATCGTGATAAAGGGTAGTACCCAAAGGCAGGACATAGTAATTCTCGTCACCATTTGGCCCTTCAATCAGCAACGGTTCTTTAGTTTTGATCATTTTCATATTGTGCCCCTTCGCAATATCGCCAAAAATCAGAAAAGCCAAAAAAATCGCATTGACGGATAAAACTGCCACCAGCCATAGGCCAAGACGTCTATTTGTAAACATTTTTCTTATCATAGGGGGCCTCGGTATTCGCTTCGAGCATGGCTTGTAAATCCGCAGGCATGAAAATACCGTCCTTCGGACTACTTTGCGTACGCGCTGCCTGTCTTTCGATAAAAGAAAGACCTCGCATCTCATTGAATTTCGCCGGGTTCTGCACAATTGACTTTCCCGAAACCTTTGCTCCTGCGATTGTCACGGTTGTGCAATTATTCGTGGTCGGATGATAGTTCGATGGCAAGACATACCGAGCTGATGAGGCAGTCTTTTTTCGCTGTTCTTTTTGCTGGGCGACAATACCGTCGAAATGAGCGATCACAGCCTCGGCTTTTGCATTTTCCAAAAAATAAACAAAACCTGTTGTTGTACGCCCCAAACTGTTTTCACCAGAGATATACGCTTTGAAGGACGTCCAGACGTTCAACACGCCTTCGCCCTCGCTATCGAACGTGCCCCAGGTTTTTCCATAGCGACCAAAGTCATAAGTAATGTCTTTGCTACCGACCACCACGTGTAAAGCAGCGTGCCCGAAAGGATGTTCTTCTTTATCGCGGGTGTAGGGACCACCCACCAGCACTTCCATATACGCACCGGATACGACCACCTGATTGGTTTTCGTGGTTTTCCCTGATGCGCCTGTATTTTTTGCTGCCTGGGTTGTGCTGGTAGTTTTAGTAGACTGAACCATTAAAGATGTTCCGTATCTTCAAGTTTCGGAAACTTTATGCTGCAACTCCCCCTGGGAATATTTGCAACATGCACAAAGCCATTTTCGTCGAGGACGCCAGTCATCAAGGTTCCATCGGGAAGCGTCAATTCATACGCCTCGTTGGCTACAGGTTCATCTCTTTCATTAAGCAACTGAAACTCGACGAACGTCTTTTCTTTCAGAAACTGCGAGAAGAAGCTGGCGGGAGCACTACCAGAATCACCGACGAAGGTGTCGGGTGATCCAGCAGTAATCGTCGCTCCACATGCCGTTTGGGAACCGACATGGGCAACGTCCTTTCCCAATCCAAAAACATGGGGGGCGCCCGTTGTTATGGGATTACTGCCGTGAATCGGGCAGGAATAGATATCTCCTACCAAAGCTACGGGAGTCGAGTTAACAAAAATAGGACTTGATCCAGTGCTGATATTTCCACCATGACTACCTGGATCTCCGAGCCTTGCGACTGGCTTTCCTGCCATCGTTTCTCTCCATTGAATATCACGACCTGCGGATGTTACCCGATCTTGTTTTGGAAAACAGGGTATCCATGGCACCTGCGGACTGGATAGAAAATACAACCGGCTAGAGTCTTTTTTGGTTGGTCGTTGACCGTTCCAACGCGCGGTAAAGGAATGTAACAAGAGAGCTCTGTGCGCCAACTCACGAATCTGACGCAGAGCCTCAAGGGCTTCATTGCTTTGCTGCGCGCGGGAAGGGTCATGATCAATCAGTCTTTAAGTTCTACGTGATCCAGTGCTTGATTTACCGCTAACTCCCCCAGCATGACGACCTGAGCAATGCCCAGTGCTGTTTTGCGCTGGGAGGTTTCCAGCGAGGCAGCGAAGTTGATGAGCATCTCGCTGGCCGAGCCGAGTGTTTCGCTGGCGTTGGCTAAAAGAGATTCGGTGTTGAACCTGGGATTGGCGAGGTACATGGACCCCGGCTCGTTGGCGCTAGACATGATACGGGCGGCGGGATTGAGGTAGTAGTCGAGGGCGCGGTCGGCGGCTTCGTGGAGTTTTTTACTGTCGACTGAGGCGTAAGGGGTTGTGGTGTCGGCGCCTGATTCTGGGGGGTTGGGTGTTGGTTTTTTCATGGTGTAACTCCACTGAATAGTCGGAGCTGCCCCCTTCGGTTTCCGGACGAAGAGGTGGCAGCTGTACGCAGGTTGGAAACCCGGGCAGCGGCGACCCGGACGACCCGAAGGTCCCCCGCGCACAGCCGCCATAACGGAGTGCACACATTCGAAGTGCGCAAGGATACGTTATGAAAGGCGTGTACGCGCCACTAATACCCATCGGGGTTTCCAGTCCCGGTCGCTGAATTGGCAGCGACGAACACAGGCTAGAGACCCTACGTCCGACGGACAACCTGAAAACCTTGTGGGAACGTTCCGCAAAATCGAAACAACGTTTAAACATCCTGAATTGAAATACGCACGGGGAGCTGCCGCAGGCTGCGATCTTTTGATGTTGGTTTTTAACGACAAGATCAAAAGATCGTCCGATCGCGGCCCGAGCCTGCGGCAGCTCCTACATTGGCAGTTGCAGTGTGTCGGATTGCGTTTGTTAAAACGCCGGACTGCATCTTTTATTCAGAGACCTGTCGATTCACGCCCTGCCCGCTCGACTATGCAGTGAATCGCCCCATTCCCTGGAGACATCACCATGCGATTCATGATCCTTGTCAAAGCCAGCGCCGACTCCGAAGCCGGCATCATGCCCAGTGAAGAGCTGATCACCGCCATGGGCAACTTCAACGAAGAACTGGTCAAGGCCGGCATCCTCATCGACGGCAATGGCCTGCACCCGAGCAGCAAAGGCGTCCGCGTGCATTTCTCCGGCGCCCAGCGCAGCGTCATCGACGGCCCGTTCATCGAGACCAAGGAGCTGGTGGCCGGGTACTGGATCTGGGAAGTCAAATCGAAGGAAGAAGCCATCGAATGGGTCAAGCGCTGCCCGAACCCGATGCCGGGCGACTCTGATATCGAAATCCGCCAGATCTTCTCTGCCGAGGATTTCGGCGCCGAGTTCACGCCTGAGGCGCGGGCGCAGGAAGAGCGTGTTCGCGAGCAAGCGAAGAAAAACCTGTAATCCCTGCCCCCTGTAGGAGCTGCCAAAGGCTGCGATCTTTTGATCTGGCTTTTAAAAAATCAAAGTCAAAAGATCGTCCGATCGCGGCCCGAGCCTGCGGCTGCTCCTACAAAGGCCCCAGCTTATTTGGACTTGAGCTTCACATACATCTGACGCATGTCATTGGCCCAGCCGTCGATCACAGGTTTGACGTCGGAGGCCTTCATCGCTTGAGTTTCATTTTCCAACGGTTTACCGGTGCCTTTGCGCACCACTTGCGCCACCACCTTGTTGCTCGCACCGTCGAGGAACACCGCTTCGGTGGCCAGGGTGGTTTCCTGATCGCGGATACCGCTGGCGGTGCTGACCGCTGCCGCGACCAGAGCGACCGGGATCACTTCATACGCGTGCAGGCCTTCGGTCTTGCTGCTCACGGCAGTGATCGCCGCCCGCACCACAATCACCCCTGGGCCGGGGCCGTTGGCCAACGGCAGATCCTTGCTGATTTCACGCTTGAGCGCCTGATCGTAATAGGAGGTGATGCCGTTGAGGGTCTGCTGCGAAATCTTTGCGGTCGGTTGCGGCTTTGGATAGAGCTGGGTTGGCTCGATGTACACGCTGGTGAACTTGCTGATGTCGACCTTCGGATCGATCCAGCGCATCACCTCGGCGCCGGAAGGCGATTTGGCCTCCTTGAGCTGGCTGTAGTCCTTGAGAAAGCCGGAATACTCATCGGGAGCGACGGTTTTGCTGGAGCAACCCACCACCCCAAGGGTGGCGATGCAAAGGGTGCCCATCATTACTGCTAGCTTCATGCTGTAACTCCTGTCAGAAGGCCTGAATGTGCGTATGGGAGAGTTACAGGTATAGCTAAAAGCGCGGCGATTGCGTTGCAAAACCACAAAATTCATACGAGACCCCGCGCGGCTTGGCAAACCTCATTTAAGCCACAGATGCAGATACCACTTAAGGCTGGAAGAAAATGAACATGAGCGATCCGGCGCTGAAGTGATCGCTGATCCCTTGTGGGAGCGGGCTTGCTCGCGAATGCATTCCCTCAGCCAACATCAAGGGTGACTGATGTACCGCATTCGCGAGCAAGCCCGCTCCCACAGGGTCAGTGTTGGTCTCGAACACTGAGTATTACCAGGAAGACGTCGCCCCGCTCTTCAACGCCATCTCGCGCCGGCTGTTGGCGCGCATCGCCTTGATCAGCGATACCGAGCCCACCAGCAGGATCGCCGCGCCGAACAGGAAGTCGATGTTGTACAGCTGGAAGTCCTGCACCGGCCCCACCAGCAGCACCCGCACCACGGCAATCGTCACCAGCGTGGCGAGGAAATCGATCCCCGGCTCGTCGCGATAGAACACGTGCAACAGCGGCAGGCACAGCACCAGCAGGAACAACAGCACCACGACCTTGAACGAGCCTTTGCGCTCGACGCTGAACGCGCATTCGTGCGGGCCGTAGGCCTTGTAATCCTCGTCGCGGATCATCGAGTTCTTCTCGTTGATGTACTCGACGCGGTTGTATTTCTGAATCGGCGTGAAGGTGTTGGACATCTCCATCAGCGTGGTGATGTTCTTGAAGCGCAGGTCGATGCGCTCGCTGCCCTTGAGGTAATACAGCACCGGTTTGTAGCCGTAGCGATAGGTGTCGAAGGGGAATTCGGTGACCTGGCCCTGCACGCCGATCGGCCGCGGCTCAAGCTCGGCGTAGGCGCTTTTGGTCGGTGAGGCGAGGTTGCGGCTCAGTGGCTGAACCTTGACCTGTTCGAGGAAGATCGGCGTCACACCGTACGACCACTGCAACGGTTCCAGGCGCAGACGCAGCTCGTTGCGGCCCAGATCGTAGCGGTTGAAGGTGCGTTCGGAGACCACCAGCGAGCCACTGAGCATGAACTCGCCGCGCAGGTTGTTGGTGACGCGCAAGGTCAGTTGATCCTTGCCCAACAGCGCCGCTTCGGTGGACGGCGGCGCGCCGCACCACGCGGTGCTTTCACCGGCGCCGCCCAACTGGCCGTCGCGGTTTTCCTTGAACACATAGAAGTAACTGGCCCACAGCGTCAGCATCAACAGCAACGCCGTGAGGCCCAAAATCTTTTTGCCCGCACTCACTACCCAGACTCCCTTCTTCGTTCCGTCGCCCAGCCGAAAACCCGCTGGCGACGGGGACTCTACCAAAAGGCCAGCATCGACCCAAGGAAAAATCCGGGAATGGTGCGGGATGTAAGGGTTTCCCCTGTAGAGAAGGGGCCGCTAGGCAATTGTGGTGAGGGGATTTATCCCCGACCGGCTGCGCGGCGGCCGCAGAACCAGCCAACAGGTTTTAGCTGAAGAAATGCTTCGGCAGATTTTAGGTCTGCTTCGCAGCCCATCGGGGATAAATCCCCTCACCACAAAGTATCTATCAAGCAATGGATATTCAGCGTCTACGAAACAGCGGGCGTGGCTCGATCACCGAGCGGCCGTACAGCACGCTCATGCCGGCCAGTCCCTTCAGCGCATCCTCAGCCGATTTGTCCTCGCGTACCGCAAAACTGTCGAACCCGCACTGACGCATATGGCTGAGCTGATCACGCAAAACATCACCAATCGCGCGCAGCTCACCGGCCCAGCCAAACCGGCTACGCAGCAGATACGCTTGACTGTAGGCGCGACCGTCGCGAAAGCTCGGAAAATCCAGGGCAATCAGCGGCAGCGAGGCCAGCCAAGGCACCACGCTTTCAACTTCATCGTCCGGCCCCAGCCACACCGCGTGGGTCGAGGGCGATTGCAGCCAGTGCGCCAGCGGCAGGATCAGCAACCCTTGCGGCCTGCCCTGCTCCGGCTCGCGAACCAGCGTCCATGGGTCGTCCTCGATCAGGCGTGCGACACCTTGCTCCAGACGCAGCAGATTGTTCATGCCGACGCCTCCAGCACTTTCGGGTAGACGCGTTCCTTGAAAGGCTCCAGACCAATGCGCGCCACGGTGTCGACAAACAGTTCCTCGCTTTCGCGGTATCGCACAAAAGTGCCGATGATCCGCTCGATCACCTGCGGCACTTCGGCCGCGCTGAACGATGGGCCGATGACTTTGCCCAAGGCGCTGTTTTTGCCCTGCGCGCCGCCAAGGGTGATCTGATACCACTCGCTGCCGTTCTTATCGACGCCGAGGATGCCGATATTGCCGATGTGGTGGTGGCCGCAGGCGTTCATGCAGCCGGAGATGTTCAGGCTGATGTCGCCCAGGTCGTGCAGGTAGTCGAGGTTGTCGAAACGCGCCTGAATCGCCTGGGCAATCGGGATCGACTTGGCGTTGGCCAGCGCGCAGAAATCGCCGCCCGGGCAGGCGATGATGTCGGTCAGCAGGCCGACGTTGGCGCTGCCCAGATTGCGCTCGCAGGCCAGCTGCCAGAGTTCATACAGGTCAGACTTTCGAACATCGGGCAGAACGATGTTCTGCTCATGGGCAATGCGAATCTCGCCAAATCCGAATCGCTCCGACCAGTCGGCCACCGCGAGCATCTGCTGGCCGGTGACATCACCCGGTGGTGCACTCAGACCCGGTTTGGTCGACAGCACCACGCTGGTGTAACCCGGTTTCTTGTGCGGCTGCACGTTGCGCGCGACCCAGCGGGCGAACGCCGGGCTTTCAGCCAGATGCGTGCCGAAATCCAGATCGGTATCGGCCAGGGTGTGATAGATCGGCGGCACGAAGGCACTGGCGACCCGCTCGTATTCAGCCTCGGTCAGCTGCGCCGGGCCGTCCTTGAGGTGCTGCCATTCTTCCTCGACCTCTTTGGCGAATGCCTCGATGCCCAGCGCCTTGACCAGAATCTTGATCCGCGCCTTGTACTTGTTGTCGCGCCGGCCATGGCGGTTGTAGACCCGCAGGATCGCTTCGACGTAGGACAGCAGATGCTGCCACGGCAAGCCTTCGCGGATCTGCAGACCGAGGATCGGCGTGCGCCCCAACCCGCCACCGACGATCACCCGCAACAACATCTGCCCGTCGCGCCCCGGATAAAGATACAGGCCGATGTCATGCATCATGATCGCCGCGCGATCCTGCTTCGCCGAGCAGATGGCGATCTTGAACTTGCGTGGCAGGAAGAGGAATTCCGGGTTGATCGTCGACCATTGCCGCAGGATCTCGGCCAGCGGGCGCGGGTCGATCATCTCGTCCGCCGCGACCCCGGCAAACGCCTCGGTGGTGATGTTGCGCACGCAGTTGCCGGAGGTCTGGATCGCGTGCATGTTGACCTGCGCCAGGCGTTCAAGGATGTCCGGCACCTGCGCCAGTTCGATCCAGTTGAATTGCAGGTTCTGCCGCGTGGTGAAGTGGCCGTAGCCGCGATCGTAATCGGCGGCGATGCTCGCCAGCGTGCGCATCTGCTCGGCACTCAATGTCCCGTAGGGAATCGCCACGCGCAGCATGTACGCGTGTTTTTGCAGGTACAGGCCGTTTTGCAGGCGCAGCGGCAGGAACTCCTCCTCGCTCAACTCTCCGGCCATGAAGCGCTCGACCTGATCGCGAAATTGCGCAACGCGCTCGAACACCAACGCCCGGTCGTAATCATCGTATTGATACATGCAGCGGCTACCCCATCAGGTTTGATCCCAGATCAAAACTGTGGGAGCGGGCTTGCTCGCGAAAGCGGCGTGTCAGCCAACAAGTCAGTTGCCTGACACGCCGCTTTCGCGAGCAAGCCCGCTCCCACAGGATTTTCCCCGACTATGGACGAGCAGCGCAGCACGCAACAGATTCACCTGAAGTCATAAAAACCATATCAGGGCGCGGCAGAACGCCGCAGGCAGGACTTGAATCTGATCCGTACAAATGAAAGATTCCTGAGCCTGTTTTGTTTCCAGTGGTGTTTCTACAGTGCAGCTCGTGCCAGACCAGGGTGGCCTGGCAAGACTTTGCAACCGTGGATGAACTGACCATGAGCACAGCAACAATCGGACAGGCTTATAACTACAAGGTCGTCCGCCAATTCGTTATCGCGACGGTTTTCTGGGGTGTTGTCGGCATGGCGATGGGGGTCTGGATCGCCTCGCAACTGGTGTGGCCGGACATGAACCTCGACCTGCCCTGGACCACCTTCGGCCGCTTGCGGCCATTGCACACCAGCCTGGTGATTTTCGGTTTCGCCGGCAGCGCGCAATTCGCCGCCAGTTACTACGCGGTGCAACGCACCTGCCAGGTGCGGCTGTACTCGGACAAGCTCGCGGCCTTCACCTTCTGGGGCTGGCAATCGGTGATCGTGATCATGCTGATCACCCTGCCAATGGGCTACACCACCACCAAGGAATACGCCGAGATCGAATTCTCCGGCGCGGTGTGGATGGCGGTGGTCTGGGTCGCGTACGCCATCGTGTTTTTCACCACCGTGGTGCAGCGCAAGACCAAACACATCTACGTGGGCAACTGGTTCTTCGGCGCGTTCATTCTGGTGATCGCCATGCTGCACGTGGTCAATCACCTGTCGATCCCGGTGGACTGGTTCAAATCCTATCCGGTGTATTCCGGGGCCACCGATGCCATGGTGCAGTGGTGGTACGGCCATAACGCGGTGGGTTTCTTCCTGACCACGGGCTTTCTCGGAATGATGTATTACTTCGTGCCGAAACAGGTCAACCGCCCGGTGTATTCGTATCGGTTGTCGATCGTGCATTTCTGGGCGTTGATCACCCTGTACATCTGGGCCGGCCCGCACCACTTGCACTACACCGCGCTGCCGGATTGGGCGCAGTCGCTGGGCATGGCGATGTCGCTGATCCTGCTGGCGCCGAGCTGGGGCGGGATGATCAACGGCATGATGACCCTCTCGGGCGCCTGGCATAAGTTGCGCACCGATCCGATTTTGCGCTTCCTGGTGCTGTCGCTGGCGTTCTACGGCATGTCGACCTTCGAAGGGCCGATGATGGCGATCAAAACCGTCAACGCCCTCTCCCACTACACCGACTGGACCATCGGCCATGTTCACGCCGGGGCCTTGGGCTGGGTGGCGATGATCACCTTCGGCGCGACTTATCACATGGTGCCGAAAGTCTTTGGCCGCGAGCAGATGTACAGCACGCCGCTGATCAACCTGCACTTCTGGCTGGCGACCATCGGCACCGTGTTGTACATCGCGTCGATGTGGGTCAACGGCATCACTCAGGGCCTGATGTGGCGAGCGATCAACGAGGACGGCACGCTGACCTACTCCTTCGTCGAAGCACTGCAGGCCAGTCATCCGGGGTTCATCGTGCGCTTTGCCGGCGGGGTGTTCTTCCTCAGCGGCATGCTGCTGATGGCCTATAACGTCTGGCGCACGGTGCGGGTCGCCGACGTGGCGCTAGCACGCAGCCAGGCGCAGATCGCCTGAGGCAGGGAGCCGCAGAGGATGGATATTTTCTTGAATGTGCTGGGGGTGGTGTTTCTGTGGCTGGCGGTGGAGTACTGCCTGCGCCATCAGACTTCAGAGAGCCTCGACGATGCGAGCATGGTGCCGTTTGCTGATGATCCGGAGGTGGCACGGCGGGTGGAACTGGCGACCGGCAAAACCGTGAAGGCGGTGGCGCCGGAAGAGGCGAAGCCAGGCTGGATCAACCTCGATATGTAGAACCACCCTCAATCCACTGTGGGAGCGGGCTTGCTCGCGAAAGCGGTATGTCAGTCACCATCAATGTTGAATGGGCTGCCGCCTTCGCGAGCAAGCCCGCTCCCACAGGAGGAAATGGTTGAAGCCCTGGATATCAGCTGCGATCGCGCGGAATCAGGCTCTGCAACTGCTGCGCGAGAAAATCCGCATCGAACACGAAGGTGTCCGGATCCTTCAAGCCATTGGTCTTGCGCCATTGCCACTCGCCGTTCGGCAGCCCGACCAGCGAAATGCTGCCGTAGCGCGCCGCCGTCAGGCCCATCACCGCCAGGGAAATCTGCCCGGCGCTGCCCATCACGTCTGGCACGAATTCCACCGCTTTGCCGGCAATCACGATGCTCAGTTTCTCGGTCTTGAAGGTCGAGGTTTCCACCGGCGTGCTCGGGCCGAACGCGACGTAAGCCTCGCGGCTCACCTCCAGCAGGTTCGGTGCCTGCACCGGTTCCAGCCATTGCTGGATCTGGCCGAACAGCTCGGTGATGCGGCTGGCCCACGCCTGTGACTGCGTTTCGAACAGTTGCTTCTTGTGCGCTTCACTCTCGGCATAGTGACGAAGCATTTCGCCCAGTTGTTGTACGTCGTTCATCGGTACGTTCCTCGGGGAGAGCCTGCGATAGTCGATAGTGACAGATCGAGGCGCCGGCGTACGTTAAACCTCGATCGCCGGCACCGGGACACTTGGCAACAGGATCAACGGTACAGTTGCTTTGTACTGGCATCCGTCATTGAACCGATGGACACTCGGCCGGAGCCCGACTTTTCCAATACGGGCCATTGTTCGAGGAGTTTCAATGCGCACCATCGGCCTGATCGGCGGCATGAGCTGGGAATCCAGCGCGGAATATTATCGTCTCATCAATCAACAGGTTCGTGACCGGCTCGGCTCGCTGCGCTCGGCGCCAATCCTGATGTACAGCGTCGACTTCGGCCCGGTCGAACAGGCGCAGCACGCCGGGCGCTGGGACGACGCAGCGGCGATTCTGGTAGATGCCGCGCGCAGGCTCGAGGCCGGCGGCGCCGAATGCGTGGTGCTGTGTACCAATACCATGCACAAGGTCGCGGCGCAGATTCAGGCAGCGATCAGCATTCCGTTCCTGCACATTGCCGAGCCGGCGGCGCAGGCAGCATTGGCCATCGGTGCGCGCACGGTCGGTCTGCTCGGCACGGCGTTCACCATGGAGCAGGACTTTCTCAAGCAGCGCCTGATTGCGCAGGGTCTGACGGTACTGGTGCCGGACGACGCCGAGCGCAAGGACGTGCACCGGATCATCTACGACGAACTGTGCGTCGGAGTGATCAGTGACGAATCACGCAAAATCTATCAACGGGTGATCGAAGCGCTGACTGCGCGCGGCGCCCAGGCGATCATCCTCGGCTGCACGGAAATCGGCCTGCTGGTCAAACCCGAACACAGCGCCCTGCCCCTGCTCGACACCACCGAACTGCATGCGCAGGCGGCGGTGGCGTTCGCTCTGGGCAACTGACCCCCACAGGATTTTTGGCTTATCGACGACGCAGACGGGCCATGCTCAGGGTGTCGACCCATTGCCCGTCGCGCACGGCGTAGTCACGAAACAGGCCTTCGTTCTCGAAGCCGAACTTGCGGTAGAGATTGATAGCCGCCTGGTTGTCGGCGTACACCGAAAGTTCGACCCGGTGCAGGTTCATCCAGTTGTCGGCGACGTCCAGCGCCGCCGCCAGCAGTTTCGACCCGACACCCTTGCCCTGCCAGGCCACGGCGACCGCCATGCCGACACTGCCGGCGTGGGCGCGGCGAATTCGCGAATAGTTTTCCAGCCCGAGATGACCGACCACCGCGCCCTGGTGCAGCGCCACCAGTTTGACCATCCGCTCGTTCTCCGCCAGCAGCCGTTGGCGCCAGATCTCGGTGGACTGAAACGGCATCTGCAACACCTGCCGGGTCACAGCCGGATCGTTGTACAGCGCGGTAACGGCCTCGATATGGGATTCGTTGAAGCGTTCGAGGGTGATGGCGGGGTTGTGGTCGGGCATGGCGGATCCTTCCTGGATCGATGTGTGGCCGCTTACTCTAAACCGTTGAGCGTCTGGCTGGCGAATATCAAAATGTGGGAGCGGGCTTGCTCGCGAAAGCGGTCTGAAATTCAACATCGCTGTCACCTGACACACCGCTTTCGCGAGCAAGCCCGCTCCCACAGGGGATTGGGGGTGTTGGCAGAATCGGATCAGGTCTGGAACCACTCCTGGCGCTCATTGAAGGTGTGCTGGATCAGCTCGACCAGGGTTTGCACCTCGGCGACGTCCCGGGATTCAGCATTCACCGCCAGCCATGCCTGCAACTGCATCGGCTCGTCAAACAACCCCGGCAGCGCAATCAGCCCGCGATCGAAACGGCTCATGTACGCCGGTAGCAACCCGATGCAAGCGCTGCAGCGGATCATTTCCAGCATCAGCTCATAGGACTGCATCTGCACCACGCCGGCTAGACGTTGTTCGACCAGTTCATTCCACGGCCGGAAGCTGTCGATCTGCCGGTCGTGCTGCCATTGCACCAGCATGAAATCGCTCAGATCATCGGCACTCGCCGGGCGCGCGGTGACCCGGGAATAGCGTTTGGCGATGTGCGGCAGGTAATCCAGACGCGCCAGGGCCTGCGGCTGACTGGTGGCGAAGGTCGGGCCGGGGCTGGGGGTGTCGCCGTGGGCCAGCCACAGCACCACGTCGGCGCTGACTGCGCGCAAGGCCAACTCGCTGTCCAGCGCAATGATCTCGAGACGCACGCTGGCATTGCGCCGCAGCAACGCGATCAGGTCGCGACCGAGAATGTCATGCAGGATCGATTCGGCTACCGCCAAACGCACCAGTGGCTGCTCGACCACCGGCAGTTTGCGTTCGTGGGCCAGCGCCACCAGTTGCGCCTGCAACTGCTGACCTTCACGGGTCAGGCTCAGGGCGCTGCCCTGAAAGCTGAACAGCGAGTGCTGCAGTTCCTGCTCAAGCTGCGCCAACTGCTTGCGCAGCAAGGTCGAGCGCACGTTGAGGCTGCGCGCCGCCTGCATGAAACAGCCGCAACGGGCACTGACCAGAAAATATTGCGCGACCTCGGCATCGATGGTCGCGGCTTGCGCCAGCCAAGGCTCGCGCTCGCCCTGTGCCCAGCGATAGTCGGGGCTACCCTGTCGTCCTGCGGGTTCGGTGAATGACATCGATGACTCCCTGTCGATCTTTGTATTTTGGAAAACGCCACGGTTCTAATGTGGGAGCGGGCTTGCTCGCGAAGGGGCCATGCCAGCCAACTTGTTTGTTGAAAGACCCACCGCTTTCGCGAGCAAGCCCGCTCCCACCCGGGATCTGCGGTGAATCACCATCAGCGTTTCTCTTCGAGGACCTTGTTCAGCTCAGCCCCATCGATACTCAGCGTCGCGGTATTGAGCATCCCGTCCAGATACGCCTGAGCAATCTGCTCCTGACGTTGCGCACGCAAGGCTTGAGTCAATTGGTCGCGCAGTTCGTCGAGGGTCGCAGTACGTGCCGGTTGCTGTTCAGTGAGTTTGATCACATGGAAGCCGGCCGCGCTCTGCACTGGATCGGACACCGCACCGACCTTCAATTTCGCCACCGCACCCCTTACCTCCGGCACCAGTTGCTGCAACGGTTGCAGCCCGGTGTCGCCGCCGCGTTCGGCGGTCAGGCGATCCTGCGAATACTGAGTCGCCAGCGCGGCAAAATCCCCCGGTGTGCTCTGGGCCTTCTTGCTTAGCTCGGTGGCCTGCTTGCGCACAGCTTCCAGGCTCTGGGCATCCGGCACCGCGAGGAAAATCTGGCTCACCCGATACAACGCCGGAGTCTGCCAGTTGCCCTTGCCAGCGTCATACGCCTGCTGCAACTCGCTCGCACTCGGGTAGTCCGCCGGCACCGTGCTGACCGAGCGCAGGTAATCGCGAAAGACGATCTGCTCAGTGGCCGCGCGGGTTTGCCGCACCACGTCCGGACGCTGTGCCCAGCCCTGAGCGTCGGCCTGTTCCAACACGGCTTTTTCCGCCAACCGCGCACGAATCCAGCGCTCCAGCGCTTCACGGTTGCCGCGCAATTGCTCGCGAGTCGCCGGCGGGACGGTCGCCAGCAGCGCCTGCAACTCCTGCGGCGTCACTTGCTGATTGCCCAACCGCGCCACCGCAGGCCCCGCAGCAACCGCCGCCAACGGCGACGATTGCTGGGCGGCGACCGGGTCAGCACCCGGTCGCAGCACCAGCGCCACGGCTACCACCAACAGCGCCACTGCCCCGGCGCCGATCACCATGGCAGGCTTTTTCACAGCGCGACTTCCTCTTGCTCAGCGGTGGCGACTTTTGCTGTCGAAGCTTGTGCGGCCTGGCTGAAATCACGCAGGTAGACGATGAACTCCTGCAACAGGCGATCCCACAATTCCAGATTGCCGCGCAGGTGATCGTTGCTCACACCGGCCGCCAGCACCACGTCCATTTCCATCACCAGAAATTCGCCCTGCAACGACAACCGCGCAAAACGCCGGGTGGCGTTCCACTGTTCGGCCACGCCCTGCGGCAACTCACCTTGCACCCGCAGCGCGCAACTGAAAGTGAAATCGACGTAGCTGCCCTGCTCCACCGCCGGGTTGCCGAAACGCACGGCATAACCGATGCCCTGACTGGCGCTGAGCAACTGCACGATGCCGTTCTGTTCGGTCTGGTTGACGCGATAACCGGCCGCTTGCAGGACGTCGGTCAGGGATTGCGGGGACACATGGCTGATCAATTGAGTCATGACTTCTTCCTTGTTTGTAAATCAGTGTGCGAGCGCAGCTTGCGGCGCGTCGAATTGAGTCTTGTACAGCTCGTCACCAAACCCCTGGGCCAGCTCATCGAACTTGACCCGGGCGCTGCCCGCAAAGGGCTGGCGGATCTTCATCACCTCGGCCACATCGATGTTTTCGTAAGCGCTGAGGATCTGTTTGGCGACGCCATACATCTGCTGATTCTTGACTGAACATTGCTGCACTTGTGTGTCACGTTCAGCCAATTGCGCTTGAAGCTTAGACCGTTCTGCCTCTTTGGCACGGGCCATGACCAGCAACTCGTCGTAGGCCTTCTTGAACTTGCCGACCTGTTCGCTGCTGGCGGCGACTTGCGCTTGCGCCTGGCTGTGCAGGTTCTGCTGCTGGCCGGCCAACTGCTCGGCGACGCCTTTGGCCTTGGCCAGTTCGGCGGTCAATTGCTTGATCTGCGCCTGCGCAGCCTTGGCTTCGTTCTGCGCCGCCAGTTGCGCGGCGCTGGCCTGAGCCTGCTGACTTTGCAGGGCCTGCAACTGCTGAGTGGTGCTGCGCAACTGGGTACGCAGACGCTCCTCCATGCCTTCGGCGTGCGCGCCTTGTGCAATGAAAAAACTCAGCCCCAACAGAAAAACTCGTGCGTGCATGACCGTACTCCCGGCGCCTTAGAAGCGCGTGTTGATCTCAAGCTGCAAGACGTCGATGTCGAACGGCGCGCCGTACACCGCCTCGGTGCTCAGCCAGCGGCCGGTGGCGTAGACGTTCTTCGCCAGACCGTAATTGCCACCGAGGAAATAGCCCTTGGCGTTGGTGCCGCCGAGGTGGAACGACGAATCGTTGAAGCCGTCAGGCAAGGCATCCGGCTGGATGTACTTGTAGCCGGCGAACAGGTTCCAGTCGCCCTGCTTCTTCAGATCCAGCGCGTTGCCGAGGGTGAACTGCACCATCCACGCATTGGCGCCGCTTTCGATCTCGCCGTTGCTGTTGAGGTTGTTGACGATCTGCCCCTCGGCGCGTTTGCGCATGTCGCCTTCGTCGTAACCGAGATTGTGGATGTAGTTGCCCTGGCTGCGCAGCTTGAAGTCCTCTGGCAGATCGGCGTCCCACACCAGGTTCAGGTCGAGCAGGTTGAACTCCGATGCCAGGCCGACAAACTGCGGCTGCGGTGTGGTGGTCGGGTTGGCCGGGTTCGGCGTGATGTCGCGCAGCAGAAATACGCTGTTGCCCTTCTGCATGAACGCCGCACGGCTGCCATCGGTGTCGCAGCCCGGGGCGCCGGCCCAAGGTTCGCAAGGGCTGGAGCGTTGGCCTTGAATGTCGTCGAAGCGGTAGTAGGCCAGCGCACCTTTGAGGCGGTTGTTGCTGTTGATCGCCCACTTAGCGCCGAGCTGCGCGCCGTAGAGCCACTTGTTGTCGCTTTCTTCCTTGTCGAAACCGTTGCTGGTGGTGGTGTCGTTGGTGTAATCCACCGGGAACGCGCCGACGGTGCCGAACACGCCCCAGTCGCGGTTGAGCTTGTGGTCGAAAATCGCCGCCACCCCGTCGAAATTCAGGTCGTTGGAATAGAGCATGTCGGTGGACATGAACGGGTTGGCGAAGCGCCCGCCGGTCAGGGTCAGCTCATCGGTCGGCTTCCAGTTCAGGTAGCCCTGATCGAGCCAGATGTCTTTCTTGGCAAACCCGCCGCCGAGGTTCTGCGTGGTCGACACCGGGTTGTTGTCCGAGCCGGTGCCGATGCGGATGCCGGCGGTCCATTCCGGCGAGATCACCGCTTTCATGCCCAGACGTGCGCGCAGGCGGAATTGGTTGGTGCGATCTTCACGGGTATTGAGCAGCGGCGGCAGACTGGTGCTGCTGTTGGGGTTCACGTCGTACGGGCCGTTGTTGTTGAGTTTGGCGAAGTCGACGATTTCGTTGCTGTTGCTGCCCGAGTAGTAACGCGATTCGTCGCGCAGGCGGATGTCGCCATCGAAGCTGATGCGCGACGCCCAGTCCGGGAAGGTGTTGGGCGCCGCCCAGTTTTCCTGCTTGGCGGTGGCCATGACTTCGGCTTTGACCTGATCGCGGATCTGGTCGCGCACTGCCGCTGGCACGTACTGCACGCGCACATCGCCCGGTGCCGCCACCGGTCCGGCCGCTACGGCTGTCGAAGCCGCTGCCTGCTTGGCCTGGGCGGCTTCGTTCTGCGCCTGGGCGATCAGCGCGTCGGCCTTGTCCTGTTTCAGAATGCCCTGCTCGACCAGCAAGCGGATCAGATTGATCGTGGCGTTCTCCGAGGGCGCAGGCGCTGCCGCGGCCTGGCCGACCAGGGTCGCGATGACCATGCCGACCGCCAGGGACAATCGATTCACGTTGGAAATCATCTGCACACAACTCCTTTTCATACAGCTTTATGAATTCGGTTAACCCGGACGCCGCCCTTGCAGGGACAGGCGCACAGGCAAAGTGATGGAGGCCGGTGGCCGTTCGCTCAGATGGGGCGCGTTACGCAATGCGGCCAGCACCTGAGTGTCGATCTCGGGCTTGCCGCTGGACTTGACCAGCTCGACCCGGGTGATTTCGCCGACGCTGCTCAGCCACACATCGGCCTGCAGCGAGAATGCGAGGTTGCGCAGATCGGGGTTCTCGCGCAGCAAGCGCTGAAAAGTGAACGCGAGGAACTGGCTGTAAGTGCCGGTGCCCAGGCGTCCGCCACCCGCACCGGCCATGCCGCCACCCTTGCCGGCGCCGATGTTGAAAGCGTCGTTGCCACTCTGCGCGTCACCGTCCATTTGCATCGGGTTGGCCAGATCGTCCGCCGGCGATGGCGGCGCCTCTTCCTCGGGCTTGACCTCTTGCGGCTCGGGCGTGGGTTCGGGCTCGACGACTTTTTCTTCCACCGGGGTTTCCGGCTCCGGTGGTTTTTCCGGAGGTGGCGGCGGCGGAGGCGGCAACGGAATGATCGTCGGCACCTTCGGCGCTTCACGGCGCA
Organism: Pseudomonas sp. MIS38; assembly: GCF_019891575.1. Taxonomy (NCBI): domain Bacteria; kingdom Pseudomonadati; phylum Pseudomonadota; class Gammaproteobacteria; order Pseudomonadales; family Pseudomonadaceae; genus Pseudomonas; species Pseudomonas sp. MIS38. The sequence continues at coordinate 47,414 of NZ_JAFLXF010000023.1, forward strand.
CGCCGCTCATGTCATTGGCCCACTGCCACAGGAACCACGCGGCGAGCGCGCCGAGCAGCAGCCCGGCGCCCCACTTTACAAAGCGCATCGGCGACCTTTTCACCGGCAGCGGCTCGATCGGAAGTTGTGCGGTCATCACTCAGCCCTGCGTCGGTTTGCCGGTCACCAGACCGACCTGAGACAGTTCGAGCCGGCGCAACAGATCCAGCACTTCAATGACCTTCTGGTACTGCACCGTGGCGTCGCCGCGCACGATCACCGGGAAGTCCGGGCTCTGCGCCTTCTCGATACGCAGGCGCTCTTCCAGCTCGGCCAGGGTCACCGGGTAGGCGTCGAGGAACACCTGACCGCCGTCGTTGACCGAAATCGCTTTGGTCTTGGCCTCCGACAGCGACACCGAGGCGCTGGCCTTGGGCAGGTTGATCTGGATCCCGGAGACCTGCGCGGTGGCGGTGAGGATAAACATCACCAGCACCACCATCAGCACGTCGACCAGCGGGGTGATGTTGATGCTGTCCACCGCTGCATCTTCGTCATCGTCGTGGGAGGCATTTACGGACGCCATGGCAGTGCTCCTCAGGCCGGTACGGAGTGGTTGGCGTGATGACCGCGCTGATGCGACGACTCACTGAACTGGCTCTCGCCGTGCATCTCCGCCAGACGCGTGATGAACTCGTCGACGAACACGCGCATGTCGGCGCTGACTTCCTTGTTGCGGGTGATCAGGCGGTTGTAGCCAAACAGCGCCGGGATCGCGACGAACAGGCCCATGGCGGTGGCCAGCAATGCGGCGGCCATGCCCGGCGCGATGGCGTTGATGTTGACGTCGCCGGCCATGGCCGTGCCGAGGAACACCACCATGATCCCCAGCACGGTGCCGAGCAGGCCGATGTACGGGCCGCCGGCGATGGCGTTGGACAGGGTCGAGAGTTTCGAGCTGAGCGCCTGGTTCTCACGGATACGCACGCCGTCCATCGAGCAGCGGATCGCTTCAATGGTTGCCGCCGACACCGAAGAGGTATCGGCGCCCTGCTCGCGGCGGGTACGGATTTCCTTGACCGCCACCGCGTACAGGCGCCACAGCGGCGAATGCTGCAGACGCTGGGCGAGTTGCGCGTCGTCGGCGAACATCTCCAGGCGCGTACCGACCTTGGCGAATTGCTCGCGGAAATCCTCGTTGGCCTTGCTCACGCGGCTGAGGGTGCGGTTCTTGCGCAGCATGATGATCCACGACTGGAACATCATCAGCACCAGCACGGCGATGATCACCCAGGCGTCGACCGGCACCGCATTGAGCAGGAAACCGAGGCTGCCGAAACCGAAACCGGACTGTTCTTCATCGACGCCGTAGGCCACCAGTTTCGACTCGGCGCCTTGCGCGGTCGCATCAGCCAGCAGCAACGGCGCCGGACGCGCGACTTTCGACAGGCGCAGTTCGTCGATGGCGCCCACGAACGGCTGGTACGGGCCAGCGGTCAGATCGCCGCCAATCGCCATCACCGAATTGAACGCCGGCATCGCCTGAGCCAGCGTCGCGCCCTCACGACCGTTAATGTACAAGCTGACTTTCGAACCTTCGGCGGTCAGCGCGACGTGCTGCCATTGGCCGGGGTTCAGCGGCTGAGAGGCCACGGCGCGCTGGCCGTCGATCTCCACAAACGGCACACCTTGATTGACCCCGACCAGCAGGCTGTTGGCGCCTTCGCGGCGGGCAAGGATCAGTTGCTCGCCATTGGCCTGATCCAGACGCAGCCAGGCGCTGAAGGTGAACGCACTGCCGGCGCTGTGCTGCAACGACGGACTGGCCGGCAGTAGCAACGGCTGACCGCTGAACTGCAAGGCGCGCCCCACTACACCGTCAATCGCCGCGCCGGTGGCGCTTTGTGCGGTGTTGCCGTAAGCGGTGGTGTCCTTGGCCGGGGTGCCGGTGGCGCCGTCGAAGTGATACAGCACGGTGTAATTCGGATCGAACGTCAGCTGGCCGTTGCCGGTGGCCGGGGCCTTCTGGTTGCCGTAGTACATCCAGATGTCCTGACGCTGGCCGCCCTCGACATTCGGCACATCGACCCAGATCAGCGCCATGCCCATCAGCGCATCGAAGCTTTCGATCTGGTGGTTAAGCACGGTCTTGTCATCGGCGGCGACGAAGCGCAAATCCGCGCCGTCTTCCTTGACGCCATCGAAGGTGAAGTTGCCGGTGTGCAGGCGCACCAGCAACGCGGTGCGGCCGAGGGCCTGATTGATCCCGGCGCCCTGCGGCGTGGTGTCGACGGCGATCTGTTTGCGGTAATGCCAGTCGTCCTGCCACCAGGCCTGCGCCGTGGCCGGGAGCACGAAGCCCAGGCAGATCAACAACGAAAGAATGAGGCGCTGCATGAACGTGCTCCTTTAGAAAGTGGCTTGAAGGTTGAAGTGCAGGCGCGACTCCTGCTTCGAGGTGTTCGGCCCTTCGAGTAACGGGTAGCCCCAGTCGAGGCTGCCGGACAGCCATTTGCTCAGGCTGGCGCGGGTGCCGAGGCCGACGCTGGCCAGGGCGTAACTGGCGTCCTGGTCCGGCAGTTCGTCGCGCAGGTACAGTTGCGCGCCTTCGGCAAAGGCGTAGAAGCGCCATTCCTGCATCCAGCTGCCGGCGTATTTCGCCAGCGAAGGGGTGCGCAGCTCCTGACTGAGCAGCACGCCGTCATCACCGGTGCGCTCGGCCGCCAGATAGCCGCGCACCGAGGTCGCGCCGCCGGCGGAAAACTGTTCGTTGGAGACCAGTGGCCCCGACGCCAGCTGGAACGCGCCTTTGCTCGCGCTCTGCCAGTCGTTGTCGAAGGTCCAGGTGAAGTTGCTGTCGCCCTTGAGCACGGCGAAACTCGGGTTGGCCCGGTAGCGTTTGTAGTCGAAGTCTTCGTCGGAGCTGCCGTAACCGAAGATGCTGCGGGTGGCCGCAACCAGGCTCAGACCGAGGCCGAGCTGGCTCTTTTCGGTGTAGCGGAAGCCGTTGTAGGCGAAGGTGAACGGCGCGTATTTCAGCGGCACCTTGTCGCTCTCGCCGGACAGGGTCAGGCGCTCGTCGAAGTCCTTGAAGTCGATGCCGGCCGACAGCGAGTTCGACCAGCTGCCGCTGGACGGCAACGTGTATATCGCCGACACGCCGTAGGAGTGCCCCTTGCCCAGCACGTTGCTGCCGCCGATGGTGGCGACGTTACTGTCGGACTGATAACCGGAGAACTGCACGCTCCAGCGCTCGGTCAGCGGTGCGGTGTAGGAAGCCGACCAGACCTTGGCGTTGTCGGTGTCCTGCGGTGCGGTGAAGTACGTCAGGTTGATACTGTGGCCGAGTTGCCACAGGTTGTTGTAGCCGAGGCTGGTGACGGCGCGGAGCTTTTCGGTGTCGGCGCTGTAGTCGTTGTTGAGGCCGATGCTGGCGCTCCACGGGTTCTGGTCTTCGACCTGCAAATCGACGTCCATGGTGCCGGGGCGCTGACCTTCGCGCACCAGCGGCATGACCTGACGGCCAGGGGTTTTATTCAACTGCGCCAGTTCGCCCTGAACCTTGGCGAAGTCCGGCACCTCGCCCTCTTTCAGCGCCGGGACGTTGTCGCGGATGTCCAGCGGCGAATAGTGTTTGGCGCCGACCACACGCACCCGGCCGACCTTGGTTTCGCTGACTTGCAGATAGACGATGCCGTCCGCTACCGCTTGCTCCGGCAGTTCGACGAACACCGATTGGTAGCCGCGCTGCTGATAAGCCTTCTGCAAGGCATCGCGGGCGCCTTCGATGTCAGTCATGGCTTTTTGCGGGCCGAGAAACGGGTACACCGCCTCTTCAATTGCCCGGGCGTCGAGCACGGTGTTGCCGCGCACGAAGTATTCGTTGACGTCCACCAGACGTTGCGGCGCGGCGCCTTGGGCAGCCTCTTCGGCGAATGCCGGTTGCGCGCCGGCCGTCACCAGCAGCCAGCCCCACAGCGCCAGCCGTGACGTGAAAATCTGATCCACACTACCCCCTGAATTCGCGATGACCTGTTGGCGCTGTTGCGCGCCTTGTGTGTTGCGTCAGTTGCTGACTGTCGAGACACCGCTGTGCTTGCCGAGCCAGGTGTGCAGCAGCGCGAAGTTCAACGAGAACTCGGGCATTTGCAGCAAGGCACCGCAGAACACTTCGCCGATGATTTTCTGAATGAGCTGCACCGCACGCGGGTTGTTGAGCAGCGTGGCGATGTCACGACTGAGGACGTTGAAGCTCCAGACTTTCTGGTTCAGGCCAAGACCGACGAACCAGCGGAACAGCAGGTTGTAATTGAGTTGCTCATACAGTTGCTGCTCGCTGGGCACCGAATACAGCAGTTGCAGGAGCAGGATGTGCATGACGGTTTGCGCGGGGATGAGCATGCCGGGCTCGGCATTGAGTTCGTGCAACAGGCCTTGATGGGCGTCGAGCAAGTCATCGATCTGCGGGCGCAGCAACACCAGCGAATGGCCGGGCGGAATGTAGCTGGAGACCTCTTTCAAGGCGCCCTGCCAGTCATCCTGCGACACGATCCAGACCCACGGCGCGCCGTAGCGATATACCGAAACCGGCTTCTTGCGCGCGGCCTCGACGATCTTCGACAGGCGCTGATCGAGTTCCTGCATGCCCACTTTCGAGTAGCGTTCCATAGTCCCCATTGCCTCACTCCCGGCGTCCCGCCTCGGCTTGTGAAAAGCGCCCCGTTGGGCCCCTCAAGCGCGTTACATAGGCATGACCGGACTGGCTATGTGCTACCGAACTTTTGTCATAAAAGCTTCATTACAGAAATTGATCGGGATTTGACAGACAACACAAAACCCTGTGGGAGCGGGCTTGCTCGCGAATGCGGTGTGCCAGTCAAATAGATGCTGACTGACAGGACGCTTTCGCGAGCAAGCCCGCTCCCACAGGGGTATCTGAGGTGTTTTTGGGTCAGGTGTAGACCGGCCAGGTGTCGACAATCTTGCCGCCACGCACCGCCAGCAGATCACCGAATTGCAGGAGGACGGCTTCAGTCTGGGTCGGGCGCAGGAACACTTGATCTTCGATGGTCAGGCCCACGGCGTTGGAGCCGTTGACCATCTCCTGATTCGAACTGCGCCCGTACACCCCATTGCTCAGCAACCCTGGCGGCGATTCGAACTCGGCCATCCAGTTGCCGCCGTAGATGAAAAAAGTCTGCCGCTGGTTGGTGTCCCACCACGAGAACAACGTCGACTTGTCATCCAGCGCCGGGATATTCACCGCACCAGTGCTTTTCAGTACCGGCGTGGCGATGTAGGTCGCCGGCACCTGGTCAACCAGAGAAGGCAGGTCGTAATGCGTCGGCTTGAGCATCGCCGTGCCCACCGAAACCTCGGTGCTCAACTGCTCGTTTTCATGGATGCGATAACTCGGGCTGCCGGCGGTGTTCAGGCACAGGTGGTCATTCCACAACGTCGGATACTGCTGTCGGGTGAAATCGACGCAGCGCTGATAAATCACCATCACCTTGGCGAACAGTTCCTCGGGCGAACCGAGAATCCCCGGCACGCCCATGCCCACGAACGGGTCGTAGCCCATGAACCCGGCGAACTGCAGATGTTGTGGATTGGCGCTGATCAGCGTGAGCATCTGCCCCAGCACATTCACATCACTGACCCCGCCGCGATGCAGGCCGACATCCAGTTCGATGTTGATGCGCATCCGCGTGCCCAGCCCTTGCGCCAACGCCAGGTATTGCTGCAGCCGTACAGGCCCGTCGAGCAGCCATTGCAGCTGTATGGACGGATCGAACGGGCCTTTGTGGGTTTGATAGAACAGCTCGGCCGAACGCACCGGCAACGGCTTGCCGAGCAGGATGTCGGACTGCGGAAACGCTACAGCATCGTGATTGAGAAACGGCTGGTGAAACGACATGAGTTTTTGCGTCCCGGCCCGTTGCGCGATGTAGCTCAACAAGCCCGGCGACGGCAGGGATTTTTCCACCAGACGCAATTGCTTGCCGCCGCGTTTGACCGACTGCATCACCACGTCGATGTTGTGATCGAGGCGATCCAGATCGATCAACAACACCGGGCGCATCGGGCCGTTGTCCTTCAGCTCTTTATTCAGCGCGCGGAAATACTCACTGTACGGGCCGCCACGATCACCCGGTCGCAGCCAGGCGCCTACGCCCACTAACAAAGCGCCGACACCCAGCGTGCCGAGGAGAAAATTGCGTCGATTGACCGCCATCAGCTCACCCCCAGAATCGACGACAGATGCGCATTGAGAAAGCGTCCGCTCGGGTCCAGCGCCTGACGGACGTCGACAAACTCGCGCCAGCGCGGGTACAGCGGTTGCAGATTCTTCGCGTTGAGCGTGTGCAATTTGCCCCAGTGCGGGCGGCCGTTGTACTTCCAGAAGATCGGCTCGACCGCGGCGAAGAAGTTGTGATGATCCATCTGGTAATGCTGGTGCACCGAGATCGAACAGCTGTCGCGGCCCTCGAACATGCTCAGCGGAATGTCGTCGGCCTTAACGTAGCGGTACTCGATGGGAAACCAGGTGCGCAGGTCCTTGTCCTGAATCAGCTTGAGGATTTCACGCAGACAGGCCGGGCCGTGTTCGGCGGGCACCGAGTATTCCATCTCGTTGAAGCGCACGGTGCGCACGTTGGCGTAGATGTCGAACGAGTCGCCGACCCGGTCATCGAAACTCGCCATATGCCGCAGGCTGTTGAGCAGCGTGCGGCGCAGCTCGGGGAAGTCGCTGCCGTATTTGTCGATTTTCTCGATCAGGGTCACGAACTCATTGCCGCCCTCCTCCTCAGGGGGAATCGGCGGCGTAGCCGGGTCGCTGGTTTCGTTGAGGGCGATGGACAGCGCGTAGTCGGAATGGGTGACCACGAGCATTTCCCAGTGCTGGTTTTCCCGGGTGTTTTTGTCGAGGTCTTCCAGCAGCTCTTCGGTCTTGGCGATCCATTGACGCTCACGCAGGCGGTAGGCCGGGCGATTTTGCAGACGGATTTTCGTCGCCACACCCAGTGCCCCAAGGGATACCCGGGCGGCATTGAACACTTCCGGGTGGCGCTGACTGTCGCAGTCCAGCACCTCGCCGTTGGCCGTCACCAGTTGCAGGCCGCAGACATGCGCCGAGTACGACTGAAAGGTTTTGCCGGTGCCGTGGGTCGAGGTGGAAATTGCCCCGGCGAGAGTCTGGTAATCGATATCGGCCATGTTCTGCAGAGCCTGGCCGACGTCCTTCAGCGGCACGCCCATGCGCGACATTGGCGTACCGGCGGCGAATTCGGCCTGCAGGGTGTTCGGATCGTGGTCGAGCAGCCCGGTGAAGTAGCTCAGCGACAGCAATGTGCCGTCGGTGGGCACCAGCGCGCTGAACGAATGTGCCGAACCGACCGGGCGGATCTTGCCCTGGGCCTGACGAATCGCAGCGCTTAGTTCATCAAGATTCTTCGGCGCCAGCCGCGCCGCCGGCAGGCAACTCTGCCCGCCCGACCAGTTGCGCCAGGGAATCAGTCGCGGGGCGCGCATCAATTGTCCCAGCGCGGGATTGGCCGCCAATGCACTGAACGCGCCGACGATGCTTGCCCGTTGCAACAACTGACGCCGTGTCAGATCCATGCTCATGCGCGCGCCCTTATTGTGGGAGGGGCTGGTCGGCCATGAAGCCGATCAGTTGCAGGAATTGTTCTTCGGTGCACTCGACGCACTGGCCCATCGGCGGCATGCCGTTGTAGCCGTTGATGGCGTGGTCGAGCAGCGTGTCGGCGCCCTGGCGGATGCGTGGTTCCCAGGCTTGACGATCGCCAGTGAGCGGCGCATTGGCAGCCGGGTTGGCGTGACACAGCTGGCAGCTGTTGGTGTAGATCTGCGCCAGTGCCGGGTCGGTGGGAGTAGCATTGTGAGTGGTCGCCGGCGGTGCGGATTTTTCGTCGCAGCCGCACAGCGTCATCATCAGCGCCAGCAGTAAAGTGAGTGGGATTGCCCGCATAACGATCCTCGAGGGTGGCATCGCTTTTTGTTGTGATCACACCTTAAGGCAGGCACGGCAGCGGGTTGAGGGCATTGCCGGACAACGATGGGGCCAACCGGGGCCAGTAGAGAGTGTTCAGGCCACCCCATTCAACTGTGGGAGCGGGCTTGCTCGCGAATGCGGTGTGTCAGCAAATGAGGATGTCAGTTGAAAGGACGCATTCGCGAGCAAGCCCGCTCCCACATTGGATTTCATAAACCAGTCAGAGCTCTGTTCCGCATCTCTGCGTGACATTCGCGTGACATTGGCGGGTTTAAATATCGGCGCATTCAGGCGTATAACCTGTAAAGACTTTTTGATCTGTATACGGACATCAACACGGGGTAGCGACATGACTACAGCAAACATCCTTGGCAATCTGTTCCCTTCTGTCAGCGACATCCCGGAAAAATACCGCCTCGACGGTCAGGTCGAGCAACGCGAATACCTCGTCGATGGCCAACTGCGGCGCTGGGACGGCCCACTCGCCACCGTGCGCAGCCCGGTGTATCTGCACGGCGAAAATGGCGATGAACAAGTGATTCTCGGCAGCACCCCGCTGCTCGACGCCGACACCGCCCTCACCGCCCTCGACGCCGCCGTGCGTGCCTACGATCGTGGTCAGGGCCTGTGGCCGACCATGCGCGTGGCCGAACGCATCCAGCACGTCGAAGCGTTCCTCGGCCGCATGCGCCAACAGCGCGAAGCCGTGGTCAAGCTGCTGATGTGGGAGATCGGCAAGAACCTCAAGGACTCGGAAAAAGAGTTCGACCGCACCTGCGACTACATCGTCGACACCATCAACGCGCTGAAGGAACTCGACCGCCGCTCCAGCCGTTTCGAACTGGAGCAGGACACTCTCGGCCAGATCCGCCGCGTGCCGCTCGGCGTGGCACTGTGCATGGGGCCTTACAACTATCCGCTGAACGAAACCTTCACCACGCTGATTCCGGCGCTGATCATGGGCAATACCGTGGTGTTCAAACCGGCCAAGCTCGGCGTGTTGCTGATCCGCCCGTTGCTCGAAGCGTTCCGCGACAGTTTCCCGACCGGCGTGATCAACGTGATCTACGGCAGCGGCCGCGAAACCGTCAGCGCGCTGATGGCCAGCGGCAAGATCGACATCTTTGCCTTCATCGGCACCAACAAGGCCGCCAGCGACCTGAAGAAACTGCACCCGAAACCACACCGCTTGCGCGCCGCGCTGGGCCTGGATGCGAAGAACCCCGGCATAGTCCTGCCGGAAGTCGATCTGGATAATGCGGTCAGCGAAGCGGTCACCGGTTCGCTGTCGTTCAACGGCCAGCGCTGCACCGCGCTGAAGATCCTCTTTGTGCACGAGGACGTGGTCGACGCCTTCATCGAAAAATTCAACGCCAAACTCGCCACCCTCAAGCCGGGCATGCCATGGGACAGCGGCGTGGCACTGACGCCGCTGCCGGAGTCGGGCAAGGTCGACTACCTGCACGGTCTGGTGGCCGACGCGCAGAGCAAGGGCGCACAAGTGGTCAACCCGAATGGCGGCGAGAGTCGCGAATCGTTCTTCTACCCCGCCGTGCTGTACCCGGTGACGCCGCAGATGCGCGTGTACAACGAAGAACAGTTCGGCCCGGTGGTGCCGATCGTGCCGTACCGTCACCTCGATACCGTGATCGACTACGTGCTGGAATCGGATTTCGGCCAACAACTGAGCCTGTTCGGCACCAACCCGGTGGCGATCGGCCGACTGGTCGATACCTTCGCCAATCAGGTCGGGCGGATCAACCTCAACACCCAGTGCCAGCGCGGCCCGGACACCTACCCGTTCAACGGGCGCAAGAACTCCGCCGAGGGCACGCTGTCGGTACACGATGCCCTGCGGGTGTTTTCGATCCGCACACTGGTGGCGACCAAGTTCCAGGACAGCAACAAGGATCTGATCAGCGAAATCATTCGCGGCCGCGATTCGAGCTTCCTGACCACCGATTACATCTTCTGACGAGGACTTTGCACTGAGCACCTTCAGCACCCAACGACTGCCACCGCTGCTGCGGCGAATCCTGCGTCCGTTGCTGGACCCGTACCGCCGCTACCAGCACGCCCGATTGATTCACGCGGTGCGGGTAGCGCTGGGGCTGCTGGCGACCATCCTGCTGACCACCGGCATCAACCTGCCCCACGGCGAGTGGGCATCGGTGACCATGCTGGTGGTGATCGGCGGTCTGCAACACCACGGCAACATCGGCAAGAAAGCCGCCGAACGCGCCACCGGCACCCTGATCGGTGCCGGCGTCGGTCTGCTGCTGGTGGCGCAACAGGCATGGCTGGGCCTGCCGTGGCTGACCTACTTTGCCATGGCGGTGGTCTGCGGGTTCTTCTCCTATCACGCCATCGGCAAAGGTGGTTACACCGCCCTGCTCTCGGCGATCACCGTGTTCATCGTTGCCGGACATGGCGACAACCCGATCACCGATGGCTTGTGGCGCGGGGTCGACATCCTGATCGGCATCGCCCTGGCCCTGGCATTTTCCTTCGCCCTGCCGCTGTACGCGGTGTATTCGTGGCGCTACAACCTGGCCGACGCCTTGCGCGACTGCGCCACGTTGTACGGGCGGATCATCAGCGGTCAACCGGTCAGTGCCGATGAACATCTGAAGCTGATGGGCCGGGTGACCACAGTGATGGTGCAACTGCGCTCGCTGATGCCTTCGGTGTCCAAGGAAGTGAAAATCTCCATGACCGAGCTGGACGCGATTCAACGCAACCTGCGGATGTGCGTCAGTACCCTGGAGATCCTCGGCAACACACGCCCGGATGCCAACGACCCCGAAGCCATGGCGCACCTGCAATCGGCACTGCGGGCCGAGCACCGGGTGATCCGCATACAGTTGATCGGCATGGCCCGGGCCTTGAAGTCCGGTGCCACGCAACGCCTGCAGCGCCCGCTGGAGTTGCCTGACGCGAGCCTCGACACACCGGTCTACAGCACGCTGGACGGTTATCGGTTACTGACCCGACAACTGGCCGCAAACATTGGCGAGCTGCGCCAGCGTCTGGCGATGACTGCACCGCGCTGGAACATCTGAGCCGTCGGAAAAAACCCATGTAACAAAGCTGACATCATCACTACAATGCGCCGCACAACGGATGTGACATGGACGCATAAATGCAATTCAGGAAGAGTATCAACGCCCTGCGGGCACTGGCCGTGCTTTCGGTCGTGCTGTTTCATTTCAAGGTGCCAGGGTTCGAGGGCGGGTTCGTCGGCGTAGACGTGTTCTTCGTCATCTCCGGCTTCCTGATGACCGGCATCATCGTCCATGGCGTGCAGCAGCAGAACTTTTCCCTCCTCGGTTTCTACGCCTCCCGCGCCCGCCGCATCATTCCCGCCCTGCTGGTCCTGTGCGTTGCGCTGCTGATCTTCGGCTACTTTTATCTGCCGCTGGATGACTTGCGCGAAACCATCCGTACGATCAAGAGCAGTCTGCTGTTCAGCTCGAACTTCAGCTTTGCCCAAAGCGGCAATTACTTCGCGGCGCCGCTGCATGAAAACTGGTTGCTGCATACCTGGTCGCTGTCGGTCGAATGGCAGTTCTACCTGCTTTACCCCGTGCTGATCATGGGGCTGCACCGGTTCTTCGGCACCGATAAAACCCGCGTTGCCTTGCTGGCCGTGGCGCTGATTTCGCTGCTGGCGTCCATCATCGTGACCCGCGTCAACCCGACGTTCGCCTTCTACATGCTGCCCACCCGCGCCTGGGAAATGATCGCTGGCGGCCTGGTTTTTCTGTTTCCCCTGCGATTGAGCCAGCGCGGCGGCGCGATTTGCGAAGGGCTCGGTCTGCTGGCGATTGCCGTCAGCGTGCTGGTTTTTTCTGAGGCGGATCTGTGGCCGGGCTACCTGGCACTGGTGCCGGTGCTGGGGACGATGCTGGTGATTCACGGCAACACCCGGTCGATGTTCAGCGGCAATCCTGCGCTGCAGTTTGTCGGGAGCATTTCCTACTCGGTGTACCTGTGGCATTGGCCGCTGGTGGTAATGCTTTACCTGTGCGGGCTGTTGAGCAGCTGGCCGCACGTGATCGGCGCAATCATCGCCTCGTTCGCTCTCGGCACCCTGTCGTTCTACCTGGTGGAAACTAAGGTGAAGAAAGGTACGAGCGCTACTCGAACAGTGATCAAGTTCGCGTCACTGACGGTAGCGGTGGTGGCCGTGTCGGCAACGACGTCGTCGCTGGTCAAGCAACATCCCGACTGGCGCCCGGCACTGGTCGAACTTGGCCAGCCGGAATACACCAGCAAGCTGTATCCGCAGGAGTGCTACCCGAATGCCTATGCGGCGGCGGATTGCAAACTGGGCACGGGTGATGTGTCGGTAATTCTGTACGGCGACAGTCATGCGCAATCCACCGCAGCGGCGGTGCAGATGGACAACCCGCAAGCGGCGCTGTCATGGTCACGGGGCGGTTGCCCGACCCTGACGCACTTCGCCATGCACGACAAGACCGTCGAAAGCCAGTGCCGGGGCTTCAATCAGGAAAAGCTGCAACAACTGAAAACCGCGTACGCCGGCGTGCCGGTGGTGCTGTTCAGCCGTGCGGCGCTGTATGCGGATTCGGGCCGGGAAAACAGCTACCGGATTTCCTTTCCCGAGCGCCAGGCCACGTTTGCCGAAGCGTATACCGAAGAGTACGTCAGCACGGTCTGCTCGATCGCGGAAAACCATCCGGTGTACATCGTCAAACCGATCCCGGAGATGCCTTTCAGCGTCTACAAGGGCTTGAATCTGAATCAGCGTCTGTTCCGGCAAAACACAGACATTTCCTTGCCGTTGCAGGTCTATGAGAAGCGCAACCGCATCGCCATCGCAACCATCGAAGCCGCCGCCAGCCGCTGCAACGCGACGGTGATCGACCCGACGCCGTACCTGTGCCCCGACGGCAACTGCATGGGCTCCATGGACGGCGTGCCGCTGTACTTTGACGATAATCATCTGGTGGATGCCGGCAATCAGCAGCTCAAAGGCCTGTTCAAGGATCTGATCAAGCCGATTTGAGCTGGCGCCGGGCTTTCAGGCCCCAGCCCTGTTGCATCCCGGCGGCGGCCAGCAGAATTGCTGCCACCCCGATCCATTGCAGGATCTGCAGGCGATGGCCGAAGGCGAACCAGTCGACGAAAATCGCCGCAATCGGGTAGATGAAGGACAGCGCACCGGTCAGGGCAGTCGGCAGTTTCTGGATCGCGCCGTACAGCAGCACGTACATCAGGCCGGTGTGGACGATGCCCAGCGTCACCAGACTGGCCCAGGCTCCGTTGGTTTGCGGCAGGCCGTTGAAGTGCGCGAACGGCGCGAGCAACAGCACTCCGGTGCAGACCTGGATCAGCGCGATCAGATGCGGCGGCGTGCCGGTCAGGCGCTTGATGATCAGCGCCGCCATCGCGTAGAGCAACGCCGCCCCCAACGCCAGCGCAATCCCCAGCAGATATTCGCTACCGCCCTCGCCCTGCCCGCCATGGGCACTGACGATCGCCAGCATGCCGAGAAAGGAAATCGCCAGCCAGAACAGCTTTTGCAAGGTGATTTTCTCGCCGAGAAACAGCGCCGCCAAACCGACCAGCATGAACGGCTGCACGTTGTAGACCGCCGTGCCGATGGCAATCGAGGCGCGGGAATACGAGCCGAACAACAACACCCAGTTGCCGACAATCGCCACCCCACTGAGCACCGCGAGCAGGAACGTGGTGCGGGTCAGAATGCCCGGACGCAAGAAGCCGAACGCCGCGCATATCAGCAGCAAGGTGCCGGCGCCGAATACGCAACGCCAGAACACCACATCCAGCACCGGTTGCCCGGAGATCAGCACGAACCAACCGATGGTCCCGGAAATCAGCATGGCGGCGGTCATTTCCAATGAACCAGGGCGGATTGTGTTGTCCATCATCGATCTCCCTAAGCGTTTGACGAAAGCGTGGCGAAAGTATGCCAAGCCGACCACGAGCGCCTCCAGCGCAAAAAGCAGGCTAAACTCGATTTCTGCCTTTTTTATCGTGGGTGGTTTCCCTTAAACGCCTAATACCGGAGTTGCCCCATGACCGACGATATCGACCAGATCCTCATCAGCGCCTTGATGGACGACTCGCGTCGCTCGCTCAAGGCATTGGCGCAAATCAGCGGCCTGTCCTCACCCAGCGTGGCCGAACGCCTGCGCCGCCTGGAGGAGCGCGGCGTGCTCAAGGGCTACACCGTCGAGATCGACCCCAAATGCTTCGGCTATCAGCTCCAGGCGATCGTCCGGGTGCGACCACTGCCGGGTCAACTGCAAGAAGTGGAACGGCAGATCATGTCGATCCCGGAGTTCACCGAGTGCGACAAGGTCACTGGGGAAGATTGCTTCATCGCCCGCCTGCACGTGCGCTCGATGGAACAGCTGGACACCCTGCTCGACCGCCTAAATACGCTGGCCGAAACCAACACCGCGATCGTCAAGAAAACCCCGGTCAAGCGCCGGTTACCGCCGATGGCGTGAGTGCTTTTTGCGCCTGCTCGGCGTAGATTGAGGTTTTCCCGGCGAAAGGATTGGGCGGTAATGAGAATTCAGGCAGTGATGCTGACGGTGTTGATGCTCGGCGGGTGCGGGACGGTGCAGACCGTCGTGCTCAGCGACAAGGCTTCTGTGGACCAGCTGAAGACCAAGAAGAGCTACTGCGGCGCTGTTCCGCGCATTTACAGCGGTGCAACCTACGACTTCTGCATGCTGCACGCCGAAAAGCCGGATGACGTCGACGCGTTCAATTACAACAACGCCTCCCTTGGCCTGGTGGTCGATGCAGCAGTTTCGGGTGTGCTGGACACATTCTTGCTGCCCTACACGATTTACAAGCAACAGGCCGATGGCAGCATCGTGATCAACTGATTGAAAACCTCCAGACGCCGAGACGTCTGGAGGCTGCTGCACTTTACTCGAGCAATTGCTGCAAGCTTGGGTCACGCATGACTTTTTGCTGAGGCTGCGAATTGTCGTCGCCTGTCTTGAGCATTTTCAACTTGAGGTTCTGAACCTTGGCGCAGGCGTTCTTGCCATCGGCGTAGATCCCGCTCATGTCACATTTCCATTCGAAATAATTAACCAGACCGCCTGACAGTTGCAGACTGTAGTCCGTGCTCTTGGTCCCTGGCGTGAACGGATGACCCGCCGGAATATTCTGGAACCACTTCATCCATTCCGCAGAACCCGGGCTCGGTATTTTGTCCTTGGGCTGGAAGGTGGGATTCATGATCGCCACCTGTGGCGACTCCCCCGTGGCGTGGCAGCTCAGGCAGGAACTGTTGGGGTTGTCTACAGGCCCGTTGAGGCGACCGTTCCAGCCCAAGTGGGTGGGCGGCAGTTCTTTGGTGTTGGCGTTGATTGCCGTCTGCTGCAATGCCGGGTTGATTCTGGTTTCAGTCGGCGTCGGATTGGTGAAGTCATTGCCAGTTTCTTTCGGATCGTTACCCCACATGATCCCGACCGGAACGAGATTGTCCCAACCGGGTTTGCCGGTTTTAGCCCCGTTGTACTGGAAGGTGCCGAAAATCCAGCCTGTGTCGCTCATACGGGTATCACGCACGGCGATGTCCATCTGAATGAGCGCAACATCTTTGATCTTGCGATTTGCGGACGTGAAAGTTTCAGTGATATAGCCTTGCCACAACACCGGGTTGACGAGGAACGGTACGGTGGTGCGATCAATATCGGCAAACAATGCCTTGCAGACTACGGTGCCATTGGCAAAGCTTTTGGGTTGCGAAGTGAAGCCAGGATCCGGGTTGTTCGGATCTTTCCAGACCTCGCCAATGGTGTAGGCGCCAATGTCGTTGTAAATGCCCACGGCGTAGGTCTGGCCACTGGCGATCTGCGTCTGTGCCAGTTGTTTGACCGGAATCTGCGCTTCCTTGGTCAGACCATGAATACCTTCACGCCCCAGCGGGCCATAGTGCTGCCAAGGCATGTGGTACCACTGACGCAGCTTGTTCTTCTGTACATTCCAATCAACCTCGACATTGCCTTCCAGGCAATAGTGCTTCACCTCCTCCATGTAGGCACGCCAGGTTTCAAAGTTGTTGTCGGGTTTGGCCGGGAGTTTTTTGAAAAAATCCGGCAGCGCTCCTTGGGGAGCTTGGGTCGGGTAACTCTGGCTAAGTTCGAACAACGGGCCTGAATATTGGCTGGCGGGTGGCTGATAGCCAAAATCGGGGTAGACACCGGCAAGAGTCGAGGCACTGAACAGTGCTGTCGCGATAGCCAATACGGCACGCTTTCCTTGGGGCTGGTTCATCGATGATCTCCTTGATTGGGACAACGCCTGCAGCGACCCATGAATCGAGTCCGACCACCAGGGCCTCCATTATTTTTTTGATAATCAGGGACTCGGCTTGCGGGCCGAGAGCAACTCACGGTTGAATCTGGGTAGGCTGGTTTGGAGGACCTCCTGTTTTCCGGATGAACGAATACGACAACCCGGGCGACGCTCCGGGCTTGAACAGAAGAAGAAAAATGGGATGCGGGGGCTGTAGAAGGTGTTACTGCATGCCGACTCCTGTCGACCGCCTGCCGTTCTTCCTTGTCTTAGGTGTAGGCCAATTCCATAAAGGCGCCATGATTTCTTGAAAAAATGTCGGCGAAAGGCCACTACGTTTTCGCACGGGCAACAAAAAACCCGCCGAAGCGGGTTTTTTGTTGATTCACAAACAGCGATCAGTCGTCGCGGCTCATGATGCCGAAGATCTGCAACAAGCTGATGAACAGGTTGTAGATCGATACATACAGGCTAATGGTTGCCATGATGTAGTTGCGCTCGCCACCGTGGATGATCGCGCTGGTCTGGAACAGAATGCACACCGACGAGAACAGCACGAAACCGGCGCTGATCGCCAGTTGCAGGCCGCTGATCTGGAAGAACATGCTCGCCAGCGTTGCACCCAGCAACACGAAGAAACCGGCGGTGATGAAACCACCGAGGAAGCTCATGTCCTTGCGGGTGATCAGCACGTAGGCCGAGAGACCACCGAACACCAGCGCGGTCATCGCGAATGCCGAACTGACCACTTCAGCGCCGCCCTGCATGCCCAGGTAACGGTTGAGGATCGGGCCGAGCAGGAAACCCATGAAACCGGTCAGCGCAAAGGCGGACACCAGGCCCCACGCAGAATCACGGAGTTTGTTGGTGAGGAAGAACAGCCCGTAGAAACCGATCAGCACCACGAAAATGTTCGGATAGCCGACGCGCATCTGCTGGGCCACGAAAGCCATCACACCGCTGAATGCGAGGGTGAGCGCCAGTAGACCGTAAGTGTTGCGCAGGACGCGGCTAACCTCTAGCTGCTCAGCCTGCACGCTGTTGTGAACTGCGTAATCCTGTTCGCGCATGGCGACACTCCTGTTGGTTTGAAACGTTCAGTGGCAAAGATCATAACAGACGCTCTGTAACAAGCCATGCACAGAGTTTGACAGTGTGTTTCATTCAGGTATTATGGCGCCCGCAACGCAAACGGAGGTGTGGCCGAGTGGTTTAAGGCAACGGTCTTGAAAACCGTCGACTGTAACAGGTCCATGAGTTCGAATCCCATCGCCTCCGCCATCTTATGTACGACAAAGCCCTGATTATTCAGGGCTTTGTCGTTTCTGGGGGTTGAGGAAATCAATCGGCCGTCTCGTTTGGCACGGAAGCATTCTCTGGGAGGCGTAAATGCCCTCCCGCCAAGCTTAACCAGCAAATAAAGATCTGCCGAATTAAGCGGCATACGGAAAAACACGGATGACTTCTTTCAGAAATGCTGGTTTCTGGGGCAAAGTTTGGGCTTGTGCCTGGGCAATGTTTCTGCTGCTGACTTCCGGTGATTCCGGCGCTAACTGGATGGATATAAGCTCATCCGGCCGCAAACGCGTCTTCAGTCCTGGCTTTCTCGTGCTGTGCGTTTTTGTAGCTGTGATTGAGTTGATACTGCTCAACCACTTCTACGGTGCGCAAATGAACTGAAGACGAGATAGAGCATTCTTTCCACGCGGCTCGGCGTCATCACGCGGTGTTGCCTTCCTGATGCGGCAGATTTATCAGGCTTCAGTTCTTCCTGTTTTCACAGCAGCGTGAAAAACTGTGCGTTCTTTGTCACCCATTTTTTTGCCTGCATTGATGGAACGGCCGATGGACATCATGGATACCCAGCAAGAAAACACCCTCGAAAAGTCACTCAGACTGGCGGCGGATGAACCCGCCCACCGACCTGATTTTTTCAAGACACTGCTGAATTCGGATATCTACGTCCTAGGCACCACCGGCACTGGCGAAGGGCAAGTCAATCTTGAGGCAGGCAGCAACATCAGCATTGCGCACTGGCAAAAGCCCGACGGCTCCGCTGTCATCCCGTTTTTCACTTCGTTGCATACACTACGAAGATCCATAAACAGCGAGGAGTCCTATATAGAGATCCCGGCCAGATCGCTGTTTGAAATCACGCTGGGCACTCCTCTTTTCCTCAATCCGAAGTCTCCCTACGGGAAAGAGTTTTTCCCCGAGGAAGTGCGCTACCTGCTCTCCGATGAGATCGGCCAGAGACCAGTGCAGCGCACGGTCGAAAAGGACACTCAGGTACTGCTCGGGCAGCCGTCGCAATATCCCTCGAAGATGGTCCATTCGCTCAAGCAACTACTCGCCAGACATCGCAATGTGAAGCGCGCGTTTCTGGCATTGATGCATGACGCTTCGTCTGACCAAAAGCCTCATCTGATCATCGGGATCGAAGCGGACGGCGATTTTGAACAGGTCATGCGCGAAGCGGGCAGCGTTGCCGCGGACTTGGCTCCGGATGGCGAACCCGTTGACCTGTACCGCGTTCATGACGCAGATTCAGGCCTTAGCGATTACTTGCTCAAGCAAACCACGCCCTTCTATGAACGGAAGTCGGCAGGCTGGCTGCGTTCATTGTTTGGTTTTGACAAAGCATGAAGGAAGTCCAATTGCACGACTCCAAATATCTGGAAGACCTCCGTTCCCGCTTCAACGCTGGTGAGGAGCTGAACTATGTCTTTTTCTGGGGACACCAGCGAAGCAGGCACGGAGTCAGCGCATCGTGCTTCAGCCAGTGGTTCGAAGCCGAATTTGTTGTCGACGGGCAACGCTACGCGACTGCCGAACATTTCATGATGGCAGAGAAAGCAGCCTTGTTCGGCGATCAGGACATTCGCGCTCAAGTGCTAACGGCGCCTACGCCCAACGCGGCCAAGGCGCTTGGCCGCAACGTGCGTGGATTCAACGAACACGATTGGTTGCAACACCGGTATGCAATTGTCGTCCGGGCCAACCAAGCCAAGTTCTCGCAAAACCCGGAGTTGAATGCATTCCTCAAGAATACCGGTTCTCGCATCATCGTTGAGGCCAGCCCGGTTGACAGCATCTGGGGCATCGGACTCGCCCAGGATCACGTAAACGCGAATAACCCCAACCTGTGGCGAGGCCTGAATCTGCTGGGGTTCGCGCTGATGCAGGTCCGCGACGAAACATGATTCGCCCACGTCGCGGTGGCGAACACCGCGACGGGCGTACCGCACAGAAGCCGGGCAACTTACGCGACCGCCCTCTCATGCTCGCTTTTCCTTCGGGACGCTCTAACAATGAATGGGGGCGGACGCAGTTCCTGACGCGAAGAGTGCACCCTTTAACCAAACAGCAGAGCCACATCACATGCATTTCGTCCGCCACGGAGAGTACCTTGCCGCTTCACGTACTACTGGGCCTCGGCATAATCTCCTGCAACTGCGCCTAGGAGTTGGTGAGCAGCATGAGCCGATCTGTGAGTGTCTCCCGCCGCAGGGGGCATGTAATCACGAACCATTAGTTGAGGCTGTTATCGTTGCAAGCGTACTCGAAGGAACATCGGAGGCGAATCGACGCTTTGGCACCTCACATGTCGTTACCCACATCCGGTACGCCCGAAATGACACCAAGCCTGAAGTAGTCTATGGCCTCTTGGCTCTCAAAATACTTGAGCAGTTGCATGTCGGCGGCACATTCGTTGAGGGCAGCAATACTATTTAGTCCTTACCTCAAGCAGACTTCTGGGCAGGTAGTTAAGAGGACGAGTACAGCGCGGCCCTAGAGTGGGGTTGCATTGAGTCGTCCCCAATTTCAGAGAGCCTCTCAGGCCTCAAGAATGTCTATCAAGATACTGTGAGAATGTCAGCTTGTGGCCGATTGCTGCCGTTCGCGACCGTCGGCTTTCGGCCAAAAGCGGACATTGGCACGCGACTGCTGACGGCCAAAAGCGAGACTTTGCGAATACTTTAAATAAATCTGTGCCCTTATCGCTGTTTCGACGTCGACGCTCGAAGGGTTAGCAAACTGCCTAGTGCGCACCTGCTCGTCGTGTTTACGCAGCGCCTCGGTATCGAGCTTAGCCGTCCGGGCATTGACACGTTGATTTGACTCCATCTGCTCAGCTACGTGATACAGCAACCGACGGCATTCCTGCCCCGACGAGCATAGCCCTCTCCAGGTAACGATATTCCCAGCGTTGCAATGAACTCTCGAAGGCCTGTCACTAGATCTGGCTTCATCCCATCACTTTATCCATGGCAAAAGTGAATTCGCGTCCTTCACGCATTATTGGTTTTTTTGAGAGTTCTACTAGACAACCAGCATTCACCCATCTAGCTTCTAGGTAGTGGCTTTTTGCCAAAAAAATTTGCTACAACGTCATTTGATCAATCGAATTAACTGCCTCAATTTCAGATAATAGAGGCATTTTGCCAAGCTGGATTTTTTTGTATTTGAGGAGCGAAGATTGAAAAAAATTGACCTCCATATGCATACTATCTCCACAATCAGCGACTCATACTTCGAATTCTCACTAGAGAAACTTAAAGAATATGTTGAAATAGCAGAGTTAGACGCTATCGCCATAACGAATCATGATATTTTTGATCTTGCTCAGTTTAATGAAATTTGTGAAGCAATAAACTGTGCTGTCTTTCCCGGTATTGAGATAAACTTAGACGCCGGGCACCTGCTTCTAATTTCAGAAAACCATGACCTTGAAGGCTTTCAACTTAAGGCGAATGAAGTAGCCAAGAACGTGGTAGCAATCGGCGACTCAATCAATGTCGATGATTTGATACGAATTTTTGGTGATCTTAACAATTATTTGCTGATCCCCCATTATGAAAAGAAGCCAAGTCTTCACGCAGAAACTATTAAAAGACTTAAGGACGTAATCTCTGCAGGTGAGGTCGACAGTCCTAAAAAATTTGTTCGTATGTCAAAAGATGAAACCGAACTTACACCAGTAATCTTCAGCGACATGCGATTTCACGTGGGGATGACTAAATTCCCAACAAGGCAGACTTACATAGATTGCGGGGATATATCATTAAAATCGTTGAAGTTTGCCTTGCGCGATAGGAACAAGGTGTCTCTTTCAAAGCTTGAAGGTAATTCAATTTTCCAAGTATTTGAGGATGGGCAATGTCTCTCAACTGGCTTAAATGTAATTCTTGGCGCTAGATCTTCGGGAAAAACCGAAACCTTAACCCAGATAAACAATAGCTGCGAAAACGTAAAATACATCCCTCAATTCTCTCTTGTACAAAGAGACGATGCCAACTATGAAAAAGAATTCAATGCAGATGTAACACGCAAGAAAAGTATTTTTTCAGACAAGCACCTGGCTCCCTTCAAAACGGTATTAGACGACGTATTGAGCATCGATACTGAAACCAACAAACGAAGAGTCGCAGATTACTTAGACACTCTAATGAAATCGGCCGAAGAGGCACAGAAATTTGATTCATTTTCCAAAGCTTCGTTATTCAATGAAACCTTATTCGATCTAGGTGAACACACATTGCTCAACGATCTTGTCGGCTCAGTAAGGCAGTTGATAGAAAATATTGAATTTAGAGATGTCATAGATAGGTATATCGATACAAACGCCCTAAAGGCACTGGCCTGCGAATTAATAGTCATCTTGTGGTCCAAAACCTACGAGAGAAAAAAGAAAAGCTTGGTGAATGATATTATTCGCGAGATTAAAAGCAAACTCCAACTAAAGACCTCAGCAACTCAAATCAAAGATGTTGACCTTTATCGAGTCATGTTCGAGCACAAGAAACTTCTGAAGTTTAGCGAAGTCGCCAAGCTGCTTCAGGAAGAGAAAACAATATATCAAGAAAACTTTCAAGGGTTTAAGATCGTCTGTAAACAACGTGCGTTTCAAGGTCCAGGTGAAATCAAAAATGTTAGCGGCCAAAAGGTTGCTTTTAGTGATGCATTCAGAGATTACGCACATCCGGCAAAATACCTCTCCAGCTTGAAAGCAAACGAAGCATTCACTCCTTCAGAATTTTATAAGTATTTTGCATGCATTGAGTATGAAATTTTGAATAAAGATGGCTTTAGGGTTTCTGGCGGAGAGCGCTCTGAATTTAGACTATTGCAAGAAATAAAGGATGCTCAAAACTTTGACTATTTACTTATCGACGAGCCAGAGTCTTCATTTGACAACCTCTTCCTAAAGGGTGAAGTCAATCAGATGCTCAAAGAAATATCAAAAAGCATGCCGGTAGTTATTGTAACTCATAATAGTGTCGTAGGTGCATCCATCAAAGCCGACTACATAATCTACACTGCCAAAGAACTTGAAGAGGAAAAGATAATATACAGAAGATATTCTGGACATCCTTCGAGCAGAGAGTTAATTTCAACCGACGGTAAAACAATTAATAACTTTAAAGTCACCATGGACTCTCTGGAAGCAGGTGAATCCGCTTACATGGAAAGGAAGGCAGGATATGAAAATATTAAAAATTGAAAACAGCCAAGGATACTATCTAGACGCCGAAGGAAGTTACGAAGCCATTGATAAAATTGATAAGCCTGTCTTATTATCACTCGTCAACCTAGCTCTTTCCGACGATTTTGAAATTGATGAGTACAATGAAGAAAATCTAAAAAACCAAGCTCATCAAATAATTTACAAAAGCATTAGCAGTAAACTAATAGATTTGCATCAAAGGCGAAATCAATTTCGCGACGAGTCCGAGCGACTATATCTAGAAGAGTACGAAAAATACAAGGCTTAATCGCGCCAGATTTGTCTCATTGCAAAGTTATCTCATTTTTTACAAAGCGCGGCGCTATGCGCCGCCACTCCAATAGAGGCATTGCAGTAAAATTACAGGTTTGTATCTTCTGGCTATAAAGAGCAAGCTCCATGTTTAGGACTTATTTTGTTCTTCGCCTATATCTTGGCCCACCCGCTGCCTCGCAAGCT
Source organism: Pseudomonas sp. MIS38 (assembly GCF_019891575.1). Classification (NCBI taxonomy): domain Bacteria; kingdom Pseudomonadati; phylum Pseudomonadota; class Gammaproteobacteria; order Pseudomonadales; family Pseudomonadaceae; genus Pseudomonas; species Pseudomonas sp. MIS38. Next base: position 70,690 of record NZ_JAFLXF010000023.1, read on the forward strand.
CATGCAATACCTCACCAAGGAGGTTCTGGATCGCACCGAAGATAGCCCTCTTGCGCCTCTTCGGAATTAGGACGACGTGACACTTACTGTCCCACTTCGTGTAAGCAAGGCTCCATTTCGTTTAACCGATCTCTCAGTAGTGACAGAAGGTTTCCGATGACCGCATCACACGATCAAATCTCAAGAAGTACCGCGGCTTGGCCGGGGGATTTTTATGAGTTTGCAGTTCGCTTCTGGCCGATTGCTGCTGCAACTGACCATCAGCAGAAGGGCGGCGTCCGACTCTCGTCTCTTCCCTCGCACACGGTATTTTTTCATTGCGTCGCTAGAGAATGCCTTCTCCAGTGTCCGCATATCAGTGGCGACCAAGTCTCACATTCTGTCAGTTGAATATCACCACGCTTAAGAATTCTGCCTTACAGATTGGCAGTTAATTTGCTCTATGCGGAAAAGTGAACTACAAAAGAAGGAGACACATTCCGAGAATGATCATACGGCCGCGATGGCGCTGGAATTAATGTTTTCGAATATGAAACACCATAAGAGTCATAGGTATGGATCACAGTTACGGTGGACTGCATGCAGCAATTCGCAATAATGGCTATGTTTCTTTAAATGCTAGACCTTCCATGTCAATTTCACAGACTATGCAGGAGCTCGCCTTGTACATGGGAGGTTCGGTTGTAGCCGGGCGAAATAGAAAGGTTTTAGAAACGTTGAAGACGCTGAGAGCCGATGAAGCTCCTCTAAGCTCGTTAAGTCGCTTTTCTGGAGCAGATGCTCAGCCTTGGCATGTTGATGGATCACATCTGCTGATACCACCACGGTATTTGATTTTAGGCTGTCACTCGATTAGCGGAGGTGGAGCACCTCCAACGCAGCTTTTGAAAGTCAAAGATGCAGGGTTACCACTTCTCGCAAGTCGCCGCGAAACTTTCACAGTAAAGAATGGACGTTCAAGCTTTTATTCCACGATAGCCAATACTGATCGAACGTGGATTCGTTTCGATCCAGCTTGCATGACTGCACATACAGAAGAGGGGCGTACTATATTCGAGGGATTAGAGTCACATTCAATTCAAACGTCTTTGAATCTGGAGTGGACAGTCGGTGTAATTCTTATCGTTGACAATTGGACGGTACTTCACCGCCGGGGTAATGCCTCTGGTATCGGTCATCGCACCCTTTTGCGCATATCATTGAAGGATTGGATATGAATACAACTAGACGTGGAGCGACACGAACGATTCCGCCTGCACTTTCAGATGATGCGCTTTATGGCAAAGCAGCGCTGTACGCTCGGCGCGCGCTTGAGGCTAAGGAAGTTGACGCGGAGGATGCATACCAACTATGGGCAACTTTGGCTCTTGAGTTTCTTGGTAAGTTCGCACTGGCAAGGATCCACCCGAGCCTGGTCGTGGACCCTAAAAACTCTAATAGCATGTTGGAAGCTTGCGGTATATCGACGGCTACGGCTGTTCGAACCATTGATGCCAATGAAGTGTTTCTGCGCCTTAAACATGTCATTCCAGGATTCAACTCCTTAGCTTATAACTCATGCAAAGATTTGGCCGATCGCCGCAATTCCGAACTTCATTCAGGGCACGCTGCATATATTGGGATTAGCTTGGAAGTGTGGGAGGGGAAGTTGTGGCATGCAGTGCGATTAATTTTACAGGCAGCAAATAAAGATCTTGAAGATTTCATTGGCGGCGCGGCTGCCGAGAAAGAAGAACTCATAAACCATTTGTCTCATCTCAAGTGTCAATCTGCATTGCAAAAAATTGAGCATGCGCGAGACAAATTTAGCAAAGACGCCGATGGCAAAAGGCGGGCTCCAAAAACATTGGAAGATCAAAGATCTCAATCCGGGGAGCGCTCTTGGTGGCATCTTTATCGCCTAACAAGTGGAAGGTACGCTCGATATTGGACTCGCCAATGTCCAGCTTGCCAATGCACTGCAGTGTTGGGCGGGGACAAAGACTATGAAGAGCTGACGGATGATCAGGAGGAAGTGAGTCCTGGTTATGAAGAGGTTGAGACAACTTATTCTCCAGTTGAATTCATTTGTGATCAATGCAATTTGCACCTTGTGGGCACTGATGAGCTTTCAGCTGCCGGTTTGAGTGAGGAAATTGTTGAAGTTGACGAGCGTGAGATTAGCTACGAACCAGACTATGGAAATGACTGACGCTTGTCTCCTGCGTCTACTGGGAGCGGTAACCATGAACGGCTGCTTTTGGCCGAAAGCCGACGGTCGCGAACGGCAGCAATCGGCCAGAAGTAGTCATTCGATGTATCTATGAAAACTCAGGGCAATTCATCAAGCGAGTCAGGTGCGTATCAACTCTGCGTCAAACCAAACGTCTTCAAAATTATTGCCGTCGATGTAAAAACGATAGCCTGGCGGCAAATCGAGATATCCGACAACTTCCGGTAGATAGTCCGTGATGTGCGCTACATGAAGGGGTGAAAAAAAATCGTCAGCCTCAGACCACTCCATACCGCACCACAGGTACCAACCATTCGTACCGTTTTCCGGATTAACCCTTAACCCATTTATGGGCTGAAGCCCCAGGGTCCCCAACGCTATTCCGATTTTTGACCCCGATTGTGGTCGATCTGGGGTAACTCCCTGCCATTCACAAATGCTTTGCTCCTTCCTTACTCGCATGGCGATTTTCTCCAAAGATTGAGGTGCCATACAGTTCGCACTCTCATGGCTGGGGTGTTGGGTATGGGCCGATTACTAACTGTAACGACTGGCCCGAAGGAGTCGATGTCGGTCAATCATAACAGGCAGAAATCCACCATTTTCAGTCTTTAGCGAACGGCTGCAATGGGTCGGAAGCGGTCACTCATGAGCGTCCGCTTCTGGCCGTTTCCTGCCTCTCGCGAGGGGCAGAATACAACCCACGGCAGACATAAAATCATGAACCACTCGTCTGGATAAACCAGGCTATGAACACTGCGAATGGCGAGAGCAAAATCAGCCCTCCGACGACAACGGCCCATCCCCAAGCAAAACCACTATCTCCCTTGAAACGGCCGCCACTCAGCAAGCCCAGTACAAAAACTCCAATACGATGAGCTATCAAATCGATGATGAAGTCCATGACCCTTTCTCGCTGTCGTTTTTCCCTAGGAACGTCAGTATGTCCGCTATTGGCCAACAGCGGTCGCTTGCCGATGTCCGCTTCTGGCCGATTTTTGTCTGTCGCCACCGTCAGCTTTGGGTCGAAAGTCGTCGTTCACTACTGTGAGTAAGGCGCGTTATCTGCCGACTGATGCCAAATAGATCCATGGGCTCGGCAGAGCTCAACGGAATATCTGTCGCACAACATTTCGATGGCGGCTTTATCAAGTGCCTGATCTGAAGAGGAGATTGACCCACCACAGGTCAGGTACAAGTACAACGCAGCCAGGGCGTCCAGCCTCGACGAGTCGGACTGCACGGTAAACCTTGAGACATCTACCTCGCTCGCATGGATTTCGATGTAAGGGTCATCGCTCTCTCTGTCCTTCACATACAGGTATGTCCAAGAGCGGCTGTTCACAGGGTATGAATCACCATCCGTGTCTACGTTTCGCCCAGGGCCATAGAGCAAATCCAGAAAACATCTGAAGTCGGGCCGTTCGCTAACGACGGTCACTGTGTACATAGGTTCTCCGTATTGTCCGCTTTGGGTCGATTTTTGCCTGTCGGAACGGGATTAATCGGCCAAACCTGGCGGTGGTAGGTGGCCGAAAATGGCAGATCCAGGCAGGCGCCCTGTAGTGAGAACTTAATGCACGGATAGAACGGACTATTTCGACAGAAATTGTGAGGTGTCGTCCGCTACGTAGTAGAGAATGTACCCGGAATACACTAGAGAACCGGCAGCAACTTCCGCTTTGAAGCACTCTGTGAGTGCATCCTCATCAGCAAAACCGTATTCCGACAACTTGTCACCTGCGAAACTAGCAAGTCGCCACGCGTCGAAGCCACCGACCTCACCATGAGCCCCAAAGTCAAAGTCTACTGTACCTGTGGGGAGACTAACCGCGCAGCCATAGCCGTGCTTGAAGTAACGAACTCCGCCTTCTAACTCTCCGCGCTGAGGAATGTCAGTGCCCACCCAATCCATATTGGTCAAGGGCCGCGGAATACCAGACCGATGCATCATGTCCACAGCGGTGCCAACACTTGCTTGGTAGTCGCTGATCAAAATGGCGAGTTGGTTATTCATAAAGTCTCACGTTATAAGCAGCACTGAGTCCAGAGACCGCAGAGAGTAGCAGTCGACGCAACTGATGGGCAGCTCTTGGCCGTTTTCTGCCCTCCACGAATGCCACAGATCGGCCATTAGCCGCCACTCACAAGCAAACTCGCTTTTTTGTAGCAATCAAACCAATAGCGATCTCCTTCAACAGTGCGGCCATGGCCTGGGACGCCTTCGCCGCCTGCCTCAGTTATACCCTCCTGTCCACTGGAACCAACTGGCGATTCAAGGATGCTGATGTCCCGATTTCCGAACGACTGCGTGTCAACTCGCCTGAGGCGATACGTGAGTATCGTCAATGCAGGGTTGGGCATCGCGCAGGGGTCGGGGGCGAGCGAAGAAGAAATCAGTCAGCGCCTGCATCCTTCACGTCGATTTGCGTAATACCCACCAGACTGGCCTGCTCCAGTATCTCTTCAGCAGTCGAGTCATCTGTTGGCATGATCAGACTGTTCTCAGCATCCCCAAAATGCAGTTCCAGCAGATGCATGGCAGCGTCGTGAATGGAGAGCTTCGACTGCTGCAACGCGAGTTGATGCGTACGGGACTCGCCGTTGAACAGATACTCGATGGTGTAGTTGCGCATTGATAACCTCAAAATCAGAGTGGCAGATAACTACCCTGACTTACCGGTCAATCGTTAGTTCAAGCGGATAAATGTTCTGCAGCTCAACTGCGAGAAAGCGTTTTCAGCCGCTCGACCAAAGCCGCTTCAAAAATGACGTACAGCCTTTCAGCATCGCCGGCACGCAGAACCTCGCTGGTTTCCAGCCCAAGCACGAAGCCATCCGCACGAGCCCCCGCCTTCACGGCGATGATCATCGAGTCTGCCCGGACAATCTGCGCCAGGAGCCGATCAGCTTCACGTTGCATCTTTTCGCTCAACACTACGCCTTCCACTTTCCTCACCTTTCATTCAATGCGACATCCAACATTTATGAGATCAAAGCTACGCCGCCGATAACGGCGCCTCAAGCCGCACGCCAATGACGCTTCGCTATTGCAGCCATCAGGAACCTTTGATGTGAACGAATCCATTTTGTTTAGTATCAAAATGGGCAGTTTCAAAAGCGTTTAGCAGTCGCCAACTTAAAAAATCATGACCGGAGAACAATGCATGCCCCTCAGTGACACCATTGACAGAGCGTTGCTAAGCGCAGAGGAACGTTCCTCTATCGCTGAAATTGAAGCTACAACCAATATTCTGCAGCTTGTTACACGCATGACCGGGACGCGGTTCGCGGCGATCGCGAAATTCACCGAGACTGACTGGATCGTCTGTTCCGCCTACGATCCGATCGAACTTGGGATCAACTCCGGCGACACGCTGGAATTGGAAACCACGCTGTGCAGTGAGTTTCGCAGAGACCCTCAGGTGCTTTTCGTGCCGCAGATAAGTCGCGACGGCAGGTTTTCCACACGTCCCGTGGTGAAGCAATATTTGATTGAAAGCTACGCAGGCGCGCCCATTTTCCTTCCTGACGGACAACTTTGGGGCGCGCTGTGTGCGTTGGACTCCAGGGCGGTGATTTTCGATGACCCGGATCTGGCAGACACGTTAGGCCTGTTCGCGAGACTGATCGGCTGTATCTTTTACGCGAATCTGACGGAGGCCGGCAGCGGCTACAGCAAGAACGTTTCAAGCGTTATCGGATAAACAAGAAACAGCCCTGAATATTCAGGGCTGTTTCATTTGTGGCCTGTGAGAATTTTGCTCCACCCTGCTACAAGGTGTAGGAAACGCCGACCTGCACGGTTCGCGGCGCCCCCGGGTAGGCATAGACGTTGCCGAATGCGCCCTCTTCATAATCTCGGTCAAAGAGGTTTTTCACGTCGAGATTAAGCCGCACCTTGTCATTGATCTTGTAGAAGCTGAGCAAGTCGACAACGGTATAGCTGCCCATCGAAAACGCGGTGTTGGCAGTTTGACCAGCGCGCTCGTCGACGTACTTGAGGCCAGTGCCCAGGCCCAGTCCCTTGAAGGTGCCGTCCTGGAACTCATACATGTTCAGCAGGCTGAAGCTGTTCTTCGGGATGTTCATCAGCCGCGTGCCAGAGCGCAGCACATTGTCCTTGGTCACTTCGGCATCGACATAGGCGTAGCCACCCATCACCCGCCATTCGGGCGTCAGGTTGCCGGCCACGTTGACGTCGAATCCACGGCTGCGCACCTCGCCGGCCGCAACGCTGAAGGTCGAGTCAACCGGGTCGGTGGTCAGCACGTTACGTTTTTCGATCTGATAGATCGCCGCGTCGACGCTCAACTGCTGATCCAGCGCTTCCCACTTGAGTCCCATTTCATAGGACTTGCCCTTCTCTGGCTCGAACCCTCCGCCCTGGCGACTGGCGCCGGTGTTCGGCTTGAAAGAGCGCGCCGTGTCGGCATAGATCGCCAATGTCTCGGTCAGGTCATAGGTCACGCCGATGCGCGGAGTCACCGCGTTGTCACTGGCCTGCCAGCTCTTGCCACCGGGCACGTAAGTTTCGTAGTCATGTTCGAAGCGCTCGAAACGCGCCCCGGCCAACACCTTGAGTTTATCGGTCAACGCCACCTGATCCTGCACGAACGCGGCATACGTCTTGAGGTTTTCCTTGTCGTGCGTCGGCGTGCGGGTGAGTGCCGGGCGCGGCTGGCCGTAGACCGGGTCGAAGATGTCGATCGGGTACGCACCGACGGCGCCGCTGGAGCGCTGGATGATCGACTTGTAGTCGTAATCCTCGTACTCGATGCCGGTGAGCAACGTGTGCTGCAAACCCGCGGTATCGAAATGCCCGGTCAGGTTGAGCTGGGTATCCTTGTCGGTCCACTCCAGCTTGCGGTAGTTGAAATTGCGCCCGAGGGTGCGGCCGTCATCGGCAATGCCATTGGCCTCGATTGCGTTGCCCTTGAGCGAACCGTCGAGCCACTGGAAACCGCCGCCCAGGGTCCAGTCGTCATTGAGCATGTGCTCGAAACGCATTTGCGCCATGTTGTTGTCGTTATGCAGTTTGCCAGCGTCTTTTTCGCCGAAAAAACTGTCGCGCGAAGCGGTTCCCGTCTGTTTTGCGTAACGGGTAAGGCCGCGATCCAGCGGCGCGTTGTTGCGCATGAAATCGCCTTCGAAAATCAGCTTGGTCGCGTCGGTTGCCTGCCAGGTGAGCACCGGTGCGATGCCGTAGCGCTCGGTTTCGACATGATCGCGGAAGGTGTCGCCGCCCTCGCCCACAACGTTCAAGCGATAGGCCAGACGCCCTTCTTCGTCGAGCGGGCCGGAAGCGTCCAGCGTGCCGCGTTTCATGCCCTGATCGTTGAGTTGGCTGCCAAGGGTGACGCTGCTTTCAGGCAACGGCTGCTTGGACACCACGTTGAAGGTGCCGCCAGGATCACCCCGACCGTAGAGCATGGTGGCCGGGCCGCGCAGCACTTCGAGGCGTTCGATTGTGTTGGCATCCGGCATGTTCGGATAGCCGCGGTTGATCGGGAAACCGTTGCGATAGAACTCGCCGGTGGTGAAGCCACGCACGGTAAACGTGGTCAGGCCCTGACCACCAAAGTTGTTCGCCCGCCCCACGCCGCCGGCGTAGTCCAGCGCGTCCTGCAAACGGGTGGCGCCCAGATCTTCGACCGCATCCTTCGAGACCACGCTGATCGATTGCGCAGTTTCGTGGATCGAGGTGTCGGTGCGCGTGGCGCTGGCCGAGCGCGTCGCGCGATAACCCTGCACCGGGCCGTCCGCCCTTTCGTAATTCGCCGTACCGATGACATCGGTTGCGTCCAGCTCCAGCGTTGAGGGAGATGCCCCCGTTTGATCAGCCCATGAGGCAGGCGACAATGCTTGCAGCACACAAATGGAAAGCAGGGTTCGACGCATGGAGAGGGAAACCTTTACGAATAGGCCAATGCAGGGGGTGAATCCGCCAAAAAACTCCCGCGCATGCTATACAAAATTATTCGCAATTAATACATATTCCCATTAACGGCGTTATCCCTGGTAAGGGAGACACCGTCGCTCTGCACCCTGCCCCGCGAATTTTTATGTTCCGCCCGAAAGCCCCTCGGTGGCCTGGACGAACCTCGCCCCGGCCTTGCGCACCAACTGGCGCCATTCAGTTGCTGTAATCAGCCTTTGCTGTTCCATGCTATCGGCCATTTTCAGCAACTCGTCGTATTGATCCTCGGCGTCCATACGGATCGCTGGCTCTTCCAGTAATTTTCGCCAGGCGGCCAACGCCTGCTCTTTCCCATCGTCGCTCATGGTCATTACCCCGGGTGACTTGTAAGTCGGTAGAGGGCTGCGGTTCTAGAGTGTTCAGCGGCGGCTACTGATGGCGCGACGGATGGTTTTCGTTGCGGCCTCGACAAATGAAGCGGCCAGTCGGACTCGACGACGCCCGGGCACACCACCGTGACGCGGATCTTGTCCGTTTTCTGGCGCAAATCATCCGAGATAGCGCGGGCTGCGAGCTCGGCGAAGGGCTGGATGTGGCGAGTGCCTGCCATCGAGTGGGCTACGAAAGCCCGTCGCAATTCAGTCGCCAGTTTGGGGGGCCGCCATCAAAAGACACCCAGCGGGTTCCCGCCCGGCATGAAAGTCAGCCTGACGGCGATCTATCGGATTAACGCCCACCGATCACTTCACAAACCGGTTACGCCCCAGCGTCTTGGCGTTATACAGCGCCTGATCGGCGACCTCGATCAACCCTTGCAAGGATTGCAGTTGCGCCCCCGAGGCCGTAGCGATGCCGATACTCACACTCAGCCGGCCGAATGGGCTGGACGGGTGTGCGATGTTCGCTTGCTCCAAGCGTTCGAGGATCAACTGCGCGACCACTGCAGCACCGTCACTGTCGGTGGCCGGCATGATCACGCTCAGCTCCTCGCCGCCGTAACGCGCTACCAGATCCGACGGGCGCCGCACACAACCTTCGAGGATTGTGCCGACCTTCTGCAGGCAGGCATCGCCGGCGACATGCCCGAACGAATCGTTGAACAGCTTGAAGTAATCGATATCGATCATCAGCAACGCCAGCGTCGTGCCGTCACGTTGCGCGCGCCGGGCTTCCATGGCGAGGCTCTCATCGAAGCAGCGCCGGTTGGCCAGACCGGTCAAGGCGTCCTTCATCGCCAGTAACTCAAGCTGACGATTGGAGGAAAGCAACTGCTGCTGCGTCCCGCGCAATTGATCTTCAGCCCTGGTACGCCTGCGAATATCGAGAATCAGAAACCAGCCGATGAGCCCGGTAAGCCCCAGCAGCCCCGTGACCACCACTGCCGACAGCCAGGCTTCCATGCGCCACGCAGCAAGGGCTTCGCGTTTGCCGAGGGCGACGGTGGTGATCAGCGGCAGCCGGTCACTCTTGCGGAAAGCGTAGAGCCGCTCGACGCCATCGAGGCTGGAGGTAAACGAAGCGGTACCGACGGATCGATCGACCAAATACTTCGCATAGATGGGCGACTTGGAAAAGTTGCGCCCCATGTCCTGCTCACGGAAGGGATAGCGCACCAGCAACGTGCCGTCGGTGTAGGACAAGCCGATGGCCCCCTCCTGCCCGACGTCGATCTTGCCGAACAGGCGCAGGAAGTTTTCGATTCCCAGGGTCACCGCCACCACACCGGCAAACTCGCCGTGCGCGTCATTGAAACGGCGACTGACGGTGATCACCCACTCCTGATTGGAGCGGCTCTGGATCGGCGGACCGATAAAGGTCTCGCGGCTCGGGTCGTCACGATGATGGGTGAAGTAGACGCGATCACTGCTGTTGGCCCCGGCCGGAATCGGTCGGTTGGACGACATCAGCCAACGGCCCTGGTTGTCGTAGATGGTGATGCCGCTGAGCTGCGGCATCAGCGGTTCCTGACGATTGACCAGTGCGCTCAGACGCTGGATCTGCGCGGGGCCACTGCCTTCGGTTTCCAGACGTTCGACGATCCCGAGCAGCAGCAACGAACTCTGGCGAACGATCCCTTCGGAATAAGTCGCCAGCGCCTGGGTCAGGTTCAAGCCATGAACGTTGACTTCCTCCAGTGCGCGCTCTCGAGAGGCCAATACTTTCCACACCGTCAGTGACCCGAGGGAACAACCGATCACCAACAACAAAAGCACAACCAGGCGGGTATCACGCTTCACATTACTACCTTTGGGAAAGTCCGGTTTCCGTTCCTGCGGCGGGTCGACCGACTCGATGACTGCAGCCGCGTGTCCTTGTCGCGCGCAAGGATACAAGCAGCACTGGCTTGCTGCAGCAACAGATTATGTCGCGCAAAAAAGACATACTTCCGATTTGCGCTGCGTCGTCCGGAAAAAGCGTGCTAAAGACTTCAGGACAGGATTTGCGCTTGGCGAAACAGCGACAAGAATGCCAGACCAAACCATCGCCAGGCTTTCAGAATCCGCTTGGCGCCACACGCCTGAAGCCAACTTTCTGACGCCTGTTTCACGACCCTTTCGTGATGTGTTGCCAAGCATAAAATTTTGGCACTTTTGCACAACAAGTTGACATCCAAAAGCATGCCACGGGCCACCGATATCATTAGAGTATGCGCCCTTAAAAAGGAAAGGACTCTTGATGACTCAGTCACTCTCACGGCGCGTTGTGGCGATTACCGGCGCCCTGGGGAATCTCGGCGAGACCCTGGCGGACATGGCCGCAGCCCAGGGCGCGGATCTGGTGCTGATCGATCAGGCGACGATGGCGATGCCCAGTTCCCACAATCGACTGGTCCTGTCCGGCATCGATCTGACCTCCCTTGCCGATTGCCAGGCAGTCGCCCACCAGATCAATCGCTATTTCGGACGCCTCGACGCCCTGGTCAACGGCGCCGGAGGCTATGCGTGGGAGCCGTTGCTGGGCAGTGCGATAGAGGCCTGGGATCGGCTCTACTCGCTGAACCTTCGAACCGCATTGAACGCCAGCAAAGCCTTGCTGCCATTGCTGCTGCAATCCTCGGCGGGACGCATCGTCAATATCGGATCGAGCATGGCGGCGAAGGCCGGGCTGGGCATGGGCGCTTACGCCGCGTCGAAATCCAGCGTTTTGCGCCTGACCGAAAGCCTCGCCGAAGAACTCAAGGACATGAGCATCACGGTCAATGCCGTGTTACCGAGCGTGCTCGACACCCCGCAAAACCGTGAAGCCATGCCCGACGCCGAGCATCAGCGCTGGGTGACGCCCGCTCAACTGGCGGCGGTCATTCTGTTTCTGATCTCGGAACAAGCGTCGGCCGTCACTGGCACCGGTATTCCGGTGATCGGGCGCATGTAGGGTCTATCGACGCCGCGCGCCTTGGCGACGTCGCTTTCTTCACCTTTCGGAAAAGCAAGATCACCGGATTACCGGACTTCCCCTCCCCCCATGCGACCCGCCACTTCCAGCGCTGCCTTCGTGAACCACGTCCTTGATGTCGCCGAACAATACGGCTGCGATGGCGACTGGCTGTTGCAGCAGACCGGACTCTCACGCGAGCAGTTGTCCGACTCGATCGTGCGCATTCCCATGCGCCAACTGCGTGCCTTGCTGGAACTGGCGGCGCTCAGCAGCAACCTGCCGCATTTCGGCCTGCTGGTCGGCGCCGCCGTACGCCCGGGCACCTACGGCGTGCTGGGTTATGTGCTGATGACCAGCGCGACACTGGGCGAGTCGCTGAACATGATTCTGCGTTTCGGCAAGATCGTTTACGACAGTCCGTCCAGCCAGACCCGAATCGTCATCGGCGACGGCCGCGTGACTCTCGAAGATCAACGTATCAGTGAACTGGAGCCCTATTGCGCCCTGCATCAGGAAGCGCTGATGGTCGGCTGGGCAGCGTTCGGCCGCTGGTTGATCGCGAGTCATCAGCCGATGCTGGAAGTCCGGATGATGCATTCGGCGGTGGGCGAACCGGCGCTGTATGAACACTTCTTTGGCTGTCCGGTGCAGTTCGAGGCCGGTTGCAATGCACTGGTGTTTGCCGAGTCGACGCTCTCGACGCGGATCCAGGGCGCCGACCCGCGCATGCATCGCAGCATGCTGCTGGAGGCGGACTGGCAGTTGTGCCTGTCGTATCCGGCGTTTTCGGTCACAGATCGATTGCGCGCGCTGCTCACCGAGCAATTGCCGACCGGTGATTTCAGCCTGAAAAGCCTGGCCCGACAATTGGCGATTTCGCCGCGCACCTTGCAGCGCAAACTGGCCGCCGAAGGGGAAAACTTCAATCAGGTGCTGGAAACCATGCGCATGGAACTGGCCGACCATTACCTGCGCCGCACCGAGACCAGCATCATGAACATCGCCCTGATGCTGGGTTACTCGCAGGCCAGTTCTTTCAGCCATTCCTTCCGTCAGGCCCGCGGGATTTCGCCGGTGGATTACCGCAAGTTGCTGCGCGCCCGATGATGCGGGACTGGCCTATAGCTTGATTGGCCTGCGCTAAGCCAGTGGCTCTGACACCACCCAATTAAACCTGTGGGAGCGGGCTTGCTCGCGAAGGGGCCGCGTCAGCCAATTCATATGCTGACTGACACACCGCCTTCGCGAGCAAGCCCGCTCCCACATTAGCCTGCGCTGAGCCAGTGGTTCTGACACCAACCAATTAAACCTGTGGGAGCGGGCTTGCTCGCGAAGAGGCCGTGTCAGCCAATTCATATGCTGACTGACACACCGCCTTCGCGAGCAAGCCCGCTCCCACATTAGTCTGTGCTAAGCCAGTGGTTCTGACACCAACCACAGGGGTCGGTCTGTGGCTGGCAGTAGAAACAGCGCGGGTTATTTGACCAGGCGTTTTTCCTTGGACGGTCGGTAGCCAAAGAACGCGCTGTAGCACTTGCTGAAATGGCTCGGCGAAACGAAACCGCAGGCCACCAGCACTTCCATCTGCGACAGCTCGGTGTGTTGCAGCAGGCGCCGGGCTTCGGTGATGCGCAATTCCAGATAATAGCGCTGCGGTGTGGTGCCGAGTTGCTCCTTGAACAAACGCTCCAGCTGCCGCCGCGAGCGACCGGCATACACTGCCAGTTGCTCCAGCTCCAGCGGCTCCTCGAGGTTGGCGTCCATCAGTTTGACCACCTCGCGCAACGGCGCGCTGACGCAGAGGTTTTCATCCGGTTTGATCCGCCGGTACCGCGACTCCTCGAACGCCAGAATGTCCTCGATGCCTTCGACCAGCGCCTTGCCGTGCAGGCTCTTGATCCAGTCCAGCGCCATATGGAAAGCCCCGGACGGGCTCGATGCCGTGAGCCGGTCGCGATCGATCACATAAGGTTCGCTGCTGACCTGAGTGGCTTTGGCAATTTCCGTGAGTGCGGGACGGTGTTCCGGGTGGATCGCGCAACGATAACCATCGAGCAGTCCGGCGCGGCCGAGAAACCACGCACCGTTCCACAAACCGGCCAGACTGACCCCGCGCTCCGCCGCCGAGCGCAGCAGGCTGTTCAACTCCTCGCTGGCCTTCAGCTCAGTGCGGTAGCCGCCGCACACCACCAGCAAGTCCAGATCCGCAAGGCTGGCGGCGTCAATCCGCGCATCCGGGCGAATCACCAGCCCCAGATCGCTGATCACTTCACCCTCACCCAGCCCGAACGTGCGCGAGCTGAACAGTCCGGCGCGCAACAGGTTGGCGGTGATGATCGTGTCCAGCGCCTGAGTGAAGGCCGGCAGTGAGAAGTGTTCCAGCAACAGGAAACCGGTGCGGGTGATGCGGGTCTCGGCGGCTTGCTCATTCAGATAGCGGAGGTTTTTGCCCTTCATGCCTCCGCTGAATTGACGTCGTTCGATCAAGGTCTGGCCCATCGGTCATGTTGTTATGCGCCGATAGTTGGCTTGCCGGGCCAAAGAGTCAATCACGCTTGCGGCTGATGACTGGTCACGCAGTGAATCCCGCCGCCGCCGGCAGCGATCGCATCGATGTTCAGCAGCTCGACTTTGCGCTCCGGGTACAGCTTCGACAGCAGGTAATAAGCCTTTTTATCCGCCTCCTTGTCGCCGAACTCCGGAGCGATGATCGCGCCGTTGATCACGAAGTAGTTGATGTAACCCGCAGCGAAGTCCGGGTTGTTCTGGTTGAACTTGCTCTTGCGCGGCTTGAGTGGCGGCGAAATCGTGTGGATCTGCAGCGGGCGACCATCAGCGTCGGTGGCTTTCTTGAGAATTTCCAGGTGCGCCAGCGTGACCTGGTGATCGTAGGATTCAGGGTCGCTGTCGAGGTTGGCGATCACCACACCGGGCTTGATGAACCGTGCATAGAAATCGACGTGGGCGTCGGTGATGTCCTTGTCCTTGATCCCCGGCAGCCAGATGATTTTGCGCAGGCCCAGACGTTCCTTCAATTCAGCCTCGACATCGGCCTTGCTCCAGCCGGGATTGCGGTTGCTGTTGATCCAGCTGCTTTCGGTCATGATCCCGGTGCCGTGGCCATCGACTTCGATGCCGCCGCCCTCGCCCACCAGTTCACTGCGCAGGTACGTCGCCTGTGCATCGGCGGCCACCCGTGCGGCGATTTTCGCATCCTTGCTGTGCCGCTGTTTGTCGCCCCACCCGTTGAAATTGAAGTCCACCGCGCCGAGGCCGCCCTTGTCGTCGATGACAAAATTGGCGCCGATATCGCGCATCCAGATGTCGTCGAGCGCGGCGGTCACGTAGGTGACGTTGCGGGTGCCGCAATATTCTTCGGCGAGGCTGCGTTCGCCACTGCGACACAACACCGTGACTGGCTCATAGCGGGCGATGGTGCGGGCGATGCGACCCAGTGCTGCCTGCACATCGGCGGTGAAATCTTCCCAGATCGCATCCTGTGCGCCGAAAGCAATGAAGGCGCGTTCGTGCCTGTCACCCTCGTCAGGCATGAACCAATCTCCCGTGCTGGCCGCCAGAAGTCTGCCGGGTGCCAGGCCCAGCCCCACGAACGCAGCACCGACACCTGCAGCGACCGATACCTGTTTGATGAATTCACGACGTGTCGACATCTCTGGTTTTCCTGAAAAGGGCCGGCGACCGGGCGCCGGCCGTTGAATCATGGGTGGGTGGCGGTTTTGAATTTGGTCCAGGTGCGCATCCGTGCGCGCATGTCGGCCTGGGGGATGTCCTTGCCCGGGATCAATCGAGCATAGGTCGCCTCGTCGAGGTAGATGTCCGGGTTATTGCGCATCGCGGCATCGACGCCGGCCCGCGCCTTGGCGTTGGAAGTCGGGTAACCGGTGAAGTTACTGATCGCCGCCATGTTCTGCGGGCGCATCACGAAATTGATGAACGCGTAGGCGTACTCCGGGTGTTTCGCATCGACCGGGATCGCCATGGTGTCCATCCACACCGTGGTGCCTTCGCGGGGGATGCGGTACTCAAATTTCGTGGTCTTGCCGGCGCTGTCCGAGGTGCGCTGGGCCTGGGTCATATCGCCGCTGTAACCCAGCGACAGGCACAGGTTGCCGTTGACCAGATCGGTCACCGGTTGCGACTGAAACTTGCGCACGTACGGCCGCAGCTTCATCAGCACCTCACTGGCCGCCGCCAGATCCGCCGGTTTCGCGCTGCGCGGATCGCGGCCCAGATAATTGAGCACCACCGCCAGCACTTCATCCGGCGAGTCGATCAGCGAAATGCCACAGTCGGCGAACTTCGCCGCCAACTCCGGTTTGAACAGCATGTCCAGGCTGTTGACCGGCGCGTCGGCCATGCGTTGCTTGATCTGCGCCGCGTTGTAGGTCAGGCCGATGGTGCCCCAGGTGTAAGGCACGGTGGCCTGGCTGGAGTGTTCGTAATGGCTGCGCAATTTCTGCAAGCCGGGTTCGATGTCGGCCAGCGCCGTCAGCTTCGATGGGTCCAGCGGCAACAGGCTGCCGGCGCGCATCAGGCGCTCGGCCACGGTGTCGCCGGGGAAGATCAGGTCATAGCCGCTGCCACCTGAAAGCATCTTCGCTTCGAGGGTTTCGCTGCCGTCCATGACGTCGTAGATCACCTTGATCCCGGTTTCGGCGGTGAAGCGGCTCAGGGTGTCTTCGGCAAAGTAATCGGCCCAGTTGTACAGCCGCAGAGTTTTGTCCTCGGCATGCAGCGCCGGAATCACGCAGGTCAGCGCCAGGCCCAGAACGCCGAGCAGTCGTTTGTGATGCGTAGCCATATCAAACCCCTTGAGCGTTCCAGCGTGAATGAAGGTGGCGACCATCCTGACTGAGCAGCGCGCCGTACATGTCCGGCCGGCGGTCGCGGTAAATGCCCCAGCTCAGGCGTTCTTCGCGCATCGCGTCGAGATCGAGGCGGTGCACCAGCACGCCCGTGCTGTCGCGGTCGGCTTCGGCGAGCAACTGGCCTTTGTGATCGCTGATAAATGACGAGCCGTAGAAGCTCATTTGCAGCGACGAATCAGTGGTTGCCACTTCACGACCGACCCGGTTAGCGGCTACCACCGGCAGCAGATTGGCGGCAGCATGGCCGCGCATGGTCATCTGCCAGTGATCGCGCGAATCCAGCGCCGCGCAACCCGGCTCAGAGCCGATGGCCGTGGGAAACAGCAACACTTCAGCGCCCATCAGCGCCAGACAACGCGCGGTCTCGGGAAACCACTGATCCCAGCAGATACCCACACCGAGGCGGCCGAACGCGGTTTCCCAGACTTTGAAGCCGCTGTCGCCGGGGCTGAAATATTCCTTCTCCTGATAACCGATGGCGTTGGGGATGTGGGTCTTGCGATACACCCCCGACAGACGCCCGTCGGCATCGGCCACGCTCAACGAATTGAAGAAGGCGTTGCCGGCCCTCTCGAACCAGCTCAGCGGCAACACTACGCCCAGCTCTTTTGCCAGCGCAGCGAAACGCTGCAGCACGCGGCTGTCGCGATACTCCTCGGCCAGCGCCAGATGTTTGTGGCTCTGTTCGATGCAGAAATACGGCGTGGCGAACAACTCCTGCAACAGGATCACCTGCGCGCCCTTCTCGGCGGCCTCACGCACCAGTTGCTCGGCCTGATCGAGGTTGCGCGGCAGATCCCAGGTGCACGGCATCTGGGTGGTGGCGATGGTCAGATGGCTCATCACTCAACCCTCCACCGGCCAGGCGGGTTGCTGCTGGGTGATGCAATGCACCCCTCCGCCGCCATGGGCCAGATGATTGATGCGCACCGGCACCACTTCGCGTCCGGGGAACGCCTGCGCCAGCACTTTGGCCGCCACCTCGTCGGCCTCGATGCCGTAGGCCGGCATGATGATCGCGCCGTTGGCGATGTAGAAATTGGTGTACGAGGCGCAGAACACTTCGGCGTCGCTGTCCACCGCTTCGCTGGCTTCAAACAGTTCAATCAGCTCGAACCGGCGGCCTTGGGCGTCGGTCGCCAACTCCAGCGCACGACGGTTTTCGCGGACCACTTCGGCGTACACCGAGCTTTGGTCGTGGGTCGCATCCACCAGCAACACGCCGGGACGGGCGAAGGCGCAGACGCCATCAACGTGACCGTCAGTCATGTCGCCGGTGACGTAGTCCGGGTCGCCCGGCAGCCAGATGGTTTTCTTCACGCCGAGCAAACGGCTGAAAATCTCCTCCATTTCGGCCTTGCCAATGCCCGGGTTGCGATTGGGGTTGAGCAGCACCGACTCGGTGGTGATCAGCGTGCCCTCGCCGTCGACATGAATCGCCCCGCCCTCGTTGCTCAACGGCGTGCCGAAGCATTCCAGCCCCAGATGATTGAGTGCGCGCCGCGCGAGGCTTTCGTCCAGCTCATGCGCCGACTTGCCGCCCCAGGCATTGAAGCGCCAGCTGACACCGGCCAGCCCTTGTTGCGGGTGGCAGACAAAGCTCGGGCCAGAGTCGCGGCACCAGCTGTCGTTGACCGCCAGCGGGATCAGCTCGATGTTCGGCCCGCACAGGGCTTTGGCGCTCGCTAGCGCCGACGGATCGACGACCATTTTCACCGGTTCGAAGCGGGCGATGGCGTTGGCGACCCGGGCGAAATCCTCCTGCACCAGCGGCAAAGTCACGCGCCAGCCTGACTCCCACAGCGCCTTGTTGTGCGGCCAGACCATCCAGGTCGCGGCATGCGTCACCCATTCAGCAGGCATCATCCAAGCGTTGTTGTTATTCTCGTTGCGCGGCATGACAAGCACCTCTCGATTAAGCCATTGTGTTCAATGGAAATTGCCGTGATTTGGCTTGAGGTGAATGCTACGGCGCTGAAATCGCAGCAACAAACGATGGATTTAGCGCACAACTGATTAGAGGAACTTATCGATATGCTCAAGCACTGGCCGCCGCTCAGCTCCCTGCGCGGCTTCGAAGCGGCTGCGCGCCTCGGCAGTTTTCACAAGGCGGCCGATGAGTTGAGCCTTACTCAATCGGCGATCAGCCAGCAGATTCGCAGCCTCGAGGCGTACCTCGAACAGCCACTGTTCTTTCGCAACGGTCGCAGTGTCGCGCTGACCGATGCCGGCCACGATCTGCTCAGCACCACCCAGGCGATGCTGCAGCAACTGGCGGTCGGCATCCGCCGTCTGGGGCAATATCAGAAGCCCAATCAACTGGTGCTCAACACCACGCCGGCGTTTGCCCGGCACTGGTTGCTGCCGCGTCTGGCGGATTTTCGGCGCCAGCATCCGCAAGTCGATCTGTGGATTTTCAGCACCGATGAAGTACCGGACATGGCCACGCAAACCATCGATCTGGCGGTGCGCGACGACATCAGCTCCCAGGCTGAATGCAGCTTCAAGGTGCTGCATGCCGACCGCCTGTTTCCGGCGTGTCATCCCAGCGTTTTGGCGCAACCTGCCGCGCAGCGCACCACCCTGCACGGTGAGCGGGAAATGGACTGGAGCCACTGGGCGGTGGAGGCAGGCGTCGATGTCGGGCAACAGGAACAGGGGCTGAATTTTTCCGATCCGGGCTTGTTGCTCGATGCCGCTGCGGCGGGGCTGGGGATTGCGCTGGTCAGTCAGTTGCTCAGCCATCAGGCGCAGGAAAACGGGCTGTTGCAGCCCTTGGTGGAGCAAACCATTCGTGGCCCGAACTGGGCGCTGCTGACCCATCGCGACAGCGAGAATGACCCGATGGCGCGATGCTTCAGTGAATGGCTTTCAAGCCAACTGGCGGGACCTGATCCGCACGGTCAGACGACCGTGAGATAACCCGCACCGAGCCGGCCTTCCAGACGACCGAACAGCACGTAATGCTGATAACCGCTGGTGAACGCGCCCGTGGAAATCGCGTTTTTGACGTCCTGGTTCATATGCAGGTATTGCGCTTCGTCGAAGTTCTCCGCACTGACTTCGCCGATTCGCCCAAGCTTTTCGCTTTCGACCGGCAGCCCCATGATCGTGCGCCGCTGGAAGTCGATAATGCGGTTGACAGCGTGACTTTCCAGCGGCCCCCGATTGGATTGGGTCGAGTAGATGTGCAAGCCGTTTTTTGCGCAGCGACTGCACATGTCGACGCAATTTTTCTGCGTGGACTTCAGGCCGGTCAATTGGGCCAGAGGCATGTCCAGATACTTGCCGACCTGGTATTCGGTCTGATTGAAAACGGAACAGCACAAAACGGTATTGCCGTTGCAGTCGAGCACCAGCCAGTCATCCTTGAGCGAGCACGCTTGCTTGGGATATTGACGGACCAGATTGACCAGATCGTCGAAGGGCGGCAGCGCCAGCCTTTTCAGGGTTTCATGATCGGTATCCGTCACCGAAGGGTCGCGCTCGATCAGCGCCAGCGTTTTCTCCAGCGGCATCATCACTGAATACCCGGTGGAGAACTCGAAACCCAGACTCTGGCTGAATTCGCGCATCAGCCCTTCTTCTTCCATGTTGTCCAGATAACGGTGGTAGTAAACCTCGATGCGCGTACTCAAGCCATGTTGCTGCTTGAGTTCATGCAGTTTGATCATGTTGGCTTTGACCACTTCAATGTCGCCGCCCACGTGCCCCTGCCGGTAAGTCTCCTGGTAAAACCCGGACAACGAAATACGGAAGAACCACGGGTTGGCAAGCATGGCGGTTTCCATGTTCTTGGCCAGGTTCAAGTTGGAACTGATACCGCTCTGCAAACCGGCGGCATTGATGATCTCGACAAACTCACCGATTCGCGGGTGGATCAACGGCTCGGTCCAGTTGTACAGAAAGATCGTCTCGACCCCTTCGTTGCGGGCCTTCTCGACGATCTTGCGGAACATGTCGACTTGCATGGCTTTCTTGAAGTTGACGTTTTCCGAGTTGCCCATCGGGCACGAAGGGCAGCTTAAATTGCACGCACCGACAATATCGATATACATATTCATGACGGGTGACGCTCCTTGAGTGAATAGCGGTGCATCCAGAGCAAGCGACTGTCATGGTTGGCGTTATTCGTTAGTTATTTGACAGTCCCGGAGCGCGGCTCAGCAAGTTCCGGGCCATTGCCATGGTGCGCCATCAATTCCACGATCCAATTGATAAATACCCTTAGCTTTTGGCTGATATGCCGGTTCGGCGGGTACGCCACGTAGAGCGGCATCGGCTCGAGTTGCCAGTCCTCGAACAGCGCCACCAACTCGCCCCGAGCCTGATGCGCGTGCGACATGTACCTGGGCAACCACAGCACACCCATGCCGGCCAGACCTGCCGCAAGGTAAGCGTTGCCGTCATCGACGGCGAGCACGTGGCGGCCCTTGATCTGCAGGTGTTCGCTGCCATTGTGCAAGGCGTAAGGCACGGGTTTGCCGGTGCGCGCCCAGAGAAAACCGACCACCCGATGATGCGAGTCCTCCAGCTCGCGTGGATGCTGCGGCGTGCCGGCGCGGGCCAGATAATCCGGCGCGGCGAAAACCCCGAGCTGAAGATCGGCCACCCGCCGCGCCATCAGTGACTGATCAAGCAATTCGCCGCCGCGCACCACGCAGTCAACGTTCTCATCGATGATGTCGACGATGCGGTCGCTGACACCCATGTCGATCTGAATGTCCGGATAACGCGCATGAAACTCAGGCAATGCTGGCACCAGAATCAGCCTCGCCAGCGGGCTCGGCACATCTACGCGCAAGCGTCCTCTGGGCAATGCCGACGCGCCGGACAGACCGGTTTCAGCGTCGTCCATATCGGCCAACAGCTTGATCACTCGCTCGTAGTAAATCGCGCCATCGGCAGTGACGTTGACCTTGCGTGTGGTGCGGTTGAGCAACCTGACCCGCAGCCGTGCCTCCAGTTGCTGCACGAGTTGGGTCACGGTGGTCTTGCTCATGTGCAAGGTCTCGGCGGCCTTGGTAAAACTGCCCGCCTCGACCACCCGGGCGAACGCCTGCATTGCATCGAAACGGTCCACTTTGCGCCCTCGGATTGTTTGGAATCTGCAAACAGTGAGCGCCAAGCTTGCGCGTTTATCGCCACTGCGCAAGTCCCTACAGTCACTCCTTCAACAACCACCAAACAATGATGGAGACACCCATGACCCAGCGCGACGTCGTGTTCCCGCCAGCCCGCCATGCGCTTTACGAGCGCCATCGTTATTCGCCAGCGATTCGTTCCAACGGTTTTCTGTTCGTCTCGGGGCAAGTCGGCAGCCGTGAAGACGGTTCGCCCGAACCGGATCTGCAGAACCAGGTGCGCCTGGCGTTCAATAACCTCAATGCGATTCTCGACGCCGCCGGTTGCAGCTTCGCCGATGCGGTGGACGTCACGGTGTTCATGATCGATCCACAATCGACCTTCGAAACCATCTGGGAAGTGGTGCCGGAGTACTGGGGCAGTGCGCCGTATCCGACGATCACTGCGGTGGGCGTGACCTGGCTGGCCGGGTTTCAGTTCGAGATCAAGGTGATTGCCAAACTGCGCGAAACGGCCTGATCGTCTGGCGGATTTGCACCGGGGGTCGGCAGTCTTCAGACTGTCCGGCCCGCTTGCCTTTGCTCGACAACCGCCATGTCAGACCTGTTATTGAAGCCCGCCCTGCCCGGTATCGCCCTGCGACGCTGGCGCCTGTTGCATCGCGTCAAACAGACTCACGCGGCGCAGTTGTTCAACGTCACCCAGTCGACCATTTCCCGCTGGGAAAGCGTTGTGCAGGCGATGGAACCTGCCGCGCAACTGCAACTGGAGCGTTTGCTGACTGCGCGCCTGGACAGCGCCGCCGATCAGGTATTGGCGCGTCTGATCGGGGAAAGTCAGCGGCCGATGCACCTGATCTGCGACCTCACCCATCGCCTGCTGGCCTGCTCTCCTGCGCGTGCTGCCGAGTTCACCCGACCCTTGAGTACGTTGCTGGGACAATCGCTGTGGCGCTTCGCAACGCCGGAAATTGTGCTCAGAGAGTCGGCCCTGGCAACCAGCGGTTGGCACGAAATTCAGGCGCCGCCAGCCGTGGAATTCAGCACCGGCAGCAATGCCTCCGACCTCGTGCCGATCCGCGCCGGCCGATGCCGCTGGACGCGCATTCCACTCTCCGACGGCAGCGCCGCGCGGCTGGTGGAAACCCTCTGAACGCATATTTTATGCGTGGACGCCAAGCCCCTACGGTTCCAGGCTGAGCTTTTCGGCGTAATCAGCCAGGCAGACACATGAACCTCGAAATGATCAAAGGCCGCCTCGAATTCCTGCGCGAAGCAGAAAAACTCAAGGACGTGCTGCGCAGCGCGCACACCTCCAGCGGCCGCACCGAAAGCACCGCCGAACACAGCTGGCGCCTGTGCCTGATGGCGATTGTATTCGCCGATCAACTGGCCGGCCTCGACCTGCTCAAGGTCCTGAAGATGTGCGTGATTCACGATTTGGGCGAAGCCATCAATGGTGACATTCCAGCGGTCAATCAGGCCGCGTTCCCCGAC
Organism: Pseudomonas sp. MIS38; assembly: GCF_019891575.1. Lineage (NCBI taxonomy): Bacteria > Pseudomonadati > Pseudomonadota > Gammaproteobacteria > Pseudomonadales > Pseudomonadaceae > Pseudomonas > Pseudomonas sp. MIS38. The sequence goes on from NZ_JAFLXF010000023.1 coordinate 93,667, forward strand.
AAGGGTGAACAGGAACGCAACGACCTTCTGCTGCTGACCGGTGCGCTCGATGAGGCGCTGCGCAGCGAAATTCTGGCGCTGTGGGACGACTACGAAAATGCTCAGTCCGCCGAAGCCAAAGCGGTCAAGGCACTGGATAAACTGGAGACGCTGCTGCAACACAACCAGGGGCTGAACCCGGCGGATTTCGATTACGGTTTCAATCTGGGCTACGGCAAGAAATACACCAGTGCCGACCCGGTCTTCGCCACCCTGCGTGAGCTGATCGACCAAGACACGCGACAGCGCATCAGCGACGGCCAAAACGGCAACGAGCGATCCTGAATCGGCCGATTCATCTCGGATCAATCCACTGGCAAGAAACGTGGAGCAAAACATCACCGAGCACCCGCGCTGGTCATTGACAGCGCGGCTGCGTATAACCTCGCCGTTTCGTCTAACCTGATTGAGCGTCCGCGCGCGACACCGCGCCCGGTGGCGCTTAGAATGCGACGCTCATGAAACGGAGATTTCCATGCTCAAACGAACCCTGGCACTGACTGCTGCTCTGGCCCTGTCTTTTTCTGCTCTGGTGGCGCATGCCGCCGATGTGTTGCGGGTCAGCGCGATTCCCGACGAAGCCCCGACCGAATTGCTGCGCAAGTTCGAGCCGCTCGGTGCGTACCTGGAGCAGCAGTTGGGCATGAAGGTGCAGTTCGTTCCCGTGGCCGACTATCCGGCGGTGGTTGAAGCGCTGGCGACCGACCGCCTCGACATGGCCTGGCTGGGCGGTTTCACCTTTGTTCAGGCACGCCTGAAGACCGACGCCACCACCCCGGTGATCCCGCTGGTGCAGCGCGAGCAGGATGCGCAGTTCACCAGCAAATTCATCACCGCCGACCCGAACGTCAAGAGCCTGGCCGACCTCAAGGGCAAGACCTTTGCCTTCGGCTCGGTGTCGTCCACCTCCGGCAGCCTGATGCCGCGTTACTTCATGCTGAAGAACGACAACATCAAGCCTGAAGCCTATTTCAGCCGCGTTGCCTATTCCGGCGCGCACGATGCCACCGTGGCTTGGGTTCAGGCGGGCAAGGTCGATGCCGGTGTGCTGAACGCCAGCGTCTGGCAGAAACTGGTAGACGCCGGCAAGGTCGACACCAGCAAGGTCCACGTGTTCGCCACCACCCCGGCCTACTTCGATTACAACTGGACCGTGCGTGGCACCCTCGACCCGGCGCTGGCGGCGAAGATCAAGAAAGCTTTCCTTGACCTCGACCCGGCCAACCCCGAGCAAAAGAAGATTCTTGATCTGCAGGCTGCCAGCCGCTTCATCGACACCAAGCCCGAAAACTACAAGGGTATCGAGGAAGCTGCTCGCGCTGCCGATCTGTTGAAATGACCCTGAGCCTCAAACAAGCCCGCCTGCACCACGCCAACGGGGTCGATGCGCTACGCGGCGTCGACCTGCAGATTGGCGCGGGTGAGCAGGTGGCGATCATCGGCCCGTCCGGCGCCGGAAAATCCAGTCTGCTGAACTTGCTGGCCACCGCGTTGCGCCCCAGCAGCGGCGAAATCGAGGTGCTGGGCGAACGTCCCTGGCACCTCTCCACTCGTCAACGGCAACGCCTGCGTGCGCGCATCGGCCTGGTGCATCAAGCCCCACCGCTGCCGCCGCGCCAGCGCGTGGTAACGGCGGTGCTGGCCGGTAAACTCGGCCAATGGAGTTTGGGCAAGAGCCTGCTGAATCTGCTGCATCCCACGGATATTCCCGGCGCCCGTGCGGCCCTCGCCCGCCTGGATCTGGGCGACAAACTCTTCGCTTACTGCCAGCAATTGTCCGGCGGCCAATTGCAGCGCGTAGGCATTGCCCGGGTGCTGTATCAGGCGCCGGAGATTCTGCTGGCGGACGAACCGGTGTCGGCGATGGACCCAGTACTCGCCGGGCACACCCTGTCGATCCTCTCGCAGCATGCCCGGGCGCATAACGTCACGCTGGTGGCGAGCCTGCACGCGGTGGAACTGGCGCTGGCACACTTTCCGCGCATCATCGGCCTGCGCGACGGCCAGATCCTGTTTGACAGCCCAGCCGGACAGGTCAGCCGCGAAATGCTCGACACGCTGTACGCCAACGAGCAATTGCAAAGCCCGACGACGCCCAGTGCGCCGCTGATTGTGCAGATCCCGCGATGCTGAGGGCCGATTCACGCGACCCGGCGGCCGCGCCGCGATTACTGCTGACCCTGCTGGCACTTGCCCTGCTGTGGCCGGGCATCCAGCTCAGCGAACTGGACCTTGGCGTGCTGCTGCACAGCGACAGCCAGACCGAAATGGGCCGCTTCATCTCCGGATTCTGGCCACCGGCGCATGACCACGACTTTCTTCAGTTACTGTTCAAAGCGACCCTGCAAACACTGGCCATCGCCACCGCCGGTATGGCTCTGGCGCTGCTGCTGGCGGTGCCGGCGAGCCTGATTGCCAGCCGCGCGCTGTCGTTGTCCGCCGCGTCCCGCGGCGGCATTCCCAGTCGGGTCGGGCGCTTGCTGCGCTGGCCGGTACGCGGGCTGCTGATCTTCTTGCGCAGCGTGCCGGAGATCGTCTGGGCACTGCTGTTTGTGCGTGCCGTGGGCCTAGGCCCGGCAGCCGGTGTGCTGGCGATCGCCATCACCTACAGCGGCATGCTCGGCAAGGTCTACGCGGAAATTTTCGAATCCACCGACCAACGCCCGGCGCACGCCTTGATGCAGGCCGGCAGCGGACGACTCGCGGCGTTTGCCTACGGGATTCTGCCGAATGTCGCGGCCGAGCTGCTGTCGTACACGGTGTATCGCTGGGAGTGCGCGATTCGTGCGTCGGTGGTGATGGGATTTGTCGGCGCCGGAGGCCTCGGCCAACAGATCGACCTGTCATTGCGCATGTTCGCCAGCGGTGAAGTGGCGAGCATGTTGCTGACGTTCCTGATTCTGGTGCTCGGTGCCGACCAACTCAGCCGCCTGCTGCGCTGGAGGCTGACATGAATCGCCTGATCAATCTGTTGCTGATCGTCGGCATTGGCGTCTCGGTCATCGCCTCGTTCGGCTACCTCGAACTCGACCTCGGTGAACTCGGCAGCGCCACCAGCCTCAAGCAGATGGGTGCCTACGCGCAGCGCTTTCTCAGCCCGGACCTGAGCGCCACGCATTTGCAGGCGATCCTCAAGGGCTCGCTGGAAACCCTCGCCATGTCGGCCCTCGGCACCCTGCTCGCGGCGGTGTTCGGCATCCTCCTCGCGCTGCCCGCCGCCGGACGCTTCGGCTGGCCGCTGCAAAGCGCTTCGCGGCTGCTGCTTAACGGTCTGCGGGCGATTCCGGAACTGGTGTGGGCGGCACTGATGGTGCTCGCCGCCGGCCTCGGCCCGAATGCCGGCACCCTGGCGCTGGCCTTGCACACCACCGGCGTGCTCGGCCGGTTGTTCGCTGAAGCGCTGGAAAACACCCCGCCGGAACCGGCCGAAGCGATCCGCTTGCAGGGTGGCAACCCGGTGCTCGCGTTCTGCTACGGCACCCTGCCCAACCTTGCCCCGCAATTGCTCGCGTATTGCCTGTATCGCTGGGAAAACAACATTCGCATGGCCAGCGTGCTGGGCTTTGTCGGTGCCGGCGGTTTGGGGCAGATGTTGTATGTCAGCCTCAGCCTGTTTCAGGAAGCGCAGGCGAGCACGGTGATTCTGGCGATGCTGATTCTGGTGCTGGGCGTGGATTCGCTGAGTGCCTGGAGCCGGCAGCGTTGGGTCAAGGCCTGACGGGCAAGCCTCACTACCCCGTCGCCAACCGATACTGCCGCGGGGTAAATCCGGTCGACGCCTTGAACTGCCGGGTGAACGCGCTGTGGTCGGTATAGCCGCACTGCAGCGCCACTTCGGTTATCGGCAAGTCGCCGTGCAACAGCCGATGCGCATGCTCAAGGCGGACTTTCTGGATCATCTGCCGCGGCGTCAGGTGGAACACGCGCTTGCAGTAACGCTCCAGTTGCGCCACGGAAATCCCGGCGATGCGCGTCAGCTCGCTCAGGCTGACGCGCTGATTGAAGTTTGCCCGGATGTACTCGTCCACCGCCGCCAGCCGCTGATACGCCGGATGGGTTTCGCTGGCGGTCTGCAAGTCGACGGAAATTCCCGCCAGGCCGATGATCCGATTGTTGCGGTCGTACAACGGACGCTTGTGCGTCAGGCACCAGCCCGGTTCGCGGCTGCCGTACAGATGCAGCTCCAGCTGATCTTCCAGCACAAACCCCTCTTCCAGCACGCGCCGATCCTGCTCGGTGTAGCCCGGTCCCAGTTGCACCGGAAACACCTCGGCGCTGGTCTTGCCCAGTAACGGTCGCAGGTCTTTCAAACCGCAGCGCTGCACCAGCGTCTGGTTGGCCATGACATAGCGCGCCTGCAGATCCTTGATGAAGATCGCCGCGTTGGGAATCACGTCGAGCATGGGCAACAGCAGCGCCATGCTGGCGAGCAGATCGTCGAGGCTCTGCGGTCGACTCGCCTCGTTCTGCTGGCTCAGGATCGCAAACGCGTTCTGCGTCATGACTGTCACTCCCCACGGTGCGCATTGGCTTGCGCGCAGATTGCCCGATGGCCGACAGCCTGTCGAGCCGGGCCTTTGCCGTTGGCCATTGTGCTGATTTCGTCATCGCCACCGGCAAAAAACATCAATCGCCCATCGCCCGATGAGTTCACTGTAGCGCCACTGCACGCCCCTCCAACAACCAACAAGAAGGCGACGCTATGACAGGCCAAGGCAAGTTCAAGAAACAACTTTCACTGATAGACCTCACGTTCATCGGACTGGGGGCGATCTTCGGTTCGGGCTGGTTGTTCGCGGCCAGTCACGTGTCGGCCATCGCCGGCCCGGCAGGGATTTTTTCCTGGCTGCTCGGTGGTTTCGCCGTGTTGCTGCTGGGCATCGTCTACTGCGAATTGGGCGCCGCGTTGCCGCGTGCCGGTGGCGTGGTGCGTTACCCGGTTTACTCCCACGGCCCGCTGCTCGGGTACCTGATGGGTTTCATCACGCTGATCGCGTTTTCCAGTCTGGTGGCGATCGAAGTGGTCGCCTCGCGGCAATATGCGGCAGCGTGGTTTCCCGAGTTGACCAAGGTCGGCTCCAGCGACCCGACCGTGCTCGGCTGGTTCGTGCAGTTCGGGCTGTTGTGCCTGTTTTTCCTGCTCAACTACCGCAGCGTGAAGACCTTCGCCATGGCCAACAATCTGGTCAGCGTGTTCAAGTTCATCGTGCCGCTGCTGGTGATCGGCGTGCTGTTCACCTTCTTCAAACCGGCGAATTTCGAAGTGCATGGCTTTGCGCCGTTCGGTCTGTCCGGCATCGAAATGGCCGTGTCGGCCGGCGGGGTGATCTTCGCTTATCTGGGCCTGACGCCGATCATCTCCGTGGCCAGTGAAGTGAAGAATCCGCAACGCACGATCCCGATTGCGCTGATCCTGTCAGTGCTGCTGTCCACCGCGATTTACGTGTTGCTGCAAACCGCTTTCCTCGGCGGCATCCCGACCGAAATGCTCGCCAATGGCTGGGCCGGCGTCGCCAAGGAACTGGCCCTGCCGTACCGCGACATCGCTCTGGCACTGGGTGTCGGCTGGCTGGCGTATCTGGTGGTGGCCGATGCGGTGATCTCGCCTAGCGGCTGCGGCAACATCTACATGAACGCCACGCCACGGGTGATCTACGGCTGGGCGCAGACCGGGACCTTCTTCAAGATTTTCACCCGCATCGACGAAAAATCCGGCATCCCGCGCCCGGCGCTGTGGCTGACCTTTGGCCTGTCGGTGTTCTGGACCCTGCCGTTCCCGTCGTGGGAAGCGCTGATCAACGTGGTCTCCGCCGCGCTGGTATTGAGCTATGCGGTGGCTCCGGTGACGGTGGCCGCACTGCGCCGTAACGCGCCGGACATGCCGCGTCCGTTCCGGGTCAAGGGCATGAGCGTGCTTGGGCCGCTGTCGTTCATCATCGCCGCGCTGATTGTCTACTGGTCGGGCTGGGGCACCGTGTCGTGGTTGCTCGGCCTGCAAATCCTGATGTTTGTCATCTACCTGCTGTGCGGGCGCATGGTGCCGACCGCGCACCTGAATCTCGGCCAGCAAGTGCGCTCGTCGGCGTGGCTGATCGGCTTCTACGCCGTGACCATCGTCCTCTCCAAGCTCGGCAGTTTCGGCGGCATCGGCGTGCTCAGTCATCCGTTCGACACGGTGATCGTCGCGGTCTGCGCGCTGGGCATCTACTACTGGGGCGCCGCCACCGGCGTACCGGCACGCCTGATTCGTCTGGAAACCGAGGACGACGAAAGCGAAGCCGCTGAATCCTCCACCCATTCGGCAACGGGCCAGCGCCCTGCTCACGCCTGACCTTCACTCAAGGGACGAACCATGAAACGACTGCACATCATCGATTCCCATACCGGCGGCGAACCCACGCGTCTGGTGATGAAGGGCTTCCCCGAGCTGCCCGGCAACAGCATGGCCGAGAAGCGCGATGCCTTGCGCGAAGGCCACGATCAATGGCGCCGCGCCTGCCTGCTGGAACCGCGTGGCAACGACGTACTGGTCGGCGCGCTGTATTGCGCGCCGGTGTCGCCGGACGCCACTTGCGGGGTGATTTTCTTCAACAACGCCGGATACCTCGGCATGTGCGGCCACGGCACCATCGGCCTGGTCAACTCGCTGCATTACCTGGGGCAGATCGAACCGGGCGTGCACAAGATCGACACCCCGGTCGGCCCGGTCAGCGCCACCCTGCACGAGGACGGCGCGGTGACCCTTGGCAACGTCCCCGCCTGGCGCTACCGCAAACAGGTGCCGGTCGATGTGCCCGGTTACGGTCGCGTGTCCGGCGATATCGCTTGGGGCGGCAACTGGTTTTTCCTGGTTTCCGAACACGGCCAGGACCTGCAGATGAGCAACGTCGAAGCCCTCACCGAGTACACCTGGGCGATGCTCAAGGCCCTGGAGGCCCAAGGCATCCACGGTGAGGACGGCGCGCTGATCGACCACGTCGAACTGTTTGCCGACGACGCCCACGCCGACAGCCGCAACTTCGTCATGTGCCCGGGGAAGGCCTACGACCGCTCGCCCTGCGGCACCGGCACCAGCGCCAAACTGGCCTGCCTGGCCGCCGACGGCAAACTCGCCGAAGGCCAGGTCTGGACGCAAGCGAGCATCACCGGCAGCCAGTTCGAAGGGCGCTTCGAATGGCAAGGCGAACGCGTACGCCCATTCATTACCGGCCGCGCCTACATGACCGCCGACGCCACCCTGCTGATCGACGAGCAGGATCCTTTCGCCTGGGGCATCTGAGTGCCCCGCTTTTCTAACGATCCGAATGAATGTCCCGAGGAGCTACAACAATGAGCGATAACATCTTCACTGGCTGCATTCCCGCGCTGATGACTCCGTGCACCGCCGCGCGTAAACCCGACTTCGACGCCCTGGTGGCCAAGGGTCGCGAGCTGATCGATATCGGCATGAGCGCGGTGGTTTACTGCGGCTCGATGGGCGACTGGCCGCTGCTGACCGAGGCTGAGCGTCAGGAAGGCGTAGCGCGTCTGGTGGCCGCCGGGGTTCCGACCATCGTCGGCACTGGCGCGGTCAACAGCCGTGAAGCGGTGTCCCACGCTGCACATGCGGCGAAAGTCGGTGCCCATGGCCTGATGGTGATTCCGCGCGTCTTGTCCCGTGGTGCTTCGGCCACCGCGCAAAAAGCCCACTTCGCCGCGATCCTCAACGCCGCGCCGAACCTGCCGGCGGTGATCTACAACAGTCCCTACTACGGCTTCGCCACCCGCGCCGACCTGTTCTTCGAACTGCGCCGTGAACACCCGAACCTGATCGGCTTCAAGGAGTTCGGCGGTGGCGCCGACTTGCGCTACGCCGCCGAAAACATCACCTCGCAGGACGATGCCGTGACCCTGATGGTCGGTGTCGATACCCAAGTGGTGCACGGTTTCGTCAACTGCAACGCCACCGGCGCGATCACCGGTATCGGCAACGCCCTGCCCCGCGAAGTGCTGCAACTGGTGGCGCTGAGCAAGCAAGCGGCCAAGGGCGATGCCAAGGCCCGACGTCTGGCGCGCGAACTGGAAGCGGCGCTGGCAGTGCTGTCGTCGTTCGACGAAGGCTGCGACCTGGTGCTCTATTACAAGCACCTGATGGTGCTCAACGGCGACCGCGAATACGCCTTGCACTTCAACGAAACCGACGCCTTGAGCGATGCCCAGCGCCGTTACGCCGAGACCCAGTACGCGCTGTTCCGCCAGTGGTACAAAAACTGGTCCGCCGAACAGAACCTCGCCTGATCGCAGTCCCTGCCCCGGTGTGATGCCGGGGCTTCACCTCTTTTATCAAGGAAGCGTCATGACTCTGACAGGCCACATGCTGATCGGCGGCCAAGCCATTGCCGGCAGCCGTGAAGCGATCCATGCGATCAACCCCGCCACCGACGCAGTGCTGGAACCGGCCTATGCCGGTGGCACTGCAGAACATGTCGAACAGGCCTGCGCACTGGCGTGGCAAGCCTTTGATCGTTATCGCGAGACCTCCCTGGAGGCGCGCGCCAAATTTCTCGAAACCATCGCCAATGAGATCGAAGCCCTTGGCGATGCGCTGATCGACCGTGCCGTGGCCGAAACCGGCCTGCCACGCGCCCGTATCCAGGGCGAACGCGGACGCACTTGCGGGCAATTGCGCACCTTTGCCCGCACCGTGCGTGCTGGCGAGTGGCTGGACGTTCGCGTCGATCAATCACAACCACAGCGCCAGCCGCTGCCACGTTCTGATTTGCGCCAGCGGCAGATTGCGCTGGGGCCAGTGGCGGTGTTCGGCGCCAGCAACTTTCCGCTGGCGTTCTCGGTGGCCGGCGGCGACACCGCTTCGGCGCTGGCCGCCGGTTGCCCAGTGATCGTCAAGGCGCATAGCGCACATCCCGGCACCAGTGAACTGGTCGGCCAGGCGCTGGCTCGCGCGGTGAAAAAATGCGGTTTGCCTGAAGGCGTGTTTTCGCTGCTGTTCGGTTCGGGCAATGAAGTGGGCATTGCGTTGGTCAGCGATTGGCGCATCAAGGCTGCGGGCTTCACCGGCTCGCGCAGTGGCGGCCTCGCCCTGAGCCAAGCGGCGCAGGCACGGCCGGAGCCGATTCCGGTGTACGCGGAAATGAGCTCGATCAATCCGGTGCTGCTGTTTCCCGCAGCGCTTGCCGCTCGCGGTGAGGCGTTGGCGCAGGGTTTTGTCGCCTCGCTGACTCAGGGTGCCGGGCAGTTCTGTACCAATCCCGGGCTGGTCATCGCTCACCAAGGGCCGGCGCTGGACAGTTTCATCGCCACCGCCGCCGAAGGGGTCCAGCGCAGCCCGGCGCAGACCATGCTCACGCCGGGGATTTTCCGCGCCTATGCAAGCGCCGTCGCCGCGTTGGCCGAACATCCGCAGGCGCAACACGTGGCGAGCGGTCTAGCGGCTGAAGGCCCGAACCAGTGCCAGACGCAATTGTTCATGACTCAGGCGCAGGACTTCCTCGCCGACGCACGCCTGCAAGGTGAAATCTTTGGTGCCGCATCACTGTTCGTACAGTGCGCCAACGACGATGAAATCCGTCAGGTCTGCGAACACCTCGAAGGCCAGTTGACCGCCACCCTGCACCTGGATGACGCCGATCTGGATCAAGCCCGGGCCTTGTTGCCGACACTGGAACGCAAGGCCGGACGTCTGCTGGTCAACGGCTGGCCGACGGGGGTCGAGGTGTGTGACGCGATGGTGCATGGCGGGCCGTTCCCGGCCACCTCGGATTCGCGCAGCACCTCGGTCGGTACGGCGGCGATCCTGCGTTTCCTGCGTCCGGTGTGTTATCAGGATTTTCCCGACAGCCTGCTGCCGCCGCCGCTGAAACAGGCGAATCCGCTGCAGTTACGACGCTTGCTCGACGGCCAGAGGGAAGCCTGAACATGCCCGACAACCTCACAACGGACAACGCCGACATCGCGGTGATCGGCGCCGGCATCATCGGTGTCGCCTGCGCCCTGCAACTGGCGCGTCAGGGTAAACGGGTGGTGGTCATCGACAAGCAGCCGCCCGGTCATGGCGCCTCGTTCGGCAACGCCGGGCATCTGGCCACCGAGCAGGTGTTTCCGATTGCCGATGCGTCGATCCTCAAGCGCCTGCCGGCAATGCTGATGGACCCGATGGGGCCGCTGCGCCTGGACTGGAAGTACCTGCCGCGCGCTTTGCCGTGGTTCAGCCGATTACTGCTGAACCTGCGCCCGGCGCCGTTTCAGCGCACCGTGGCCGGTTTGCGCGCGCTCAACGAAAGCAGCCTCGACGCCTGGAAGCGCCTGCTGCACAGCATCGCCCACCCCGACCTGCTCAAGGAGGACGGCTCGCTGTTAGTGTTCGAGCGCGCCGAATCGCGACCCGCCGTCGAAGCCTTGCAGGCGCGCATGCGTCAGCAACAGGTGCCGGTGGATTTCTGGTCGGCCAGCGCCGTGCGAGAAAGCGCGCCGCAGCTCAGCGAACAGATTCAGGGCGGATTGTTCTACCCGCGCACCGGGCATTTTCTCGACCCGTATCAGGTGGTATGTGAACTGGTGAGCGCGGCCAAAACGGCCGGCGTGCAGTTCTTCCAGCAGGAGGTTCAGGGCGGCCAGTTGCAGGCGCATGGCGTGTCGCTGATCACCGATCAGGGACGTTTCACCGCGCGGCAGGTGCTGATCGCCTGTGGCGCGCATTCGGCGAAGCTCACCACTGCACTGACCGGTAAACGCGTGCCGCTGGACACCGAACGCGGCTATCACCTGATGTTGCCGCATGAGCAAGGACGCCTGCCGTTCGCCGTCACGTCGCTGGAGCGCAAGTTCATCATGACGCCGATGGCCGGCGGCTTGCGCCTGGCCGGCACCGTTGAGTTCGCCGGTCTGGAGCGCCCGCCGTTTATGGAACGCGCCTGGCAGTTACACCGTTTGAGCAAGGGCTTATTCCGCCGTGATTTGAACGCTGAAGACGCGACGCCGTGGATGGGCTTTCGTCCGTCGCTGCCGGACTCGCTGCCGATCATCGACAAGGTCTGCGACGGCAAGGTACTGCTCGCGTTCGGTCATCAGCATCTGGGGCTGACTCAAGCTGCGATTACCGCAGAGATGGTCGCGCATCTGGTGTCACCCTCAGCGAACTCCGGCTTGCCGGCACTGGATGCCTATCGACTCGGTCGCTTCTGAGATATCGATGAAACGTTTTTGGTTTCATACTGAGCGCCGACCTTGGCCCCGCGCATATGGAACCGACTATGACTTCATCAATGGATACCCAGACACCCGAGCCACAAGCAATCTGCAACCCGATCACCAGCAGCGCGATTTTCATCGTCGCCACGCTGCTGCCTGGCAGCGACGCCGCCAGTCAGGTGCGCGGCTGGTGCGGCGACATCGCCGCCCTCACCCGTTCGGTCGGCAAACGCGTGCCCAACGGCAACTTGTCATGTGTCTGCGGTTTCAGCGCCAGCGCCTGGGACGCCCTGTTCGGCAGTCCACGTCCGGCCTCGCTGCATCCGTTCCGCGAGTTCGGTGTCGAGGGCCGTCGCGCCGTTGCGACGCCGGGCGACATCCTGCTGCACATCCGTGCCGACCAGATGGACCTGTGTTTCGAACTGGCGACCCAGTTGTGCAGCGCACTCAATGGCGCGATCACCGTGGTGGATGAGGTGCAGGGTTTCCGCTACTTCGACATGCGCAGCATCATCGGTTTCGTCGATGGCACCGAGAACCCGGTGGGCCGCAAGGCTGACCACTTCACCCTGATCGGCAACGAAGACCCCGCGTTCGAATCCGGCAGTTATGTGCTGGTGCAGAAGTATCTGCACAAGATGGAGGCGTGGAATGCATTGAGCGTCGAGGCTCAGGAGAAGGTGATCGGCCGCACCAAGCTGGCCGACATCGAACTCGGTGAAGAGGTCAAGCCGAGCAATTCCCACAGCGCCCTGACCACCATCACCAAGGACGGTCAGGAGCAGAAGATCCTGCGCGACAACATGCCGTTCGGTCGTCCGGGGGTTGGCGAGTTCGGCACCTATTTCATCGGTTACGCGCGCTCGCCGGAACCGATCGAGCAGATGCTGGAGAACATGTTTGTCGGCAAACCCGTCGGCAACTACGACCGTTTGCTGGACTTCAGCACGGCAGTCACCGGGGGGCTGTTCTTTGTGCCGTCAGCCGACTTGCTCGAAGAGCTGGCGGAGCGTGAGCCCGAGCAGGCGTGACACCGTAGCGCCACGCCCGCCCGTCACTCAGTGTGGCGCGCGCGGGATGGTTTTCAGCAGGTCTTCCGGGCTGATGTGGCCGACCACGCTGCCCGGTTGCGGCATGTTGAGGATGTGGCCTTTCATCTTGCCGATGATGTGCATCTCGCACGGCTTGCAGTCGAACTTCAAGGTCAGCACTTCGTCGCCGTGAATCAGCTGCATCGGCGCGACCTTGGTGCGCACGCCGGTCACGCCTTTGGCCTGTTTCGGGCACAGGTTGAACGAGAAACGCAGGCAGTGCTTGGTGATCATCACCGGCACTTCACCGGCCTCTTCGTGCGCCTCGTAGGCCGCATCGATCAGTTTCACGCCGTGACGGTGATAGAAGTCGCGCGCCTTTTGGTTGTAGACGTTGGCCAGGAACGATAGGTGCGACTCCGGGTACACCGGCGGTGGCGTGGTTTCAGCCTTGCGGCTGCCACGCGGATGCGCCGCGACACGGGCGGCCGTCAGGGCTTCGATGACTTCACGGCGCAAGGCCTTGAGCTGCGAGTTCGGAATGAAGAACGCCTGCGGTGCATCGAGCTTGATGTCGGTGGCGTGGTACTGGGTGGTACCGAGCTGACCGAGCAGATCCTGCAATTGCTCCAGCGCCTGTTCCGGCTTGTTGGCCACACCGAACGGACCGTTGAGGGTCACGCTGGCACTGATCCCCTCTTCACTGGTCGCGGTCACTTCCAGCTGTTCTTCACGCAGACGCGCGACCCAGCTCAATGCGATACGACGCTCGGCAGAGGTCTTCTGCAGCGCCTGTTGCCAGTTGTGGTCGAGATTGCGGTTCAGCGGATGATTCGGCCGCAGCTTGTACAGGCCTTCGGGCATTTCGTTCGGCTCGACGCGGTAGCGATAGCGCTTCTCGCCGTCTTCTTCGAACTCGCCCTTTGGCTCGGCGATGTTGGCGCGGAAACCCACGACTTCACGCTTGACCAGCACGTTGAGGCCATCGCCGTTGGACAGCGGTTCCTGCGTCACCACCTGGATGTCACGCTTGCCGACTTTCTCGACGGTGCCCACTGGCAGACCGGTGAAGGTCGGCGAATCGAACGCGCCGATGTCGATCTTGCGATCGGTGACGAAGTAGTCGGTGCTGCCACGGTGGAAAGTCTTTTCCGGGTCCGGCAGGAAGAAGTGCGCGGTACGGCCGCTGGAGGCGCGAGCCAGGTCCGGGCGGTCTTCGAGCACGTCGTCAAGGCGCTGGCGGTAATAGGCGGTGATGTTCTTCACATAGCCCATGTCCTTGTAGCGACCTTCGATCTTGAACGAGCGCACACCGGCTTCGACCAGCGCGCGAATGTTGGCGCTCTGGTTGTTGTCCTTCATCGACAGCAGGTGTTTTTCGTAGGCGATCACCCCACCCTTTTCGTCTTTCAGGGTGTACGGCAAACGGCAGGCCTGCGAGCAGTCGCCACGGTTGGCGCTGCGCCCGGTCTGCGCGTGGGAGATGTTGCACTGCCCGGAGAACGCCACGCACAGTGCGCCGTGAATGAAGAACTCGATGGCGGCATCGGTTTCGTCGGCGATGGCACGAATTTCTTTCAGGTTCAGCTCACGGGCCAGTACCAGTTGCGAGAAACCGGCCTGATCGAGGAATTTCGCCCGCTCCAGCGTGCGGATGTCAGTCTGGGTACTGGCATGCAGCTCGATCGGCGGAATGTCCAGTTCCATCACGCCCAGATCCTGGACGATCAGCGCGTCGACACCGGCGTCGTACAACTGGTGGATCAGCTTGCGCGCCGGCTCCAGTTCGTTGTCGTGCAGGATGGTGTTGATGGTGGTGAAAATGCGCGCGTGATAACGGCGGGCAAACTCCACCAGCTCGGCGATTTCGCTCACCTCGTTGCAGGCGTTGTGGCGCGCGCCGAAGCTCGGGCCACCGATGTACACGGCATCGGCGCCGTGCAGGATCGCCTCGCGGGCAATCGCCACGTCACGGGCGGGGCTGAGCAATTCCAGATGATGCTTGGGCAAGGACATAGTTTTTTTAGTCAGGCTGTCACGGTTAAGGCGCGCATTGTAGCCGCGAAACGCCCGAGCGGCACGCCTGTGCTGCCAAGTGGCAGATGACCTCGCTCCAATCCGACACGAGAGTCTCCTGTAGGAGTGAGCCTGCTCGCGATGATGGTGGCACAGTCAACGTTGATGGTGGCTGATTTACCGCTATCGCGAGCAGGCTCACTCCTACAGGGGGCGGTCAGGCCTTGGCGGCCATTGCGGTGACTTCCACGCGCATGCCTTCCACCGCCAGCGACGCCACGCCCACCGCGGCGCGCACCGGCCATGGCTTGGCGAAGAAGCGCTTGTAGACTTCGTTGAACGCCGCACGGTCGGCCATATCGGTGAGGTAGATGGTCAAGTGCATGACGCGATCCATCGAACTGCCGGCCCGCTCCAGCGCCACTTTCAGCGCCTGCAGGGTGCATTCGCTTTGCTGGGTGATGTCGCCCAGCTCCAGACTGCCGTCGGCGCGGGTCGGGATCTGGGTCGAAACCAGAATGCCGTTGAAACCGACGACGTCGGAGGAAATCGAATCTGCATCCGGATCAGGGGTGAAGCTGAGGTCTTGATTAGCCATGAAAGTCTCTTGTCTGGAGAGATTGAGGGTCGCCGGCCAACAACGCGCCGGGACTTTCGCGCGGGCAGTTTACATCAGTCCCCCGCTCCGGCTCAGGCAACTGTCAGCCCCAGCCACAAATCGCGCGCATAAAAAAACGCCAGCCCTTTCGGACTGGCGTTTTTTCTGAATATGGCAGGGGCGGCTGGATTCGAACCAACGCATGGCAGGATCAAAACCTGCTGCCTTACCGCTTGGCGACGCCCCTGTATCTCAAGCTCTGTAACAAGCTCTTCGAGAATGGGCCGCAATTTACCAACCTTTTTTTAATCTGGGAAGCCCTGAGTGCAAAAAAATTTGTTTTAAAACAGCCAGTTATTTCTGAGCCGAGGCAAACGGCGCGATTCACTTCGACAAATTCAGCGCAATCGCCTCGCGAATCAGCGCTTGCAAGGCCCGCTCATCGACCGGGTCGCCCTCGTGAAAATCAATCGCCCGGCGGGTGTTGCCCTCAAGGCTGGCGTTGAACAACCCCGCAGGATCAGCCAGCGCCGCGCCCTTGGCGAAGGTCATCTTCACCGCCGCCTTGTAAGTCTCCCCGGTGCAAATGATCCCGCCCCGCGACCACACCGGAACGCCCCGCCACTTCCACTCCTCCACCACCTCGGGATCGGCCTGGCGAATGACCTTGCGAATCTCGCCGAGGATCGCTCCGCGCCAATCGTCCAGTTCAGCGATTCGAGCGTCGATGAGTGCCGAGGCGTCGGTGTCGGTTTTTTCGGGTTTCATGGCGAGCGTCCTCCTCGGCGATTTGACTGCATCAATCGTAGCTGGCCAACCGAGAAACGCTGGACGCATGATTTACCCGCTCGCGATCAATGCCTCATGCAATTCCCGATATGCCGCTACCAGTTGCTTAAGGGAGAACGCCCGATTGCGCCCACTGGGATTGGGCAACACCCACACGTGCGCGCCGCCGAAGGTCTTCGCCTGCGACCCCCACGCCACCACCTTCTGCCCCGTCAACGCCGCATACGCAGCCTTGCCGAGAAACGCCACAAAGCGCGGCGCATGGCGGCTGATCTTCTGCTCAAAGCCCTGGGCGGCAGCGGCGAACTCTTGCGCCGCCAATTGATCCGCCCGCGCCGTCGGCCGCTCGACCACCGCCGTCAAGCCGCAGCCAAATTGCAGGATGCTTCGATCCTCCTCCGCCGGCACCTCATGCGGGGTGAACCCGGCCAAGTGCAAGGTGCGCCAGAAGCGATTACTGCGCCCGGCAAAATGATGCCCCTGCGCCGCCGCGAGCAATCCCGGATTGATCCCGCAGAACACCACCGAAAGCCCCGGCGCCAGAATGTCTTCAAGCCCTTCACCCGCCATGCGCCCGCCCTCATTCGCAAACATTTGCACCACCACCCACGGCAAACCCTAGAATGGCCATCCCAGCCACAGAGCCAAGCACAACGATGGACGTTATTCAGACCCTGCGCTGCTTCGTCGCCGTGGCCCAGAGCGGCAGCTTCACCGCTGCGGCCGACGTGCTCGACACCACCACGACCAACGTCTCCAAAGCCGTCTCCAGCCTCGAAGCCCGGTTGCACACGCGCCTGATCAACCGCACCACTCGCCGCCTCGCCCTGACCGAAGCCGGCGTGCGTTATTTGCAGCGCGCCGAAAAAATCCTCGATGACCTGCGCGAAGCCGATGAAGAAGCCGGCACCGCCCAGACCTTGCCGGTCGGGCGTCTGAAGATCCACGCCATGGCCGCCATCGGCAACCACTACGTGATCAATGCAATCGCCCGTTACCGCGAGATTCACCCCACGGTGATGTTCGATCTGACCCTGAGCAATCGCCTGCCCGACCTGCTGGAAGAAAGCTACGACATGTCCATCGTGCTAGCCCGCGACCTGCCGGATTCCGGTTTCGTCGCGCAACGCCTGGGCAGCACTTACAGCATCCTCTGCGCCTCGCCGGCGTACCTGGCCAAACGCGGCCACCCCGCCACACCCGCCGACCTCGCAGCGCACGACTGCCTGCGCATCGTCAACACGGTGATGCCCGCAGACAACTGGGTGTTCGAAGGCCCGCAAGGCATGGAAACGCAGAATATCCCCGACTCCCCTTTCCACATCAACACCGCCGACGGCATGGCCACGGCGATCAGAAATGGCATGGGCATCGGCATTCAGCCGCTGGCATCAGCCGTCGAAGGATTGGTCGGAGGCACACTGGTGCGGGTACTGCCGCAGTACCGCCTGGAGGAATACAACCTGTTCGCGATCTACCCGTCGCGCAAATTCGTCGACGCCAAAATCAAGACCTGGGTGGAGTTCCTGAAAACCGCCATCCCGCAACTGTTGGCATCGGATGAAGACATGGCTGGGGCCAAGCAACTCGCTGATGCTTAGTGCCGCAGACCTGGAGTGTCGACCCTCCAGCACCGGCATCGACCATTAACCGTTAGAGCAACCGCTGCCCATCACTTGGTATTGCACGACGTGTTGCGCGCCGGTTGAGTCGTCATAAGTCATCTGCACCGGCACCGCGCCGCACTGATTGGCAGTGTCGGAGATCGACACCACGTGAGCGATGTCGAGTTGGCTGGCGGAGTTGTACGCCTCGACTTGTGCGGTTTCATCCGCCGCAAAGGCTTGCGCGCCGATACCGCCTAGGGCCAGAAGAAGAGCGATTTTTGCAAGTTTCATGATGTTCACCGTCTCGTGGGGAACCGTGTTTGTTCACGGAGTGGAGACGATGTTAGGGGTTCAAGCGCACGGCAAAAATCGGTCGGCTGGACAAACACTGTGTCCAGAATGGTGATGAATAAGTCCAGACACCGTGGGTGCCCTTTTCGCGAGCAGGCTCACTCCTACAGTGGATTTTGCAGTGCTCACGAATGTTGTGGCGGGCGCAAAACCTGTAGGAGTGAGCCTGCTCGCGATGGCGCCAGCCCAGTCAACAAAGAACCCGAGACGACCGCCAGCGACCAGACAACACAAAACCCATGGCGAGAGGTTTAGCGATACGTCGCACCGTCCCGATGGGCCGCGAATCGGCCCCAAACCCCAAACTCACCTACTCCAACCCAAGCCCCGCACGCCCCATCGAATTCAGACGCTCCACCGGAAAACGCTCCACCCACGCCCGCTCATAATCCTCCCGCGGAAAATCATCCGGCGACGCCCCCTGCTCAAACGCCCTGAACACATCCCGCGCATAGCGCAGATTCTTCGCACACATCGGCGCCGCCGGCACGTACATCACGTTGCCCCAGCCCTGCTGATTCTCCACCGGCGCGACGCTATGGATCACATCGCAATGCCACCAAACCGAATCGCCGGCCTGCACATCCGGAATCGGACTTAGCCCCTCGATCAGCAGCGGATGCCATTGCCGCGATACCGGCAGCACCTTGCCCGGCGCCACCCCACACAACTCGTCTTCGGGCACGTCATCGAGCAGCGGCCGCAGCAGCAGGTACGCCATCGCCGTGGGGATCGGCAGGGTGTGCAGCACGCCTTGATCGGCCTGCATGTCCGACAGCGCAGTCCAGCCCTGAAACGTGCGAAACGCCGAACACTTCACCGTGTCCTTGTAGGCGTATTCATCCACCTCGGTACGAAACGCCGCATCCCACGGGTCGTAGGCCGCGAAGTCGTTGCTGTAGATTTTGTCGAAGACCTTCAAATACGCCGGATGCAGCCAGCGCTCCAGCGCCCCGGAATCGGTGTGCGGGCCAAGGCCTTTCGAGTGCGTGCCCGGCGGACGCCGACGTACCCGATCCGGATACAGCGCGTTGATGTCCGGATTGAACCAGTCCTGACCGTGCGAATGAGTCTTCCACAACCGATTGAGAAACGCCTGCGCCGTGCCCATCCGCTCATGCTGGCGCAACTGCATTTGCGCCGCCGACCAATAGATCGGAAAAATCTCCGGCCGCGACGCCTCAAGATTGCCGAAAAACTGGTCGGCCGGCCCACGGTAAAACGCATCGAACCGGTTCTTGTCGAGGTAATCCAGTAACCCCTGGTCCCACTGCAACACCTGCTCGCGGGGGAAGTGATTGCGGATCACCACGCAACCGCGACGCTTGATCAACGCCAGTTGCTCGGCAGTCACTGTGCCAGCGGCGATGTCAGCGAACTCCAGCACCGGCCAGCCCGACCCGGTCTGCGCCTCCTGGGCTTTGATCGACGCAATCTCGCCGGCAATAAACTCACTGACCTCGGCAAACAGCCCCTGCACATCGCCGATCTGCGCGCGCAAGGTGCGTTTCATTTTGACGATACTTTCGCGGTAATTCTCCGGAAGCGTTGCGCTCTCGAATGCCTGGTATTTGCTCATCGGGGGACCTGCAGACCTTGTTGTTGGTGCAGGTATGGGACCACTTCCGATGGTGTCGGCGGCAGCCTGATTTACCGCGTCAAGTAATACGATTGTGGCGTTGTAGCGGCGCGCTGCTTACTGAAAGTGATGACCGTGCTGACGACGAAACTCCGAAGGCGTCAGCCCCTTCAACGCCTTGAACTGCCGATTGAACAGCGCCAGCGACGAGTACCCTACTTCGTCGGCAATCAGCGAAACCGTCGTATTCCCCTGCATCAACAACGCACAGGCGTGTCCGACTCTTAGCCGTACGATGTAGTCCAACGCCGTGCAGCGCGTATGACGGCGGAACATCCGATGGAACGCCGACACACTGACGCACGCCATCTCGGCCAACGCTGGAATGCTGATGGCCTGGGCGTAGTGACCATGCAAATAATCCAGAACCCGGTGGATGCGCGGGTCTTCAACAATCTGGCTGCCAGCCTGCGAGTCCGACGCAGAGAGGATTCGCCTGGCATCGACGTCCCGCGTCAGTTTGCTCAACACGGTCAACAGCGCGATCAAACGCTCGGCCGGCTCCTGCTCAACCATCGCCTCGATCAGCGGCCGAATCTCCCGCGACGCTGCCGCACTGAAACTCAACGCCTGCCGCGCCGCCACAAGTAATTGCCGCAGCGACCCCATCTCCGGAAACAACGTCACCAGCGACTCCGCCCACGCCGCCGAAAACCAGATCACCAACGCCACATGCGGTTGCCCGGCGTCGACCCGCTCCGCCGACGACCAGCTATGCGGCACATTCGGCCCGACCAGAATCAGATCGCCGTCATCGTAAGCCGCGACGTCATTGCCGATATAGCGATGGCCACGACTGTTCAAGGTCAGCGTCAGTTCGTACTCGGGGTGGTGGTGCCACTCAAACGGAATTGCCCCTGGCAGGCGCCGGTTCAGCAGCGTCCAGGAGGCAGTGGCTTCGGTGGGGATTTTTTCGAAACTGGGTTTCATGGTGGACGATTCTGCTCTGTGGCGTGGGAGGCACGCCCCGATCGTATCACTCTGTTTACAACGGCAACGGTCGATCCTGCACCACGCGCTTCATCACCAGCGTCGAGGTCAGCCGCTGCACATTCGGCAAAGTCGAAAGGCACTCGTCATACAGGCGCTGAAACGCTGGCAAATCCTGAGCGATGACGTGCAGCAAATAATCCGGTTCGCCGAACAACCGTTGCGCATCCACCACCTGCGGAATCTCCACCAGCGCCGCCTCGAACGCCTCCACCGCTTGCCGGTCGCCTTCGCGCAACGTGGCGAAGACCATCGCGGAAAAGTTCAGGCCCAGCGCGGCGGGGTCGAGTTTTGCCCGGTAGCCGAGCAGCACCCCGGACTCTTCCAGCGCCCGCACGCGGCGGTGGCAGGGTGAAAGGCTCAGGCCCACGCGATCGGCCAGTTCGGTGACCGACAGCCGACCATCCTTTTGCAGCTCAGCAAGAATCTTCCGATCAGTTCTGTCCACGCAATAAAACCTTCTAATCTGATGCGCCATGACGACCATCTTTGGAAAAATATTCTAGCCGAGTTTGCTTATTCTCCCTCAACCAAAAACTGCCGCACCGCTGCAACCGGCGCGGCACTTGATTGATGGAAAACCAACATGAGCAAAGCAACGCCACGTCAACGGCCATGGGTGACGCCATGACCTTCAGCGTATTCGCCGCTTTCTGGGCGGTATCGATTCTGTTTGTGATCACCCCCGGCGCCGACTGGGCCTACGCGATTTCCGCAGGCTTGAAGCACCGCGTCGTACTCCCCGCCGTGGGCGGTCTGCTGTCCGGGCACTTACTCGCGACGCTGATTGTGGCGGCCGGGGTAGGCACGCTGATCGCCGGACATCCGCTGGCCCTGACAGCACTGACCGTAGCCGGCGCCGGTTACCTGCTGTGGCTGGGCGCCAATCTGTTCGCCCGCCCTTCCACTCCGCACGCCGCAGCGAGCCAGACCAGCGACTCATGGGCGCGCTGGGCCTTGAAGGGTCTTTGCGTGAGCGGGCTCAACCCGAAAGTGTTCTTGCTGTTTCTCGCCCTGTTGCCGCAATTCACCGACGCCGGCGCGCCGTGGCCCGTGCCGCTGCAAATGGTCGCGCTCGGCCTGGTGCATACCGCCAGTTGCGCGGTGATCTATCTGCTGGTCGGGTTTGGCTCACAGGTGGTACTGCGCGCCCGGCCTGCAGCGGCACGCAGGGTCAGTCGAGTTTCAGGGCTGATCATGATTGCGATTGCGCTGGGGCTGCTGATCGAACAGCTGCACGCCTGATTCTTCCTCCTGACGAGATCTGCCAATGACCGAACACACCTCACCCTACGACACCACTGCCCTAACCAAGCCGGCAACACGCCTGCGCATCCCGCAGCTCAAACAGATGAAAGTCGAAGGGCGCAAATGGGCGATGCTGACCGCGTACGACATGTACAGCGCAGTAATTTTCGAGGACGCCGGCATTCCCGTCCTGCTGGTCGGCGACTCAGCGTCCAACAACGTGTTTGGCAACGACTCGACCTTGGCCGTGACCGTCGACGAACTGCTCCCGCTGGTGCGCGCCGTCACCCGATCAACCCGGCGGGCCTTGGTCATCGCCGACCTGCCCTTCGGCTCGTACCAGGTTTCACCCGAACAATGCCTGCAAACCGCCGTGCGTTTCATGAAGGAGGCTGGCGCCCATGCGGTGAAGATCGAGGGCGGTGTCGAATTGCTGCCACACATCGCCAAGCTCAGCGTCTCGGGCATCCCGGTCATGGCCCACATCGGTTTCACCCCGCAGATGGAACATCAATTGGGCGGCTATCGTGTACAAGGTCGGGGCGAAGACGGGCAGCGCCTGATCGACAGCGCCAAAGCGCTGGAAGCCGCCGGCGCGTTCGCCCTGCTGATCGAAATGGTGCCCGGCGACGTTGGCGCAGCGATCACTCAAGCGGTGGCGATCCCCACTGTGGGCATCGGCGCCGGCAATCAGTGCGACGCGCAAGTGCTGGTCTGGCAAGACATGGCCGGCCTGCGCCAGGGACGTCTGCCGCGCTTCGTCAAACAGTACGCCGACCTGCGCAGCGTCCTGCAAACGGCGGCCAGAGACTTCGCCGACGACGTACAGGCCGGCACCTTCCCCGGCCCCGAACACACCTTTTAACCAACCGCCAGCAGCAGGAGGCCCCCATGCAAACCCCGAGACAACGCGCCGCCGAAGGCCTCAAGGTGGGCGACCGCTTCAACGTCGTCCGCCGTTTCACACCCGACGACGTCCATCACTTCGCGCAACTGTCCCGCGACTACAACCCCGTCCACTGCGACGCGCACTATGCGCAACTGCGAGCATTCAAAGCGCCGATCACCCACGGCCTGCTCACGGCCAGCCTGATGACCGAAATCGGCGGCCAGATCGGCTGGCTCGCCACCGGCATGAACCTCCAGTTCAAGCGCCCCGTCTATCCCGGCGAAACCATCACCTGCCACTGGCTCATCACCAGCATCGACGAGCGAGGCCACGCAACAGCCGAAGTCAGCGTCTTCAACGAACAACACATCACCGTGCTCGAAGCTATCACCACCGGCGTCCTGCCCGGCGCGCCAGAACGCGAATACATGAAACACATGCTGGCCGAGGGCGACCCTACCAATGGCGCGCGATGACGCGTTTAAACAGAGTTGTTTATATGACACCCGGTGTTACGTCCCCAAGGCTACAACGCCTTGCGCCATTGCCTACGACTACGCCAGAATCCGCCGGCTTGTGCGCCTAGAGTGCGGGTTCTATCGTGGGTCGGTCGCTGATAAAGCAGCGATCGGGTTTGGTAGCCCGGTTTCACACATGGCGCAAAACGTCACCTTACGCAGATGCCTTCTGGCGCCTGTGTTTTATGGTGGCCATGCGCAGGGCGCTTTCGAGCGCGCCGGTTTTTCCATGTGTGCCGGTCTACCAACCTTCGTAATGGCCACCACCCTCGTTTGGTAGCGAATGTGATGGTTCCCTTAGCCACATATGGAGCGTCACTATGTTCAAGGTCACACCAAACCCACCCGTAACCGAAACGGTCTCACCCTACGAATCCTCCGATTCCCGAAAACTCAGCGAAGCCGCCGAACGCGCCCTCGACCACTACCTGAACCCCGCCAGCCAAATCATGGCCACGCCCTACACACCCAACGCCATGTTCCTGGCCAACCCCAAAATCGCCACCGAGGAATTGCTGGCGAACGCCAGTGAATCACTGGGTTCGGCAACGGTGATGTTGGGGGATGTGGCCGCGCTGGTGGAGGGGCCGATTCGCAAGACGCTGCTGGGCATTGCGCAGGTGGTGATGCTGGGGGAACTGGCGGTGAATCAGGCGTTGGATAATGTTGTGCCGACGGCATAACGAACGCTCCCTCCTTGGCGGCGTTAAATAGGTCGCCACGGAGGGACTAACTAGAAACAGGAACGCGTTAGGCATCTGCCTTCAGGACGAACCGATAGGCGAATTCTCAGATTCCCAACATCTCGCTCCGAAAGCTCAAGATCGCCCTGCTATGGTTTGCAGCCTGCCTCTATGCCAGACTTCGACTGCCGTTACTTCTACAAGGATGTTCAAGATGTCGGGCAAACCTGCCGCTCGTATTACCGATCCCACGTCCTGCCCACTACCAGGGCACGGAGTCAACCCAATAGCCTCTGGGTCTCCAGACGTTTTCTTCGATGGCTTGGCTGCCGCACGACAGACTGACAAGAGCGCATGTGGAAGCGCAATTGTCGGAGACGTCGCCTCCACGGTTCTCATCAATGG
Source organism: Pseudomonas sp. MIS38 (assembly GCF_019891575.1). Classification (NCBI taxonomy): domain Bacteria; kingdom Pseudomonadati; phylum Pseudomonadota; class Gammaproteobacteria; order Pseudomonadales; family Pseudomonadaceae; genus Pseudomonas; species Pseudomonas sp. MIS38. Next base: position 117,657 of record NZ_JAFLXF010000023.1, read on the forward strand.
CTTGCCCGCAGCAACCTTGGGTAGCACGGGGGCTCATGGCAACAATGTCATCAGTGGCTCCGGTACCGTAATCATTGGCAATTCGCATACTCCCGCGCCGTTTACGCCTCCACTGCCGTTAGTCCTGCCTAATACCTTTGGTCAATCATTCAGCGTGCTCAATAGCGAGACCGGTGAGCCATTGGCACTCAGGGATTTTGTTGCAACCATCGACGGGGTAAAAATCACGGGCGTCACGGATGCAAATGGAGTTGCTCACGTAAAGGCGCCATCGAAAGACTCAAAAATCTCTCTGCACGTCATATTTAATGCTCCGGCAAGAACACTCGACGAACTGTCGGAGGGGCAGTAATGGCTGACAATTTCTCAACGAAAGCGACCGCTCAAAAAATCAAACCCGGCGAGTTCATGTGCCCCATCCCGGTAAAAGTCGATGATCGTGCGGCGACACGCGAAGCGATCATTCAAAGCTTTCGAAAGGCAGGTGGCGTCTTTACCGAACGCTCTAGTTGGGGAGCGGCCAAGGCCAAACCTGACATGGAAAAGGATTGGGACTATTCAATGATTGCTCTGCATCATGCCGGGCGCTCATACGAATGCACTCCAGGCGGAAGCAAGCAGATGAAAGGCGTTCAATCCCATCACATGGGTAACGGCTTTGACGATATCGGCTACCACTATGGGATCGCTTGCGACGGAACGGTTCTCGAAGGCCGTGACATCAGGTTTCTAGGGTCGAACGTTCACCTGTTCAACACAGGCGTGATCGGAATAGTGCTTCTGGAAAACCTGACTACTGCAGAGGAAGGCGGAGACATCGTTGCGAAAGGCAGGGAAACCCTGGAGTACTTCGGGGTTAGCACAACAAATGTCATACCTGCGGCACAGATTGACTCGTTACTGCGATTGATCAAAGTGCTTAAAGACGTTTTTCTGATCAAGAATTTTGGCGGCCACCGGGAGTACCCCGGCCAAGTGAGTGAAGGGAAAATCTGCCCCGGCAACATTGGCATGGAGCTTGTCAGAAACATCCGCACCAAGACCGGACTTCTCCCACCACCGAAGCCAGGCGCGGAATGAAATATTTTATATTTGCAGGATTGGTCTCGCTTTTAATCATCCTGAACGTGGGCTTCTATAACGAAGTATCTGATGGTGAGGTCAATCGAGTTTTCTTCATTAAGAAGGATCCAAGCATGCGTGTGAAATTTACAAACATCCATGCAAACGATGGGAATTACCGTCGAGTAGAAAAACTCACGAACGAGCAAAGGCAGGACATCATTGACTATTGCAAATACAGATTAGGTATTGACACAAAAGTGTCAACACAAGCTGAAATTGAAATGTGCGCAAAGAGATAAAACAAGACAAGCCGAATAACTGGATGTTCATTCAACCTGTTCAGGAAGCAAAATCAGCGCTCGATCTGATTTTTGATTCCATCAATGGTATTTTCGGCCAATGAATCTATATCGCGGCTTCGTTTACCTGACATTACTTCTCTGCGCTGGCTGTGTAAAAACAGCCAACATCCCGCCCGCCGACCTTACTTTATCGTCTTTCGAATTAGGACCGAATAATCTTTTTACTGTGAAATTCACTTCAACAGTAGATTTGGCTAGCGCATTCAATGATTTCGAGAACTCTAATCAGCTCACGCCAACGCTGATCTGCTCACTAGACGGCGATATGGATTTTTCGTCCAAGCATTCAATCAATATAAAGGCTGAAGGCCTGGTGAATGCGAGCAGCCAAACCAGACCAAATTACACTTTCACCTCAGAGCTTGTTTTCTACAACGCTAGACCCTACGGGACGCAACTCGATCTGAATGATTACGAAGCCGTCCGACCGCTACTAGCCAATAAAGCTTTCATACCCTGCAAGGTACGCATTACCGCGTATGGATATAAAACCTATTACACAAAGTCATTGATCATTCCAACCACGAAAATGACAGAACAGATATTTAAGAAGCCTTAGATAAAACCTAAGCAAGAACAACCTGAAGTATCTGACTGCTGCTGGATATACCTGGGGGTTATTGGTCGAAAGGAAACCTGCCTCCAGTGGCGAGAGTGTCAGATTTTTTGTGTGCGGGCCGGTAATGGCCTGCCGTCAGGCAGGCCTTCATTTCACCAGTTCGGCCTGATGAATCGGTC
>NZ_JAFLXF010000024.1:0-112991 GCF_019891575.1 Pseudomonas sp. MIS38
GGCCTCCCAGCCGACCAACCTCCCACCTGAATGCACGCATTCCAACTGTGGGAGCGAGCCTGCTCGCGAAAGCGGCCTCCCAGCCGACCAACCTCCCACCTGAATGCACGCATTCCAACTGTGGGAGCGAGCCTGCTCGCGAAAGCGGCCTCCCAGCCGACCAATCCCCAACTGAATGCACTCGGTCAAATTGTGGGAGCTGGCTTGCCAGCGATGGCGGCCTACCAGCCGACCAATCCCCACCTGAATGCACGCATTCCAACTGTGGGAGCGGGCTTGCTCGCGAAAGCGGCCTCCCAGCCGACCAACCTCCCACCTGAATGCACGCATTCCAACTGTGGGAGCGAGCCTGCTCGCGAAAGCGGCTCCCAGCCGACCAATCCCCAACTGAATGTACACACTCCAACTGTGGGAGCTGGCTTGCCAACGATGGCGGCCTCCCAGCCGACCAACCTCCCACCTGAATGCACGCATTCCAACTGTGGGAGCGAGCTTGCTCGCGAAAGCGGCCTCCCAGCTGACCAATCCCCAACTGAATGCACTCGGTCAAATTGTGGGAGCTGGCTTGCCAGCGATGGCGGCCTACCAGACAAAATCAAAACAACAGAGCAAACCCCGCAAATAAACATCACCCCGCAACCGCGTTTAAAGTACACGAACCGTTACGCCATACCGGCTACAACGCCTTGCGCCGTTACCTACGCGTACGCCAGAATCCGCCGGCTTACACGGCTATGGGGCGGGCTATATCGTATCCCTGTCACTGAAAATCAGTGATCGGGTTTGGTAGCCCGTCTTAAATTGTCGTTGTTGCGACACCTTCATTGCTGTTTCTTTTTTGAGATATGGCTTTGTATGGTGGGCATGCGTGGGGCTCATTCGTGAGCGCCGGGTTACCCAATTTGACCGGTCTACCAACCCGCGCATGGCCGCCACCCGCCGTTTGGTAGCGAGGGTGATGGCTCCTATTGTTCAAATTGGAGTTTCATTTATGTTCAAAGCCACACCCAACCCCCCGGACACCTCGATCCCATACGACCCAGCCCTCGACCCGCAGAAGATAAAAGCGGCAACCGACCGCGCCATCAACTTCTACCTCAACCCTGGCGCACTGAAGATCTCGATCCCTTCAACCTCGTCCTGTAAGTCCAACAGAATCTTCCTCATCGACCCCACCGTGGACGAAGAAACCTTGCTCGTCGAAGCCTGCGAATCCTTGGCCGCCGCCAGTTACATGGCCCGCGATATCGACAACCCACAGCGCCGGGCGATGCTGATGCTGCATCAGGTGATCATGCTCAGTGAACTGATGGTCAACCGGGTACTGGACGGCCGCCGCGTGCCGAACTAACTGCTCGGTCCCCTGTAGGAGCTGCCGAAGGCTGCGATCTTTTGATGTTGCTTTTAAAAAACAAGATCAAAAGATCGCAGCCTTCGGCAGCTCCTACAGGTCATCATTCTTCCAAAGTGCCTCGATCGGAGTTCCAGCTGATGTCCGAAACCAAGCCCAATCCGCCAATCACAGACCCGCTATCACCCTACGAATCCCTCAACTCCAGAAAACTCCACGAAGCCGCCGAACGCGCCCTCGACCACTACCTCGCACCCGCGCAAATCATGGCCACACCCTACACCCCCAGCAGCATGTTCCTGGTCAATCCACAAACCGACACCGAATCCCTGCTGGCCAACGCCTGCGAGTCCCTGGCCTCGGCCACGGTCATGCTCGGCGATTTCGCCGGAACGCTGGAGGGGCCGAGTCGTAATACGGTGTTGGGCATTGCGCAAGTGGTGATGCTGGGGGAGTTGGCGGTGAATCAGGTGCTGGATAATGTTGTGCCAAAGGAATAGGCGCTGACAGTTCTGGCCTCTTCGCGAGCAAGCCCGCTCCCACAGTGGATCTGCGTTGGTCACTGGTTAAGTGCCCGGCAAGATCCATTGCATGAGCGAGCCTGCTCGCGATTGCCATCAGATAAATCCCTATCCTTATCCGTTGTATTCAGATTGTCCTGAGTAGGTGGCTGTTGCGGGGTATCAAGCCCGGATTACCTGATGCCGTACCCGTTTGCCGTGTCGCCTCCAAAACCCAGATCTCTTAAAGCCTTCGTTTCTCCTGTGGCCGGATAAATCGCCCAGCGTTTGCCAGTGCCGGCCGAATCAGCCGCCCAGCACCATGCACTTTCTGTCGCTAAGCCCGCATAGGTGCTGATATATGAATGCCACTCCGCCAAGGACGGAATTCGCCCACCCTGATTAGCCGCCGCATTGCTGCATTGGGTATAGGTATTGAACGCGCCGGTTCCGAAGATTCGATACACATTCGAGACTGAAACAGGGTAGGACACCGTCTGGTTTGCACTATCTCGAACCGTAACGACAGCGGTACCGTTGCCTTTGGAAATCACCCGACCATTGGTGATATTCACTTCTGCGGCCGCTGAGTTGCTTGATGAGTATTGATAGGGTGGGACGCCCCCACTTGCCTGCCTGTCGACAAAACTGCCACCCGGAGGATTTGTGGGGGTGTGATCGGACCGGAAAATCCAGCCGCCAAGCGATACAGGCTCGGTATTGATAACCAGAGCAAGAGCCGCTTTGATCGTGTAAGTGCGCACAGGGAAGACCACTGCCTCGCTCTCATCCGTGCTCTTGCCGAACGCGGCTTTGAACTCCATGGTCAGCGGGCTGCCATCTTTGAGGTTTCTCAAACCTGCAAAGGCGATGCTCCGCTCGTAATAACCTTGAGTGATCCATTGGTCGCTGACATATGAGCCTGGTGCTTTATGGATCTCAAGGTTGTAGTTGCTGCCATCAGCGTTCGTCCCTTTCAGACGCAGCCAGACATATTGGCCTGTGGCGATCAACGGCCAGACGCCCATGCGATAGGTGGCATTAGCGGTCAATTTACTCACATCGAACTGTGAACCGGCGCCGTTGTTGTCGGCGTCCATGATCACCGGCAGGATCAAGCTTGAGCCCGGCAGGGTGCCGACATTCAACAACAGCGGCAACGAGGTCCGGGGCACAGCGTTGCGGGTCACGGTGTACGTCACGGTGACGGTTTTGCCCAGGTTGAATGCCAGCACGGTGACCGGCAGTTCGATTGTCAGCGTGGTTTCACTGATGGGTCTTGCCGGGGTAGTGTGCGAGCCGCCGGCGGCAGTGCCGGGTGCGCCGGTCCAGGTCACGCTGAGCAGATCGCTGAGCAGCAAGTCTTGCGAATCGATGTTGACGGTCAGGGCTTCCACGGCCTTGATCGGCTGCAAGGTAGTGCCATCGGCCTCGGCCTGCTGAACCTTCGGCCGGGTCAGCAGCACGGCTTCGCCGACAGTGAAATTCAACGTCCGCGAGTAGCTGACACGTTCCGGCGTGGCGCCTGCCGCCACCCTGAGGATTTCATACATCGCGTCCACAGTGCCGCCGCGATTGGGTTCGATGTGGGTCTGGACGAAGGTCGGGTTCAGGGTGAAATCGATGGCTCTACCGGCATTGAGCGAATTGATCGGCACCGAGTCGCTGGTCTTGCCGGTTTTCGAACCGCGCCAGGTATAGGTGACCTTGTCACCCGCTTTGGTGGGTTCGGCGGCAGCCGGGGCGGTCAGTTTGCTCGAACCGCCGGGCAGGTCGTCGGGTTCGAGTGTTCCGCCGGCCTCACCGAGGACGATGGGCGCGACCAGTTCCAGCAGCGGTTCACCCACCCGCAACAGAGCATGGTGCAGTGACTCGCGCTGAATGATGCCTCCATCGCTGCCCTCGGCCATCAGCACGTAGAACAAATCCAGCGTACCGCCCTCGATAGCTTTGAGGTGTTTGCCTTCGACGATGATCGGGATCGGTTCTTTGTCGTCGATATCGCCCTTGCTAAGGGTGTGCCAGTCCAGTTCCGGGTCGTAGACGCTGAAATCCTGGCGGGTGCCGACCCAGCGCAGAACGATGACCATGCCCTCCTGCATCATCGGATCGAAGGGGATGAAGGCGGTGGTGTTAACCAGATCAGGGTCAAGTGCCCCTTGTTGCGCATCCACGGCAATCGGCGCGAGCAGGCGTCGGGTTTCTCCGATGATACTGACGAAGCGCCCCTTGGAGGCGCGATCATCAGACCCGCTGCGTTCCACGCGATAACTGAACACGGCCTGGGTTTTGGCCAGCAAACGTATGTCGGCGCTTGGCAGGGCCAATTCGTAGATGTTGCCCACGCTGGTGAGTGGCTCGCCGCGGACTTCAACGCTGATCGATTCGCCGTCCAGCGTGGTGCCCTTGCCCAGACCGATGACCACATCACCGATCCGGAAGTCGGGTGCGTCGACCAATACCTGCAAGGTCAGCGGCGCATCTCCCAGTTTGTCCATGTCCACAACGCTATTGAAGGCCTCTTTGACCATGGGAGGCGACAGGCGCGTGTTGCCGGTATCGACGGCAATCTCTACTGCGGCGCACCAGTCTTCGGAACGGTTGTCGACAATGTCGTGTACTTCAAAGGCTACGGCCAGGCTGTCGGTATCGCCGGCTTCGAGGATGGTGGCCTTGTCGACATGGATGACCAGTGGATGGCCTTGCGGGTCATCGATGTGATCCTGGGTCACCCGTGGCGAATACAAAAACCAGCCGCCCCAGGTCAATTTGCAGCGGTCACCCTTGGCCATGTTGGGGTAGGGCAACAGGCTGCTACTGCCGGGTTTGGCCTTGATGATGATGTCGAGGCCGGTTTCGGCGATTTCCTTGTCCACGCCATCGTTGATGATCCGCGGATCGATGTACATGTTCAGCTCGGAATGCCCCGGGTCACTGCCGTTTTCATCCTTGCCGCCGGGTTGCTCGAGTTTGACGAAGATATCGACCGGAGGCAGCGAAGTTTCCGGAGACTGGCTGAATACCTTGACCCGATATTGCAGCGTATAGGCCCCGGTCGCGAACTTCCGGGGCGGGACATACAGGGTGACACGCTCGCCGACATCCTCTGGCTTGACGATGGTGGTCTGGTCGACCTGAACACCGTCGAGCAGCAGCTCGATGTAGTCACCTAAACCCATAAGTTGCCAAGGTGGACAATAGACTTTCAGCCCCTTGTCGGGCGCCAGCAACTGCGCAGCGGCAATATTGATCCCCCACACCCCCCCCTCCAGGGCCGGCTGCGTACGGTCGGGTATTTCCAGTTGCCGCAGAGTCTCGGGGGGCGGGAGGCGAGGGGGCTGAATAAGCATCCTGAAGACTCCAGGGCGTGGGAAGCAAAGGCTCTGGGTTATTTAGGGGCAGGTGGCGAGCGTTGGCTACTGTCAGAAATTACAGGTAAGGACGTATTTGCGATGAACGGTCGTGAGGCGGGGTTTGCATGCCTGAAACTGCTTCCCAGTAGGCGCTGCCGCAGGGTAGTCGACTCTGCGGTGAACCCCAACCTATGGCGAGGGAGTCTGCTCCCGCTGAGGCGCGCGGCGAGTTCATCCCCCATTCTGCTCAACAAAAATGCAGCCTCACGCTGAGCTGACTGTTCAGTTGTTTCCAGCGACTTCCCGACAAACGGTAAGCAAACCTAGTATTTCTGACAGTAGTCAGCTTTTTCCGCCAGGCATCTAATTGGGTCACAAACGTTCCACGCCATCGTCAGTCAACGGCCCGTTTTATCTTCACGACTGCCCTGCGCGAGGACACTGTCCGCTCAATTGCCGTGGAGTTTCGCAATGGTGCCCCCAGAAGAGTCGTCGATGAGTCCGCAACACGCGCGCGGCAATGACGAAACAAGTCTTGTGGTTATTCCAGAACCGATTGTTCCGGATATCCTGAAAGACGAAGAGGGTAATGAGAGCCCGGACGGGCTATTACCTCGCGATGTATTGAGTCGCGATTTGAAAATCACGATTCCGGCGTGGGACTTCTCGACAGAGCCGGAATTCGTAAAAGACGTCGTGTTGGTGGGCTTCAGGCGACGGGGGCTTCCCTTTGATGACGACACGGCGGGGGTGTTCCCGTTCGATATTCCCATTGATCCGGGTGACAAGATTGTTTCGGTGCCTCAAAGGGACCTGGCATCTGGCGTTTACGACCTGTCGTACAAGCTCAAGATTGGTGGCAACGACGCGGAATCGCTGAAAAAAACCATCACCGTCGATAGAGTGCCGCCGGATGACGGCCAGGAACCGGCGATGCTGGATCTGCTGGATCTTGAGGGTGACATCACCGATGACTATTTGGACGAGCACGGTCAGGTTCGTTTCAAAGTACGCCTCTATCTGGACGTGAAGGCCCGTGACCGGGCGATTTATTACTGGACGGACACCAACACGCCACCGGACTTCGAAACCGAAATCCGCGAGCAGGCGTTCAGTCAGTTGGATATCGATAACGATCAACTCATCATCACCGTCTACGCAGACGAAATTCGCCTGCGCGGTCATGGGCAGCGATACATCTATTATCGCTTGCGCGACTGGGCCGGAAACCGTGGACCGCGCTCGCGGCCGCTGCCTGTGTTCGTCGATCTGACCCCGGGGGTGCCCATTCACAAGCCTCCGCGCATCCCCCTGTCGGACAGAGGCTTGATCGATCGTCAGCACGCCCGGGAGGGGGCGGTCAACCAAAGGGCGGTAACGGTCGAAATCGATGCCTATGACAATCCGTTGAGCGGCGATCAGGTACTGCTGGACTGGGATGGCACTGTTCTGCCGCCGCAGGATGTCGACCCGGCCAACTTTCCTTGCGTGATCCCTGTGCCGTGGAGTGCGCTCACAGCCAAGGGGCTGGGTCCGGTGAATGCTCGTGTCACTTACCGCGTGCGCACAAGGGGCGTCGATAGCAAACCATCAATGGAAACCCTGGTATCGGTGAACCTGACGGTGGCAGGCCAGGATCACGCCAATGCGCCGGCGTTGTTGAACCCCAAGCTTGCCTTGCTGGAGATCTACGGCGCCAAATCCAAGGTGCTGAACACATTGCTTACCGAAGATTTCGGCGAGGACGCCGACGGCTTCCTGACCTTGTTCGACGCACCTGAACGAGGACACACGATCGAAGTTTATTGGGGGAGCATCAGTACGCCCGTGGCGAGATACATCGTCCAGACCGGTGACGTTGCCGGCAAGAGAGTGCCGTTCAATATTCCATGGTCGGTCATTGACCAGGACCGCCTGAACCCGGCGTTGCCGGTCCATTACACCACCAGCAATGGCGTCAACCAGCAGTTGGCGCCATTCACGCCCGTCAAGGTGTCGATCATCATTATCGAAGGTCTCCAAGAGCCTTCGTTCCCTGACGCTGGCATCAGTGGGACGCTTGACTGCTGTGCGAAACCGCGTCTCTGGGAGCGGGTGCGCGTGAGGATTGAAGGCAACCCGGTGTTTGACGAGAAGGACATCGTGACGTTGTTCTGGCAGGGATGCGCGGGACCGAATGGCACCACGCCCATTCCCAAGGCCGCGGAACGGTTCTCGACCACCTTGAGTGCGGATCAGGCAAGAAACGGTTTTGAAGTGCATGTGACCGATTACGAAAGATTGATAGCGCCGATGCAAAACCGGGGTTCGGCGTTATGTCATTACACCTTGAAAAAGTTTACGGGTGGACGGGGTGTTTCAAAAAAAGATTTCGTGATTATCAATCGAACCATGGCCAGTGGTGCAGTGTGCTCACCCACTAATGAAACCTGTACGGAACCGTAACGGGTATTTGATTAATTAAAGTGCATTAGCCGTTTTTAGTCGGGACAGTCACGAGTATTTATTCGTGGCTGACAGAGAGTGTTGTGCCCGCGTTTTGGGCGTTAGTTGATTGACAAAATTCCGGGCAGATAAAGCCCGTTTCTGAAGGAGCTGAAAAATGGCAAGTCCGAAACCATTGACGCCCGCTGAACAAAGTCGGGTCGATTATCTGAAAGTTCGCCGTGCTGTTACAAAAGCTGATGCACCCGTCATCAAAGTGCATCCAGATAACCCATTTCTAAGCGATACGTCGGATGATGAAGCCAATCAGATTCCGCTGAGCCAGCAGGGAAAGCCTTTCAAGTGTCTGGTTCCGAGACCTGCTGAGGCTGACGACCCGAAAGAGATACCGGGCTTCATTCATCTGACGTTTGACGGAAGTCCGATAGTCTCTACTCGATACGATTATGTTACGCCGCTGAACCCCGATATTCTTGAAATCGAAATGACGTTTCCTGTCGGATACACCGATAGGCCGGGGACACATGAGTTGGGATACTTTATCGATCAAGGCGGTAATGAGAGCAACTCTGAACCGTTGGAGTGCAATGTTGATAGAACTCCTCCACACCCGTTTTTTCCGGTTACTCTTCCGCAGGAAGTGATAGATGAAGGTATTACCAAAAAATATCTGGACGACATTGGTTTCGTAGCTATTAAGATTCCTGATTATGGAGATATGAGGATTGGCGATTTTATAGAGGTGTTATATGGGGACTCGATACCGTTGGCAGAGGTTGTCGATTCGATCACCCGGATTGATACCACCACTGAGATCGAGCTTGAACTTACCGCTGACCAAGTATTCAAGAAAGGTGAAGGGGATCACGCGCTTTTTTTCAGAGTCACCGACCGTAAGGGAAACCCAAGTGCTATTTCTCCATCAGTCCCCGTTACGGTCGTTCTGACAGACCCACCCGAGGGGCTGTTGCCCCTTGATATTCCGCTGTTGGACGGTGTCGGTGACGGTCTGGTCGATCTGGCGGATGCGCAAAACCCTTTGGGCGTGGGAATCGTTGACGAATACACCCACTACTTGCCGGGAGATGAGTTGGTGGTGACCTACGACGACATTCCGCAGATGGCGAAGCCCATCAGCGGGTTCCCGTGCTACGTCGATATTTCGTTCAAAAACGTGTTCAACAACGACCCTGGTGTAAAAACTGTAGCGGCCCGCTACCAAATCAAACGCGGCAGCACCTATTACCCGCCAACTCCGATTTCCAAAGATGTTCTCGTTGATTTGCGAAAGCCCGGTCTGCCGATTGATCCGGAAAATCCAGACCCGACCAATCCAATTCTGGCGTTGGTGACGGTTCAGGGTGATTCCGGAGGCCTAGTCAATACGTTGCGAGAAGCCGACAAAGATGGGGACGTTACTGTTACGGTCAATACCTATGCCGACGCCAAGGAAAATGACACCGTTCAACTTGAATATGCGGGCCAGCTTGTTTCTGAGGCGGATGGTGGCCTCGTTACGATTCCAAACACTATTCCCACATCGCTTGAGTGGAAAGTAAAGTGGGACGTTATTGCGGCGGCAGGTAACGGTGATCCAACGCACCCGATGGCTTACGTCATCGGTCATTCGCTGAACGACAACGTAGATATTTCAAAACCTCGGAATGTGGATGTGGAGATTCAAGTGGACACTGTCCCTGATCCGGCATTTTTACACCTTGATCCTAACTATACTGACTGGCTGAACTGCAAAGCCTTGCGTCTGGATCCCATCGAGGGTGTGGTGGTCGAGGTGCAGGTCCCGGGCGGGGAATTGGCACTGGCGAATCAAGAGCTGACATTCACCTATCAGGGTTATACCGACGACGGCGGTGCAAACCCCAAACCCGGGACAGACAAGGAGGTGCTCTACACACCGACAGATCAGGAGGCCGCGGCCGGCTTCATTGTGAAGATCCCATACGCGCCCTTGCTCGCGACTCTGAATGCGTGGGGTAGCGTCGGTTATACGGCTGTCATTAACGGGCGCGACGTTCCCTCCAAAGAGCATCTGGTCAAGGTGTACCTGGTCAATCCGGGTGATGGCGGAACTTGCCCGTTGCCTACCTGATTCAATGCGTTTCAAAGGAAACACGGGAGGCCGCTACGCCTCCCGTGTCCTCGCTGAAACGGTTGCTGAAACAGGCGGATCATTCCTCGAGCGGGAAAGGACTTTTCCGTCCGGAGCTAGGACTTCTCCTACATTTTTGCTTGACCCGGATAGGTATTGTTCGCGCCTTACAGTCTTTTGGCGTTTCTTCTGAAAGATGTGAGGTGATGAACATTCAGGAAGCCACGTCATGAACAAAAAACATGTTTCGCTGCAAAAAAATGCTGCGGCAGGACTCTTTAAAATGCTGGTCGTGCTGCCAGCATTTTTTTCTACCGGCGGGCATTCTTTTGCCGCCGTTATTGTCGATAACGGCAATACGCTGAATATCGATGCAAGCACACCACAGAGCGATTATCTGGTACGCAACGCAAGTGTGCTGAACATCGCGGGGGCCAGCACCCAGAGTCTGTCTGTCACGTCCGGATCAACGTTGAATATCAACGGCGCAACGGTCAATGCCGACAGTGGGCTGGTGGGTATCCGCATAACCGGCAGCACGGGTGATCTCACTCGCGCCATCGTGACCAGTGACTTTATGGGGCTGGCGGTCAATCGGTCTATCGGCTCGACCCTTAGCTCCAAGGTCACTGCAACCGACAGTCAATTCAAGGGTGGGGAAATCGGTGCTCAGGTCACCGGCTTGAGCACGCTCACGCTCATCAACAGTCAGGTGACGGGCACAGGGGCTGACAGTACCGGCCTGAACATATTGGGGGGGGATGTACGCGCCTCCGCAAACACGGTTATCAGCGGCGACAAGACCGGGGTGACTATGGGCAGGGATCCCTCGGGCCTGGGCAACAATTCACTGCGGCTCGACAACGCCAGTGTGGAAGGCCGCACCGGTGATGCGATTCTTGTGGACAAGGGCATCAATGCCACCCTTGAGGTGTTGAACCAGTCTTCCCTGACGGGGGGCAACGGCAACGTGCTGACGGTGCAGGGCGCTTCCACCGCGGGCATGTCTGTCAGCGACAGCACGCTGCAAGGCAACGTCAACGTCACCGGCAACAGTACCGCCAATCTCACCTTCGATCAGGGCAACATGAAGGGCGATGTGCTGGTCGAAAACGGTTCGACTGCCAACGTCACCCTGCAGAACAACTCGCAACTGACCGGCCGTCTCGACAAGGTCAACGGCGTGACCGTCAACAGCGGTTCTAGCTGGACCCTGACAGGCGCTGACACTGTAGGAACACTCGCCATGAATGGCGGGACGGTGCGCTTTGGTGCGCAGGATGTGCCAGATACGTTCTACCAGTTGAACGTCGGCACGCTGGCCGGCTCTCCGGATGGTTCCAGTACGTTCGAAATGAAGGGCAATTTCGCCACCGGTCAGCACGACTTCCTCAATGTCACGGGGGTAGCCAGCGGGCAATTCGGATTGCTGGTGGCCGCTTCCGGTCTGGACGCGCTGAACCCGCAGCAGTTGACCCTGGTGCACACCGCCGCCGGCGACGCGCAATTTGCCCTGAGAGGCGAGCATGTCGATCTGGGTACCTGGTCTTATAAACTTGATCGGCGAGAAGTGGGGGAGGGCGGAACGGAATGGTTTCTCGACCCGACCACCAAGACCATCAGCCCCGGGGCGAAATCGGTACTGGCGCTGTTCAACGCTCCGGTGACGCTGTTGTATGCCGAGGCGGCAACTTTGCGCAGCCGCATGGGCGAGTTGCGTTTCAATGGGGGTGACACCGGCCTGTGGATGCGCACCTACGGCAACAAGTACAACATCAGCGCCGCTTCCGGCGTGGGTTATCAGCAGACCCAGCAAGGGCTTTCTCTGGGGGCGGATACGCACCTGGGCGACAGTCTGTGGGTGGCCGGGATCATGGGCGGCTACAGCCATACCAACCTGGACGTCGCACAGGGGACTTCGGGTACGGTTGACAGCTACTATCTGGGCCCTTACGTGACCTGGATGAACAAGCAGAGCGGTTACTACTTTGATGCGCTGCTCAAGTTCAACCGCTTTCAGAGCGATACGAAAGTCGGCATGAGCGATGGCACCCGCGCCAAGGGCAGTTATGACAGCTCCGGTGTCAGCGCTTCGGCGGAGTTCGGTCGCCAGATCAAACTGGAGGATGGCTACTTCATCGAGCCGTACGGCAAACTGTCGACGGCGGTGATTCAGGGGCGCAACTTTGATCTGGACAATGGCATGGAGGCCGACGGCGATCGCAGCCGCTCGGTGCTGGGTGAAGCGGGCACCACTGTGGGCCGCAACTTCAACATGGGCAATGGCATGGTCGCCCAGCCTTATGTGCGCGTTGCGGTGCAGCACGAGTTCATCAATAACAACCGCGTGACGGTCAACGCTGATAATCAGTTCAACAACGACCTGTCTGGCACCCGTGGTGTGCTGGGAGCAGGCGTTGCAGTGGTATTGACCAAGGACCTGCAGGTGTATGCCGGTTACGACTACAGCCATGGCAAGTACATCAAGAAGCCGTATGACTTGAATGCCGGAGTGCGCTGGACCTGGTAAACCGCGTCACGATGTGAATACCTGAAAACGCCTCGCACCTGCGGGGCGTTTTTTTGTGCTGGCCTGCCGGGCAACCCGCTGTCCGGGCCGGCGGGTTGACCTGACACCTGCGACTCAGGTGAATCGCAACACGTTGATTTCCTGATGCCCGGACTCATGCGTGCCCCGCCAGTGCGGCCCGTCACGGGACACCTGGTAGAACAGATTCAGTGCACCGTTCTCCAGCACCCGCAGATTTTTTCCCGGCACGTACAAGGTCACGAGATGATTTTCCACGTCCTCCGGGCTGACGATGTGCCGAGCCTCATACAAGTAGGGAATGCCATTGGCCTTGGTGCCCAGCCAGGCCATGTTGACGATATCGTCCGTGGTCATGCCCGGGTACTGAATGTTCACGGTGGCCGATGTGATATCGGCGCTCACCGTATTGCCCGCGGCTTCGCTTAGGACCGGCGCGGGGATCCGGCCTTCCACGCTGGCGAGTTCGTGCCTGGAGGGGAGCGCAGAGCCGTCGTCCTTTTTGTAGCGCACATACGATACGTCTGCGGTTCCCATGGCAATCGCCCGGACCTGCGCATTCGGAATCTGAAATATGAGGATGCTGGGGAAGCTTTCCACCCTCTGGGATTGTCGGTTGGGCAACGGAGCACCGGTGGGTGGTGTGCCTACCCAGGTCATGGTGACGGTGTCACCCACCTCGAAATCGCTGGTGGAGGCGCGAACATGTACGTTGACATCGCGATTGTTCAATTTGTCGAGATCAATGATGCCGTTGACTGACTCCTGGATAATCGGCTCATCCAGCTGCCGGATTCCGGACATGACTTTGACTGGGGTTCTCAGCGACCACTTCTCGGAGTGGTTGAATACCTCGTCATGGATCCCGTAATGCACCACCTGAGCGTTGCCGTCGCCACCGGCCACAATATCGTCCTGGTGTGCGGTGATCTCGATAGGTGCCGTGCCGGCTGCCTCATCGGCGCTGACGGTATGAGGTGGCAAGAAGGCATTGCCCCATTGCACCTGGATAACGTCGCGCACGGCGATGTTCGGGTAGGGAGGAATAACCATCGGCACACCCTTGGCTGCCCAAACCGCATCCACGCCGTTAACGATGACGTCGCGCGGCAGCTGCACGATGTGCAATTTTGCATGTCCGGGCAAATGGGGTTCATCGTCTTTGCCGCCTGGCAGATCCAGCTTCACCAATATTCGCAAGGGCGTGGCGGGCTCGTCGGGGCTGGTGCTGCCTGCGCGGGTCAGTACGTAGTAGACCTCGTCGACCCAGCCGGGAAGGATGTTCGTCACAGGCAGGAAGAAAAACACCGGTTGGTTGCTGCCGTCTTCGTCATCCTGCAGCACCCGGGTAAAGATCTTGTGGTCCTTGCCCCAATAGATATCGAGCGTGTCACCTTTGCGCATGGGTTCGGCGTAGGCATCGACGGCGCAGAACAAACCGTCGGGAAACTGGTAGTAGGTTTTGCAGTTGATACCGCCGTCCCCATCGACGATCGGCTCTATCATCGCCGAAATCCGCAAGGGACGCAGTTTCAGCCCCGGAACTTCAGTCTGCAATCTTGGAAACAGGAAGGAGTGAAAGTGTGTCATGACGAAAAACCTCAGCGAAGGACATGTGGCTCTGCGAGGAAGGCGTTGATTGATTGGGCCTGATATGGCGAATGTTGCCTACTGTCAGAAATAACAGGTAGGAGGTTTTTTCCGACGATCGGTCAGTGCCAAGGCACTTGGATAACTGGCTCGAAACCCAGGAGATAGACAGCATGAGGCGCTGTATCGGGGATAAATGCAGATGTAGCGGGGGCGGCGGTATTCAGGATTTATCCAAAGTCTTTTGCCGAAGGATGTACACCGTCACCAACACCGCGCTGGTCAACATGAACCCCCGTGCCCACGGCAGCGGCACCAGGTAGCACGAGAACAGAATGCTCGCCCACATCAGCCCGATCGCGTAGACCTTGCCCTTGAGCGGAATGCCGTTGCCGTCGAGGTAGTCGCGGATCCATGGCCCGAGCTTCGGGTGCTCGACCAGCCATTGATAGAAACGCGGAGAGCTGCGCGCGAAACAGGCGGCCGCCAGCAAAAGGAAAGGGGTGGTGGGCAGAACCGGCAGGAAAATCCCGATCACCCCCAATGCCACGCTGAGCCAGCCGACGGCCAGCAGGAAGTAGCGCAACATCAGGGAGCGGTTGCCTATGGGGTTGTCCATAGGCCGGATCTTAGTGGTGACGTGGCTTGAGGATCGCCGGTTTTTCGTCTGGCGCCTGGCACAGCAGGTACAGCGCGGTCAGGGCTTCCGGGATCTGCACGATCATGTCGTCCATCAGGTTGGCGTCCTTGGCGATGTCTTCGAACTCTGGCTGCTCGTCGAACAAGCCCGAACCGACCATGATCGGCAGGAGCATTTCGCTGACTTCTTCTTCAGCGGTTTCGAACCAGGCCGCTTCACGCAGGAATACGCCTTCCATGAAGCCGATGCACCAGCCGCGCAGTTCGGAGTCGTCCGGCTCGTCGCCCAGGTCCAGGTCGCACGGCAGTTCGAATTCTTCGTCGGACGCCAGTTGACGGGCGATGTGTGCCTTGAGACCAATCAGCGTGGCTTCGATTTCTTCGCGCTGGGCTTCGCTGCTGTAATGCGGCTCTTCGGCGAACAGGGCGTCGATCCACTCACGCTCCGGTACGTCTTCTGCACAGATTGACAGGGCGGTCAGGTAACCGTGGGCGGCCACGTAATCCAGCGCCTCTTCGTGCAGCTCGTCGGCGTCGAGAAAGACTTGCAGGCGGGTTAGTTGCTCAGCGAAGGACATTACGGGGCTACCTTGGGGGAATAAACAATGCGGGAATTCTAGGCCTTCTTGAGCGCTCAAGCCAGCCGCACGGCAGATTTGCCGCAATTACAGGCAACACGAATATCCCTGTGGGAGCGGGCTTGCTCGCGAATACGGCGTATCAGACACTTTTGCATCGACCGGCACGCCGCCTTCGCGAGCAAGCCCGCTCCCACAGGGTTTTCGTGTTGGCGGCTAGCGGAGTCTTATCAGCGGCACCCTGTGCCGGGGAACGCTCGGGTATACTGCCGCGTTTTGCGCTCCCTGCTCGTATTGCGGCTGTCATTGCAATGCGCTCTTACGTTTTGTTTAAGCAGCTGTGGCTGTCCTGAACCAGCCTGTGCAGGGATGTTTCGGTAGATTTTTGGAGTTTTTATGCTCGAACAGGCTCAACGCGTCCTCAAGGACATCTTCGGCTACGACAGTTTCCGTGGCCGTCAGGGTGCAATCATTGAGCGCGTGGCCAGCGGCGGTGATGCGCTGGTGCTGATGCCTACCGGTGGCGGCAAGTCCTTGTGCTTCCAGGTCCCGGCGTTGCTGCGCGAAGGCCTGGCGGTGGTGGTGTCGCCGTTGATCGCGCTGATGGACGATCAGGTCGCCACCCTCGAAGAGCTGGGCGTGGCCGCTGCGGCGCTGAACTCCACGTTGAGCGCCGAACAGCAGCGCGATCTGGCGGCGCGGATCAAACGCGGTGAAGTGAAGATGCTCTATCTGGCGCCCGAGCGTCTGGTGCAGCCGCGCATGCTGTCGTTCCTGCAAGGCTTGAACATCGCCCTGTTCGCCATCGACGAAGCGCACTGCGTGTCGCAATGGGGCCATGATTTCCGCCCGGAATACCTGCAACTGGGCCAGTTGGCGGAAATGTTCCCCGACGTACCGCGCATCGCCCTGACTGCCACCGCCGACAAGCGTACCCGCGAAGAAATCGTCACCCGCCTGCACTTGCAGAACGCCGAGCGTTTCCTGTCGAGCTTCGACCGCCCGAACATCTTCTACCGCATCGTGCCCAAGGAGCAGCCGCGCAAGCAGTTGCTGGCGTTCCTTGCCGAACGCCGCAGCGATGCCGGCATCGTCTATTGCCTGTCGCGCAAGAAGGTCGAGGAAGTTGCCGCGTTCCTCAGCGAGCAGGGCTTCCCGGCGCTGCCGTATCACGCCGGTCTGCCCAATGATCTGCGCGCCTACCACCAGAAACGCTTCCTCAACGAGGAAGGCCTGATCATGGTCGCCACCGTGGCGTTCGGCATGGGCATCGACAAGCCCAACGTGCGTTTCGTCGCGCACCTCGATCTGCCGAAATCCCTGGAAGCCTATTACCAGGAAACCGGGCGCGGCGGCCGTGATGGCCTGCCGGCGGATGCGTGGATGGCTTACGGTCTGCAAGACGTGGTGATGCTCAAGCAGATGCTGCAGAACTCCGAGGGCGACGAGCGCCACAAGCGTCTGGAGCAGCACAAACTCGACGCGATGCTCTCGCTCTGCGAAGAAACCCGCTGCCGCCGCCAGACCCTGCTGGCGTACTTCGACGAAGACATGCCCGAGCCGTGCGGCCACTGCGACAACTGCGTCGATGGCGTGCAGACCTGGGACGCCACCGAGCCGGCGCGCCAGGCACTGTCGGCGATCTATCGCACCGGCCAGCGCTATGGTGTCGGCCATCTGGTGGACGTGTTGCTGGGCAAGGACAACGAAAAGGTCCGCAGTTTCGGTCATCAGCACCTGTCGGTGTACGGCGTCGGCAAGGCGCTGAGCGAGAGCGAATGGCGCTCGTTGTTCCGGCAACTGGTGGCGCGTGGTCTGGCCGACGTCGATCATGAAGGCTACGGGGGCCTGCGCCTGAGCGACACCTGCCGGCCATTGCTCAAGGGCGAAGTGAGCCTGGAGCTGCGCCGCGACCTCAAGCCGCAAGTCACCGCCAAGACCGCCAGCAAGAGTCCGGCCAGTCAGCTGGTGCGTGGCGAAGAGCGCGAACAGTGGGAAGCCTTGCGTGCACTGCGGCGCAAACTCGCCGAGGAGCATGGCGTGCCACCGTACGTCATCTTCCCCGACTCGACCCTGCTGGAAATGCTCCGCAGCCAGCCGACCTCGCTGGCCGACATGGCGCGGGTCAGCGGCGTTGGTGCGCGCAAGCTGGAACGTTACGGCGAGGCCTTCCTCGAAGTGCTCGGCGGCGAGGCCGAAGCGCCGAAAGTGGTGGCCGACGTGCGCCACGAACTGATCACCCTGGCCCGCGCCGGCATGACCCCGATGCAGATCGCCGGGCAGTTGCAGTGCTCGGAAAAGAACGTCTACACGATGCTCGCCGAGGCCATCGGCAAGCAACAGTTGTCGCTGGAGCAGGCGCTCGACTTGCCTGAAGAACTGATGGGCGAAGTGCAGGACGCGTTCCTCGACGGCGAGGGCGAGTTGCCGTCGGTCGCCGAAGTGGCCGAGCTGTTCGCCGGTCGCGTTCCGGAGGGTGTTCTTTACTGCGTAAGGGCTGCGCTGCAATCTGAATTCGAAATGTAAGACGGCGATTGCGCCAACCGTCAGGCAGTTGTAACGATTCAGTACAGGTCGGCTCTTGCCTATAGCCAAATGTCATGCTTAGCTGACTAATAATTAGTTTTTCTCTATTTGTCAGTCTACTCATGAGTGTTTTATGCCGTTAACCGATCAACACCGCTTTGGCATGCAATTGGCCCAGATGTCTCGTGGCTGGCGTGCCGAACTGGATCGCCGGCTGGCCGGTCTGGGCTTGTCCCAGGCGCGCTGGCTGGTGCTGCTGCATCTGGCGCGTTTCGAAGACGCGCCGACCCAACGCGAGCTGGCGCAAAGCGTCGGTGTCGAAGGGCCGACCCTCGCGCGCTTGCTCGACAGCCTGGAAAGCCAGGGCCTGGTGCAACGTCAGTCGGTGATGGAAGACCGCCGGGCGAAAAAAATCGTGCTCTGCGCTCCGGCGCTGCCGCTGATCGAACAAATCGAAACCATCGCTACACAGTTGCGTCACGAATTGTTCGAAGGCGTCGACGAGGCGGATCTGAAGGTGTGCATGCGCGTTCACGGGCACATTCTGGGCAACCTGGAAAAATCTTGAGGCATAAACCGCGCGCCGGTTTTTTGAGGGATCGCGCAGAGCAGACTATAAGAACTACTGGGCAATATCGTGTTCGTACCGGATGTGCGAACGCATAGAAACCGGTTTTGCTTATTTAAGGGATGCTCATGCTCGCAAGTCGGCACGTTGTACTGCGCGGTGGCGCCAGATGGCTGCTGGTCGCTGGTGTATTCAGCTATTCGACCTGGTCGATGGCGCTGGGGTTGGGGGACATTACCGTCCACTCAGCCCTCAATCAGCCGCTCAAGGCCGACATCGCCCTGGTGGATGCCGCGGGCCTCAGTGCCAGCGACCTCTCGGCCAGCCTGGCCACCGCGGATGAATTCGCCCGGGCCGGGGTCGAGCGGGTGTTCTTCCTCAATGACCTCAAGTTCACCCCGATCCTGCATGGCAATCGCCAGATGATCCGGGTGACCTCGCGCAAACCGGTCAATGAACCCTTTCTGAATTTTCTGGTGCAGCTCGATCAGCCCAATGGCCGCCTGCTGCGCGAGTACACGCTGCTGATCGATCCGCCCGGATCGCCAAGCATCGTGCCGGCCTCCGACGAGCCCGATCCACGTCCGCAATCTTCTGAATTTCCCACCGTCGAACCTGCCACGGCGGCGCCTCAGGCTGCTCAGGGCAAGCGCGACGCCGCCCCTTCAGCGCCACCCCCTCCGGCGACGGCGGCGCCAGCCAACGATGCCGTGGCCGAGCAATTGGCGGCCAGCGCGTTACTCAATCAGCAGCTGCAAAAGACCGTCGAGGAACTCAACACAAAACTGCAGGCGCAGGATATCCAGCTAGCCGACGGCAAAAAGCAGATCAGTGATCTGCAAACGCGTTTGAGCGAACTGCAACAGCCGCCGGCACCGGCCCTCACGCCGCCAACTCCCGCGCCAGTCACCACTGCGCCTGAAGCTGCCGACGATGGTCTCAACTGGCCGCTGCTCGGTGGCTTGCTGATGCTGCTGGGATTATTGGGTGCCGGGCTGTTCGTACGACGTCGGCGGCAACTGGTGGAGGGCGCGGCGCCACTGGCAGCTCTGCCGGCAGATCGGCAAACAGATCCTGAAGACCCGCCAACCACTCAATCGGCGAGCATCCGCGCAGCCACCGAACACCGTGAAGAACCGGCGGCCGGCGATGTGCTGGAGGCGGTGGGGATCTATCTGGCTTATGGTCGTTTGAGTGAGGCGGTCGGGTTGTTGCGCAATGCCATGGACAAGGAGCCCGAGCGCACCGAATTGGGTGTGCAATTGCTCGAAGTGCTGGGGCGGCAGGGCGACAGCGCTGCTTATGAACAACAGGAACACCGCCTGCGTGATGCCGGGGTGGATCCTCAGCAACTGGCTGCGATCCGAGAGCGGCATTCAAAATTGACCGGCGCTGCGCCGATAACCCCGGTGCTGCCAATTGCCGCCGCCGCAGCGGTGGCGCCTGCGCCACCGGCGGCCGAGGATGATTTCGAGTTGAATCTGGGTGAGCTGTCGATGGCGTCCAGTTGGGATCTTGAAGACAGTCGTTCGACACCTGAGCAGCCCGTAGAGCGGACTGCATCGAACTCCGATCTCGAGATCCTGCCGCCGGACTTCGAGCTGCCCGAAACGGTGGCCAGCGAAGAGGCGGAGCTGGAGTGGATCCCCGAACCGGACGCGCAGCCGCTGGACGATGACTTTCTTAACGAATTCGGCGACCCGGGCGAGTTGCTGGCGCTGGAGCCGCTGGATCTAGCGGCGACTGAGCCGGAACACGGCTCGGAGAAACTCGAACAGGCACAGACCTGCATTGATGATGGGGATATCGACAGCGCGATTGCCTTGCTCAATGAGTTGCTCAAGGAAGGGGATGAACCCCTCAGGCAAACGGCACGGACGTTACTCGCGGGTATTCGCTGATGGTTGAGTCACCGGAATTGTGCGGTGACCGGACTATCGCCTTCGCGAGCAAGCCCGCTCCCACAGTTGGAATGCGTTCCAGTGTGGGAGCGGGCTTGCTCGCGAAGGCGGCCTGGCAGGCAATATAGATCCACCTGAATGATCAGAACGTCTGCCCCAGATTCAAATAAACCGCCTGCTCATTCGCATCATTCAAGCCATACGTGAAATTCAACGGCCCCAACGGCGTATCGAAGCCGATGAACACACTGGCGGCATTGATGTAGCCACTGTCGAATTGATTGTCGTTGTTCCACGCCCGGCCACGTTCCAGCGAAGCTCCGGCATACAGCGGGAAGTCCAGCGGCAGATAGGAACGCGGCGTCAACCGGCGGTAATACACCGGGCGCATCAGGCTGACGTTTTGCCCGGAAATAGAATCCTCGCGAAAGCCTGATAACTGCCGCGCACCACCGAGCAGGAAGCTCGACGTCACCACATTGGCATCGTCCAGCGTTCGGCCATAACGGCCGCCGAGAATCAGTGTGTCCGGGCCATGGCTCATGGCTTTATCGAGCTTGAATTCCCACTGCCGGTAGCGCGTGTCCGAGCCGAGGCCCGGTTCGAATTGCATCAGGGTCAGGCTGACGTCCTTGCCCTCGTGGGGGAAGTAGACGTTGTCCAGCGAGTCGAACGAGTACTTCAGCGAGTAGAACCCTTCAGTGAAGTTTTCTCTCGGCAGGTCCTGATCGCCGATGCGCACATCCGCTTTACCCCAGGCCTCGCCGACCCCGAAGCGGATTTCACCGTTATTGCCGATCTGCCGGCCGAAATTGAGGCCGAAACCGTAGCGTTCGACGCGATATTGGGCGATCGGGTCGTTGTCGAGCACCGCATCGACGTTCTGCGCTTCAAACGCAGCATACGGGGCGACGAAGTAGCGCGAGCCGACGTCCAGCGGCTGATAGAACTCGGTGTAGAGCTCCTGTTTGTCGCCGATTTGTGCGCGGGTCAGCCATTCCGCGCCGAGGCGGTTGATGCCGTTGATGCGGTAGCTGGCGCCGAGATTGAAGGCGCTGTCACCGCGCATGTCGTCTGACAGGTTCAGGCCGACCCGCAGGTAATCGGTGCCGCTGCGTTTGCCCCGGGCGCTGATCACTAGCGTGTGATCCTGGCCCTTGTGCACTACGCGGTACTGCACCTGTTCGAAGTAATCCAGGCCGTACAGCGTGCCCATGTCCGAGTGCAGTCGGCCCAGATCCAGCGGCTCGCCGATCGGCTGACGGATGTAATAGCGAATCACCTCATCGCCGACTTTCGAGTCGTTCTCGACCCTGATCGCGGTGATGATCGGCGTGCGCTGGCCTGGGGCGCGGGCCGCATTGAGTTCGGCGTCTTGAGATTGCTGAGGTTTGAGCTGAGCGAGGCGGGCGTCGAGAATCCGCGTGGCGCGGTAACCGGCGTCAATCATCTCCTGGGCCTTGCCGAAATCGGTCACGCCGAATGCCGCCAGCGCCGGCTGGATCAGCACGTCGGTGGGTTTGAGGGCGGCCAGTTGCTCTTCGGAGTTGCGCCGGGTCATCAGGGTGATCGACTGGTTCAGCACATCGACCACGGTCGTCAGTTGTTTGCGGTTGCGCAGCGGCGTACCGATGTCGACCACGATTGCCACGTCGACACCCATCTCCCGCGCGACGTCGAGCGGGATGTTGTCAGTCATGCCACCGTCCACCAGCAGCCGACCGTCCAGTTCGACCGGGGCAAACACCGCCGGAATCGACATGCTGGCGCGGATCACCTGCGGCAAGTGACCTTTGCGGAACACCACTTTTTCGCCATTGGCGATGTCGGTGGCGACGGCGCGGAACGGGATCGGCAGCTTGTCGAAGTCGCGGGTGTCACTGGTGTGCGCCAACAGGCTTTCCAGCATCAGCGCCAGGTTCTGGCCCTGAATCACCCCCAGCGGCAGGCCGAGGCTACCGTCATCGCGAAAACTCAGCTGCTGTTTCACCAGAAAATCGCGGTCGTCCTGCTTGCGGCGAAACGGCACGTCTTCGCGTGGCGGCGCGTCGGACAGCGCCTGCTGCCAGTCGATGTTCAGCGCGAGTTTTTCCAGTTCATCGATCTTGTAGCCCGAGGCATACAGGCCACCGACCACCGCGCCCATGCTGGTGCCGGCAATCGCATCGATCTTGATGCCTTGCTCCTCAAGCGCCTTGAGCACGCCGATGTGCGCCAGGCCACGGGCGGCGCCACCGGACAGCACCAGGCCGACTTTCGGGCGGGGCGCTTCGGCGGCATGCACGGTGACATTAGCAAAGAGGGGCAGGAAGCCAAGCAGCAGGCAGAACAGCAAACGGCGCATGGTGAGTCTCGGGGCAAGCGATAAAGCCGGCTATTATAGCGGCGCCCTCTGTCTCAGGAGTTTCAGCGCACATGAGCGTGAAAAAAGCGGAAGTCGTCATCACCTATTGCACCCAATGCCAGTGGCTGCTTCGCGCCGCGTGGCTGGCGCAGGAACTGCTCAGCACCTTCGGCGATGACCTCGGCAAGGTGTCGCTGGTGCCGGGCACCGGCGGGGTGTTTCACATCAGCTGCGACGACGTGCAGATCTGGGAGCGCAAGGCCGACGGCGGTTTTCCCGAGGCCAAGGCGCTCAAGCAGCGGGTGCGCGATCAGATCGATCCTGCGCGCGACCTCGGCCACAACGACCGCACTCAGTGAGACGCGGCTTCGGCAGCCACGGTTTTCTTGTCGGCGCTGCCTGACATCCGCGCCGAGACCACGATGGCAACGATGATCAGCGCACCACCGATCAGCATGCGCACGGTCGGGTTTTCATCGAACAGCAACCAGGCGACGGTGATTCCGTAGACCGGCTCCATGGCGAATACCACGGCGGCGGTGCGCGCCTTGATCACCGCGAGGCTGGCGACGAACAGGCTGTGGGCGACGCCGGTGCAGAACACCCCGAGCAGGCCGATCCACAGCCAGTCCAGCGCGCGCACTTCACTCAGTTGCGGCGCAGCCACCGGCAGCAGACACAGCGCCACCACCACGTTCTGGCACAGCGCGGCCTGCACCGCCGGGATGCGTCCGGAGCTGGCGCGGTTGGTCAGCGACAGCAGGGCGAACAGCAAGCCCGACAGCACCGCCCAGAGCAACCCGGTGGTGGCGCCGCTGGCCAGATCGAACGCCGGGGTCACCAGCACCAGACCAACGCTGACCAGCACTACCAACACGATTTCATTGGCGCGGATGCGTTCGCGGAAAATCAGCCCTTCGAGAATCACGGTGAACGCCGGGAAGCTGGCAAAACCCAAGGTCGCGATGGCGACGCCAGCGACCTTCACCGCGATGAAAAAACTCACCCAGTGCCCGGCCAGCAACACGCCGCTGAGCGCCAGGCGCCGCCAGTCGACCGCCTGCAGTTTCTGCCAGCCGTGCTGACTGGCGAAGCGGGCGAAAAAGGCCAGGGCGAGCACGGCAAACGCCGCACGCCCGAAGACGATCACCGCCGGCGAGGCGGCCGCGAGTTTGCCGAACACACCGGTCAGGCCGAACATCAGAGCGCCAATGTGCAGGGCGCCGAGGGCGGTACGCGGAGTCATTGCAATCCTTAATCCGAACACAGTTTCAATGTTGCCCATTGAAACGTGTTGCGGCGCAGAAGTCTGTCGGCGAACTAGCGTTTTTTGTCGCAGGAGTCGCGACGCAATTGCCCCGGTGAGGCGCCGAACTCGCGCAGCACCGCCGCCGCGAACGCGCTCTGCGAGCTGTAACCGACCCGACTGGCGATCTCGCCGATCGGCAGCGCGCTCTCGCGCAGCAGGCAGACTGCCTTGTGCAGGCGCCGGCTGCGAATGTATTCCATCGGCGTCTGCCCGCATTCCGCCATGAACCGCGCGTGCAGCCGGGCGCTGGACAGCCCGGCGATCTGCGCCAGATCGGCCACTTGCAGCGGGTAGGCGGCGTATTGTTCGATGTGCGCATCCAGCGCCGCGTAGGGCAGGCGCCGCGCCGAATGTTCGGCAGGTCTGGCGTGATTCAGGCTGGCCAGCAGCAACACCGCGCCTTGCTGGGCGATCAGCGGATCCGTGACCGGGCTGTTCGCCAGCCAGTGGACCAATTGGCTTTGCCCGGCATCAAGCGACAACCGTGCAGGCTGGTCGAGCAAGCGCTGACTGGCGTCGGCGTGCTCGCCCAGCGAATCGTTCAGCCATGGCCCGTCGGGTACGTCCAGCACCAGACAACGGCTGCCATCCGGGCTGCCGCAGGCGTGATGCGCGCCGCCGGGGACGACCACGAAACTCTGCTGGCGCACCTGGCTGCCCTGACCCTCGACTTCGAAATCCAGCGCGCCGGACAGCCCGAACACCAGTTGCGCGTGGTCGTGGCTGTGGACGATCAGGTCGTGGGTGTATTGGCGCAGAGTGAGGATCGGGCGCATGGAAGAAGTCTCCGAAGTGAGCGCCAGTCTACACCGGGGCGACGGGCTTGCGCGCTGTCACACGACTGACGCCTGTCTGTCATGGTCGATTCACCCGGCACGTGCACAGTGGCGAAAACATCGCAGAGGGTTGCCCATGACCAGCGCCGAGCTCGCCAAACCCAGCCGCAAACAACGGGTGCGTACCTTGTGGATTTCCGACGTGCACCTGGGCACGCGGGATTGCCAGGCCGAGCACTTGTCGCAATTTCTCAAGGGCTACCACGCCGACAAGATCTATCTGGTCGGTGACATCATCGACGGCTGGAAGCTGCGCGGTGGCATGTACTGGCCGCAGGCGCACACCAACGTGATCCGTCGCCTGCTGACCATGAGCAAGCGCGGCACCGAGGTGATCTACGTCACCGGCAACCACGACGAATTCCTGCGCCGTTATTCGAAGCTGATCCTCGGCAACATCCAGTTGGTCGACGAGGCCGTTCACGTCACGGCGGATGGCCGGCACCTGCTGGTGATCCATGGAGACCAGTTCGACGTGATCACCCGCTACCACCGCTGGCTGGCCTTCCTCGGCGACTCGGCCTACGAATTCACCCTGACCCTCAACCGCTGGCTCAATCACTGGCGAGCGCGTTATGGCTACGGCTACTGGTCGTTGTCGGCGTACCTGAAACACAAGGTGAAGACGGCAGTGAGCTTCATCAGCGACTTCGAAGAAGCCATCGCCCACGAATGCGTGAAGCGCGAATTGCACGGCGTGGTCTGCGGGCACATTCACCATGCCGAGATCCGCAAGGTCGGCGAGGTGGACTACCTCAATTGCGGCGATTGGGTGGAATCGTGCACAGCATTGATCGAGCACTGGGATGGCACGATCGAGCTGTATCGCCTGGCGGATGCACAGGCGCGGGAGGCACAGCTCAAGGCCGCCAAGGTTGCCGAGATTGCCTAGACCCCAGATATCTCCTGTGGGAGGGGGCTTGCTCCCGAATGCGGTGTATCAGTAAGTACATGTTTGTCTGACACACCGCCTTCGGGAGCAAGCCCCCTCCCACATTGATCTGTGGTGTTCTCAGGCCGGGCTGTGTTCTTCCATCGCCGCCTTGTAGATCGAGTGCTTCGGCTGGGCAAACAACCGCTCCATCATCGGCTCGAAGAAGCTCAGCGGCAGGGTTTCATAGGCCGGGTCGAACGCCGCCGCATCGTACCTGGCGCAAAATTCCGCCGTGGCCTGATACTGCGGATGCGCGGCGAATTGCTCGCGCAGATGCCGATCCATGCCCAGGTGATGGAAGAAGTAATAACCCTGAAAGATCCCGTGCTTCTCGACCATCCACAGATTCTCGGCACTGACGAACGGTTTGAGAATCGCCGCCGCGATGTCCGGGTGGTTGTAGGAGCCGAGGGTGTCGCCAATGTCATGCAGCAGCGCACAGACCACGTATTCCTCGTCACGCCCGTCGCGATAGGCGCGGGTTGCGGTTTGCAGCGAATGGGTCAGGCGATCCACCGGGAAGCCGCCGAAATCGCCTTCGAGCAACTTCAGGTGCGCGATGATCCGCGACGGCAATTGCCGAGCGTAGGCGCTGAAGTCCGCGGCGATGATCGCCCAGTCTTCCTGTGTGCCGTCTTTCATGTGGGTGAAGCGGGCATTGGCGTTCATCGGCAAGCCTCCGGGTGTGTCGGGATTCAGAACGCCACGCGGCCGAGGATCATGTCGCGGTACATGACGAAATCGCCGAGCAGGCTGTACAGCGGATGCTGGAAAGTCGCCGGACGGTTCTTTTCAAAGAAGAAATGGCCGACCCAGGCGAAGCTGTAACCGGCCAGCGGCAGGGCCAGCAACAGCAGCCAGGCGCCTTTGGCGATGGTCATGGCCAGAATGAAAATCACCAGCGTGGTGCCGATGAAATGCAATCGTCGGCAGGTACTGTTGGCGTGTTCGCTGAGGTAATACGGGTAGAACTCGGCGAAAGTGTTGAATTGCTTGATGTTTTCCACGACTGCGATCTCTGTGGTTATTGTTCTGACGGCAAGTTGTTCGGCGGGTAGCTTATTTGAGTCTAGAGTGAACACTGGCATCAGCCAGTGACAATGGGCGCCACTTTAGTATCCTTCGCAAATCGGGTCGTAACATGCGATCCATCATGTAAAAGAATAACGCCATGAGCGAACGAACGACTTCTGCAAGCTGGGCGATGGGGATTGTCAAAGCATTGGAGATGGACGGCCTGGATTGCCGGGTACTGTTCAAGCAACTGGGGCTCGATTACGCGGCCCTGGATGATCCGGATGCGCGCTTCCCGCAAGATTCCATGACCCGCCTCTGGCAACGGGCGGTCGAGCTGTCCGGCAACCCGGCGATCGGCCTGAACATGGGCAAGGTGGTACGCCCGGCGTCGTTCCACGTTGCCGGCTATGCCTTGATGTCGAGCAACACCCTGGCCGAAGGCTTTCAACGCCTGGTGCGTTATCAGCGGATTATCGCCGAGAGCGCCGACCTGAGTTTTCGTCTGCTCGAAGAAGGCTATGCGCTGATTCTGACGGTGCATGGCGATCACCTGCCGCCAACCCGGCAGAGCGCCGAAGCCTCGCTGGCCTGTGCGCTTGGCCTGTGCGGCTGGTTGACCGGACGCACCCTGCACCCGGTCAAAGTGCTGTTTCAGGGTGACGAACCCGCAGACCTGCAACCCTACCGACAAGCCTTCCACGCGCCGCTGATGTTCAACGCGCCGTACGATGCGCTGATTTTCGAACGCGCCGACATGGAAGCACCGCTGCCCACCGCCAACGAAGCCATGGCGCTGCTGCACGACCGGTTTGCCGGGGAGTATCTGGCGCGGTTTTCTGAAAGTCGCGTGACCCACAAAGCGCGCCAGGTGTTGTGCCGTTTACTGCCGCAGGGCGAACCCAAGCGCGATACCGTGGCGCAGACCCTGCATCTGTCGCAGCGCACCTTGCAGCGCCGTTTGCAGGAGGAGGGCACCAGTTTTCAGCAGTTGCTCGACGACACCCGCCGCGAACTGGCCGAGCAGTATCTGGCGCAGCCGAGCATGACCTTGCTGGAGATTGCCTATCTGCTGGGGTTTGCCGATCCGAGCAACTTCTTCCGTGCGTTCCGCCGCTGGTTCGACACCACGCCCGGCGATTACCGGGCGCGGCTGTTGCAGGCGCCGGTCAGTGACGCCAAAAGGCCGGAATACACAGCACAAACACCGTAATGATCTCCAGTCGGCCGAGCAGCATGCCGAATGACAGAATCCACTTCGCGGCATCCGGCAAGGTGGCAAAGTTGCCCGCCGGGCCGATGGTCTCGCCCAGGCCCGGGCCGACGCCGGACACGGTGCTGGCAGCGCCGGTCAACGCGGTCATCCAGTCGACGCCGAGCAGCGACAGCAGCAGGGCGATCACGCAGATGGTGATGGCGAAGAAGAACGAAAAGGTCAGGATCGAACGCACGATCTCTTCGTCGAGACGGTGGCCGTTGTACTTTTGCTTGATCACCGCGCGCGGGTGAATCAGCTGGTTAAGGTTGGCCTTGAGCAGGATGTAGGCGACCTGGAAACGGAAGATCTTGATCCCGCCCGCCGTCGAGCCGGAGCAGCCGCCGACAAAGCCCAGATAGAAAAACAGCATCAGCGAGAAATTGCCCCACAGGCTGTAGTCGCCGAGGGCAAAACCGGTGGTGGTGACCACCGACGTTACGTTCAGCGCCACGTGCCGCAGCGCTTCCAGCCAGTGCAGCTTGGTGGTCCACCAATACCAGGTGCCGAGCACCAGCCAGGTCACCAGCAACATGCCGAGCAAACCCTGCACTTGCTGATCCTTGATCAGTGCCCGACGGTTGCCGCGCATGGTCGCCACATACAGGGTGAACGGCAGGCTGCCGAGAATCATCACGACCACCGCGACCCAGTGCACCGCCGGTTGCGTCCACTTCGCCAGGGACTGGTCGGAGGTCGAGAAACCGCCGGTGGAAATCGCCGACATCGCGTGGTTGATCGCATCGAACGGGCTCATCCCGGCCCACCAGAACGCCAGGCTGCCGAGGATGGTGATACCGACGTAGGCCGCCACAATCAGGCGCGCCACCATGTGCGAGCGCGGCATGACCTTTTCCGAGCGGTCGGATGATTCGGTCTGGAACAGGCGCATGCCACCGATGCGCAGCAACGGCAGAATCGCTACCGCCATGCCGATGAAGCCGATACCGCCGAGCCAGTGCAGCAGCGAGCGCCACATCAGAATCCCCGGGGACATGGTGTCGAGCCCGCTGAGCACGGTCGAGCCGGTGGCGGTGATGCCGGACATGCTTTCGAAGAACGAATCGGTGTAGCTGATGTGCTGGGTCAGCAAAAACGGCAGCGCGGCGAAAATGCACACCACCAGCCAGCTGCTGACGGTCAGCAGGTACATGTCGCGCGGGCGCAGGTGAATGTGCTCCGGGCGGCCCGGAATTACCAGTGCGAGGCCGGCGAGGAAAGTGATCATGCTCGCCCAGAGGAACGACGGCAGATCGCCGGTGCGCTCGAAAATCACCAGGGTGGCCATGGGCACAACCATGGCGATGGCCAGGGTGATCAGGAAGATGCCGATGATGAAACCAATGATCCGTAAGGTCGGCAACGCCATGAAGTCCGCTCGGGCTGATGTAGGAAGGGCGCCATTCTACCCGTGGGGCAGGGCATGTAAACCGGCACCCTATTGCCGGATACCGCTAGAATAGCCGCACATTTTTCTCAGGAGGTGGCCGATGCAGGCTCTCGACGCTTTGCTCAACCGTGTTTCCGTTCCACGCCTGGTCGAACCGGCCCCTACCGCCGAGCAGCGCGAAGCCCTGTTTGGCGCAGCCCTGCGCGCACCGGATCACGGCCACTTGCAGCCGTACCGTTTCCTCACCGTCGAAGGCGCGGCACGTGAGCAAATGGGCGAGTTGCTGGCCGAAGCGGCGCAGATGCAGGAAGGCGAAGTCACTGAAGCGATGATCGACAAGGCGCGCAACGGCCCGCTGCGGGCGCCGCTGGTGGTCGTGGTGATCGCGAAACTGCAGGATCACGTCAAGTATCCGAAGGCCGAGCAGTTGTTGGCGGCGGGGTGTGCGGCTCACGGGATTCTGCTGGCGGCGTATGCGCAGGGGATCGGGGCGGTGTGGCGCACCGGTGATCTGGCTTATTCGGCGCACGTGGCCAAGGGGCTGGGCCTGGCTGATGACGAGCAGGTAATTGCCTTCCTGTACCTCGGCACGCCGCAGAAAGAGCCGCGTGTGGCGGAGAAGGTTGATCTGACTGAATTCGTCAGCGCCTGGCCTTCCAAGGCCTGAACATCAAAAGCCCCTCACCCTAACCCTCTCCCGGAGGGAGAGGGGATTGATTGGGGAATGCGCCAGGGATGCGCCGAGCGGAGCGATCTTCACTGAATCCATATCGACACGGTTTGCCAGGTCGATGCACTTCGCATAACAACTCGGTCGGCTCCCTCTCCTCAAGGGAGAGGGATTGATTGGCATGTTCCAGGGATGCGCCGGGCGGAGCGATCTTCACTGAATCCATAATCGACACGGTTTGCCAGGTCGATGCACTTCGCATAACACCTCGGTCGGCTCCCTCTCCCGGAGGGAGAGGGATTGATTGGCATGCTCCAGGGATGCGCCGGGCGGAGCGATCTTCACTGAATCCATATCGACACGGTTTGCCAGGTCGATGCACTTCGCATAACACCTCGGTCGGCTCCCTCTCCCCAAGGGAGAGGGGATTGATTGGCATGCTCCAGAGATGCGCCGGGCGGAGCGATCTTCACTGAATCCATAATCGACACGGTTTGCCAGGTCGATGCACTTCGTATAACACCTCGGTCGGCTCCCTCTCCCTCCGGGAGAGGGCTGGGGTGAGGGGCTTTTAAGGCTGGACAATTGCCCCTGGCACCAACGGCAATTCCAGGCTGGCGACAAACCCGCCCTCAGGATGATTGGCCAGCAGCAGACTCCCGCCATGCCGCTCCGCCGCGCGCTTGGCAATCGCCAGGCCCAGACCATGCCCGGCCGCCGTCTGCCCCGGCGCCCGGTAGAACGGCTCGCCCAACTGGCTCAGATGCTCGGCCTGCACGCCCGGCCCGTGGTCGCGCACACTCACCACAATTCGTTCGCCCTGACGTGTGGCCTGCAATTCGATTGCCTGCCCCACCGGGTTGAAGCGTTGGGCGTTGCGCAAAAGGTTATCGACGGCGCGCTCGATCATGGTCGGCCAGCCGGTCAGCGTCAGGTGTGGTTCGGCATCCAGGCGCACGGTCTGCTCCGGCGAGCCAAGTTGCGCGTCTTTCTGCAAGGTGCCGAGCAGGGCGTTCAGGTCTACCGCTTCGGCACTGGCGTTGTCGGCATCGACCCGTGCCAGCACCAGAATCTCGCTGATCAGTGCTTCCAGCCGATCACATTCGCGGGTCAGGCGTGGCCAGAGCTTTTCCCGTTCTTCCGGGTTGGCCCGTTCCGCCAGTGCCAGCGCAATCCGCAGTCGCGCCAAAGGTGAGCGCAGTTCGTGGGACACATCGCGCAGCAACTGGCGCTGACTGCCGATCAGGCTTTGCAGGCGCGCGCCCATGCGGTTGAAGTCGTTGGCCAGCACGCCGAACTCATCGCGACGGTTGGCCAGTTTCGCCAGGCTGTTCTGCTGATAGGTGGTCTGCCCCAGATCATGCACCGCACCGCGTAAACGACTGAGCGGGCGGGTGATGGAGAAGGTCACCAGCAGGCTGAACAGGGTCAGCACCACCAGCGCAATGCCCAGCGCACTGAGCGGCCAGAGCAGGCTTTCGCGGTGCCAGGCGTCGAGCTCCGGGTGCGGGATGCGGAAGATGAACAGATAGGTGTCGCCGGTTTTTTCGCTGGTGAATTCGTCGGTCAGGCGCCGCCAGGGCAGGCGTCGGTCATCGTTGTTCTGCCGGGCTTCGAAGGCGGCGGCGCGACGCGGGAAGGTGCCACGCACCACCGGGTCGCCGCTTTCGTTCAGCACCTGGACATCGATGTGATATTGGCGTTTGCGCTGTTCGAGGATGTCCTGCGCGGCTTCTTCGCCCTGGGCTTCGTAGGTTTGCGTCCATTCGGCGGCCAGGGTGTTGAGGCCGGGATGGCGGCTGAGGATCCACGCGTCCTGGTTGAGCATGTGCCCGAGCAGAATCGACAGCCCCGCCACCAGAGCAATGGCCAGCCAGAAGCTCGCGAGAATACGCCAGAACAATGAACGCACAGAAAATCCTCAATCAAACAAAAAACTCAACAATGTGGGAACGGGCTTGCTCGCGAATGCGGTGTGTCAGTCAACATTACTTTGTCTGATACACCGCATTCGCGAGCAAGCCCGCTCCCACATTTGGATTGAGTGGCAACAGAACCGACGGCGCTTAGCCGTCGGATCCGAGGTTATCGCATTATTGCGCTTTTTGCGGTTGTTGCGCTTTCCACGCTTTGAACTCGGCCCATTCGGCGCGGCGTTCAGCCTGTTTCTTCTGGATCTCGTCGAATTTCTTCTGTTGATCCGGTTTCAGCAGGTTGCGTACGTCAGCTTCGGCTTTCTTGTGGTTGGCGGCCATCTCGTCTTTCATTGCTTTCTGGTCAGCCGGCGAGAGTTTTTCCAGGTACTTCTCGACTACCTGGCGACGCTCATGCATCTGCTCGCCCATGATCTTGCGGATCTGATCACGTTGTTCACGGGACAGGTCGAGTTGGCTGTACGGGCCTTTGCCGTGCTCGACGTGCATCTGACCGCCGTGGCGTGGGCCGTCGAGCGGGCCACCCATCGGGCCACCATCCTGTGGCATGGCCATGGCGACGGTTGGCAGAGCGGCAGCGAACATCAGAGCGATAAGAGTCTTGCGCATGGTGTATCTCCTTGTCTCGTTCCCGGTACGTTCCGGATGAGTTCAGATTACGGAGATCAAGGTCAGCGGCGGTCAGCGCTGCGTAAAGCTTGGGTAAAGACGCTTCGTACCCTGCCTGACAAATATCACTGGCACTCCGCCTGTGGCGAGGGAGCAAGCTCCCTCGCCACATATAGCATTCAGGCAGGTATTTCCCGATTTACAGGCTGTAGTAGTAACCACGGCTGCGCAGGGCGACGATTCGTGGGCGACCGTCGGGGTGGGGGCCGATCTTCTTGCGCAGGTTGCTGACGTGCATGTCGAGGCTGCGGTCGTACAGGGTCAGTTTGCGGCCGAGGGCCAGTTGCGCCAGTTCCTGTTTGTCCAGCGGCTCGCCGGGCTGCTTGAGCAGGGCTTCGAGCAAACGACTTTCGGAAACGGTGAGAGTCAGTTCTTTCTCGTCGATGCTGACCACGCCGCGCACCGGGCTGAAGCTCAGGTCGCCCAGTTCGAGCTGGGTCGACACGGCAGCCGGGTGACTGCGGCGCAATACGGCGCGCAGGCGCGCGGTGAGTTCGCGTGGATCGCAGGGTTTGGCCAGGTAATCGTCGGCGCCCAGCTCCAGACCGAGGATGCGGTCGAGCGGTTCGCCACGGGCCGAGAGCATCAGCACCGGCAGCTCCGCGTGTTCGCTGCGCAATTGCTTGAGCAGTTCCAGACCGCTGCCGTCGGGCAGCATCACGTCCAGCACCACAGCGGCAGGCGCCGATTCGGCCAGCGCCTTGCGCGCGCTCTGGCCATCGTGGCAGGCGCGTACCTGGAAGCCTTCCTGGCTCAGCCAGCTACTCAGGAGTTCGCACAACTCCTGGTCATCATCAATCAGTAACAGCTCGCTCATGACTCACTCAATTTAGCCATTGCCGACGTTTTCGGCTTGCTCCACTGGCAAAGATACCGCACAGCAGCGCCAATAGCGCTACCCCGGCGCCGGTGACGAACCATTGCTGCTGTTCGGTCAACAGACGTGGCACCGGGCTGGCCTGGGCTTCCTTGAGTTGCAGCTTCAGGCGCTGGTTCTCCTGGCGCAACCGGGCGAGCTGGGCGCTTTCGCGGGTGTTGTCGGCATTTTGCAGTTGTTTGCTCAGTTCTTCCCGCTGCTGTTCGCTGGCCTTCAGGCGCTGCTGCAACTCGGTAATCTGGCTGCCGGCACTTAATGACAATGGCGTGGAGCTGCCGCTTTCGGTGGTTTCCTCACCATGGGCGGGCGCCATGATCGACAACGTGACCCACATCAGACACAACGGACCTTTGCGCATTGCGATTCCTGCTTGCAAATGGATATTGGGCAGGTTGTCGGCAGGCAAACGAGAATAATGAGCGATTGAGAGCGGTTAGAACCGGGAAGGTTCAGTGCTTGGAGTGGGTTGAGTGTGGCGAGAGAGCTGTTGTGGTGAGGGGATTCAGCGAAACGTCGCACCGCCCCGATGGGCTGCGAAGCAGACCTGAAATGGGAGCATGCGGTGTGTCAGGCACACCGCATTGGATGGCTTTGGGTTGCTGCGCAACCATCGGGGATAAATCCCCTCGCCACAGAGTCCCTCGATATTCCTTGGTTACGGCAAAACCTGCTTGAACGGCTTGACGATCACATTGGCGTACACGCCGGCGGCGATGTACGGATCGGCGTCGGCCCAGGCCTGGGCGGCGCTGAGGGAGTCGAATTCGGCGACGATCAGGCTGCCGGTGAAACCCGCAGCGCCCGGATCATTGCTGTCGACCGCCGGGTGCGGGCCGGCCAGTACGATGCGGCCTTCGCCCTTGAGCACTTGCAGGCGTTCGAGGTGGGCCGGGCGCGCGGCGAGGCGGGCTTCGAGCGAGTTGGCGACGTCGGTGGCAATGATTGCGTAGAGCATGTCAGTCCTCGGTTTTTGGTGTTGTGGTATCGGCGTCATGCAGGTGGCGGGACAGGTAGATGCCCTGACCGACCAGGAACAGCACGGTCATGCCCAGGCTGCCGAACACCTTGAAGTCGACCCAGATGCTCTGGAAGGTGAACGCCACGAACAGGTTGGCAGCGCCGCAGAACAGGAAAAAGGCGATCCAGGCGATGTTCAGGCGGGTCCAGACCGGATCCGGCAGGGTCAGCGCGTGGCCCATGATGCGTTTGATCAGCAGGCGGTCACCGATGAAGTGGCTGCCGATGAAGGCCAGGGCGAACAGCCAGTTGACCACCGGGGCTTTCCATTTGAGGAAGGTCTCGCTGTGGAAGGCCAGGGTCAGGCTGCCGAACACCAGGCAGGCGATCAGGGTCAGCCATTGGCTCTTCTCCAGCTTGCGCTGTTTGATGAACAACGCGCCGTAGACCACCAGGGAGCTGATGATCAGCATCGCCGTGGCGCTGTAAATACCGCCTACAGTGACCTCGTGGCCGGCGATATCGACAACCCGTGGATCAAGTTTGTAAACGATGAAGAACAGCAGAAGCGGGATGAAATCGATGAATTGTTTCACAGTGAGAGCCAGAAGCTGGATGTGGCGGCATAATAACAAACATATGGGCGCGCGATAGCGCCAGCTGATTTGAGGTTACAACTCCCCGTGAATGTTGATTTGCACTGCCACAGCACGGCCTCCGATGGCGCCCTGGCGCCGGCGGTTCTGGTTGCGCGTGCGTTCGAAAACGGCGTGCGAGTCCTGGCGTTGACCGATCACGACACCCTCGAAGGCCTCGCCGAAGCGCGCAGCGCCGCCGAAGAACTGGGCATGCAACTGGTCAATGGCGTCGAACTGTCCTGCACCTGGGGCGGCGCGACCATCCACGTGCTGGGCTACGGTTTCGACGTCAACGCCGGGCCACTGGTCGAGGCGATCGCCCGATTGCACGATGGCCGCTGGCTGCGGTCGGAAGAAATAAGCCGCAAGCTCGGCCTCAAAGGTATGCCCGGTGCCCTCGACGGCGCCCGGCAGATCCAGCAGGAGCTGGGCGACAGCGGCAACGCCCCGGCCCGTCCGCATTTTGCCGACTGGATGGTGCGTGAAGGTTTTGTAAAGGATCGCGCCGAGGCGTTCCGTAAATGGCTCGGCGCCGGCAAGCTGGGTGACGTCAAGCAACACTGGCCGACGCTGGAAGACACCGTCGGCACCCTGCGCGCCGCCGGAGCGTGGGTCAGTCTGGCGCATCCATGGCACTACGATTTCACCCGCAGCAAGCGCCGAAAGCTGATTGCCGACTATATTCAAGCGGGCGGGCATGCAATCGAAGTGGTCAATGGCCATCAGCCCGCGGAACAGGTCGGCAGCCTGGCAATCCTTGCCCGCGAGTTCGGTCTGCTGGTCAGCGCCGGCAGTGATTTCCATGGCCCTGGAGGCTGGTCCGAGATTGGCCAGTACCGGCCGGTTCCCGAGGACCTTCCACCCCTGTGGTGTCGGTTCAAACATGACACAGATATTGCCGCCGTCTGAACAGGTAGAAAACGTGAGTCAATTTTTCCAGATCCATCCGGAAAACCCGCAAGCGCGCCTGATCAAACAGGCGGTCGAGATCATCCGCAAGGGCGGGGTGGTGATTTATCCCACAGACTCTTCCTACGCCATCGGTTGCCAGATCGGCGACAAGACCGCGATCGAGCGCGTGCGCCGGCTGCGTCAGCTCGACGAAAAGCACAACTTTGCGCTGATCTGCAGCGACCTGTCGCAACTGGGCAACTACGCCAAGATCGACACCGGCACCTTCCGCATTCTCAAGGCGCATCTGCCGGGGCCTTACACTTTTATCCTCAACGCCACCCGTGAAGTGCCGCGCCTGTTGCTGCATCCGAAAAAACGCACCATTGGCCTGCGGGTGCCGAGCCATCCGATTGCCCTGGCGTTGCTGGCCGAACTCGGCGAGCCGCTGATGAGCGTGACCCTGATCATGCCCGGCGATGAAGATCCGCTGAGCGATCCGTACGAAATGCGTCAATTGCTCGAACATCAGGTGGATCTGATCATCGACGGCGGTTTTGGCGGGATCAAGGCGTCCACCGTGATTGACCTGACCGGCGACGACCCGGAAGTGATCCGCGTCGGTTGCGGCGACCCCGCGCCGTTCATGGTCGAGGCCTGAATGTCCGCAGTGGAAACCGTTGTCGATCCCCAGGCCGGCGCCCAGCAGGAACTGCCGTTTGCCATGGTCTATGGCCAGGCGGTCACGGAAATGCCGCTGGACCTGTACATCCCGCCGGATGCGCTGGAAGTGTTTCTCGAAGCCTTTGAAGGCCCGCTCGACTTGCTGCTGTACCTGATCCGCAAACAGAACATCAACATCCTCGACATCCCGGTGGCGGAAATCACCCGCCAGTACATGGGCTATGTCGAATTGATGCAGTCGGTGCGCCTGGAGCTGGCTGCCGAGTATCTGGTGATGGCGGCGATGCTGGCCGAGATCAAGTCACGGATGCTCCTGCCGCGCGCCGAAACCGTCGAAGACGAAGAGGACGACCCGCGCGCCGAACTGATCCGTCGCCTGCAGGAATACGAGCGCTTCAAGGCTGCCGCCGAAGGCATCGACGGCCTGAGCCGGGTCGGTCGCGATGTGGTCGTGCCCAAGCTCGACGCCCCGGAAGCCCGGGCGCGCAAGCTGTTGCCGGATGTCGCGCTGGAAGAGATTCTGATGTCCATGGCCGAAGTGCTGCGCCGGGGCGACATGTTCGAGAGCCACCAGGTCAGCCGCGAGGCACTGTCGACCCGCGAGCGCATGAGCGATGTGCTGGAACGGCTCAAGGGCGGCGGCTTTGTGCCGTTCGTCGAGCTGTTCACCGCCGAGGAAGGTCGCCTCGGCGTGGTGGTGACCTTTATGGCGATCCTTGAACTGGTCAAGGAATCCTTGGTCGAGCTGGTGCAGAATGAGCCGTTCGCCGCGATCCACGTGCGAGCCCGAGCCGAATAACGAGTCGAAACATGAACCTGACTGAACCCCGCGAGCTGGCGCCCCTGCTTGAAGCCTTTCTGTTGGCCTCGGGAAAACCGCAATCGCTTGAGCGCCTTTACGAACTGTTCGAAGAAGGCGAACGACCGGAACCTGCGGTCTTCAAGAAAGCCCTGAGCCTGCTGGCCAAGTCCTGCGAGGGCCGCGCGTTCGAGCTCAAGGAAGTCGCCTCCGGCTACCGCCTGCAGATCCGCGAGAAGTTTTCGCCGTGGGTCGGACGTTTGTGGGAAGAGCGGCCGCAGCGCTATTCCCGGGCGCTGCTGGAAACCATGGCGCTGATTGCCTATCGCCAGCCGATCACCCGCGGCGAGATTGAAGACGTGCGGGGTGTGGCGGTCAATACCAACATCGTCAAGACGCTGATCGAGCGCGAGTGGATCCGCATCGTCGGTTACCGCGACGTGCCGGGCAAACCGGCGATGTTCGCCACTACCAAGGCGTTTCTCGATCACTTCAACCTGAAGAACCTCGAAGACCTGCCACCGCTGGCTGAGCTGCGCGAGATGGAAACCGAGCCAGTCCTCGATTTTGACGACGCACCGGTACCGCAGGGCCTGCAGGAACAGGCCGACGCCAGCGCCGAGCCGGAAGAACCGAAGGAAGAAACCAGTTTCCACACGCTGTTGCTGGAGCTGGACAGCATGGAGGAGGGGATCAAGACCGACTTCGACGATCTGTTGCGCAATGCTGCGGATGGTGAAGCGTCGACGACTGAGCCGGAAGCCGAGACCGTCGAACCGGCGATTGACGTTGAACTTGAGGCCGAGCCTGAAGCCGAACCGGAAGAGGACGTGCTGGGCGTTGCCGAGGCCCGGGAAAAACTCCTGGCCGCCGTCGCCGCCCTCGAACAACCGGTGCCAGAACCTGAACCCGAGCTGAGCGAAGAAGAAGCCGAAGCCCGTGCGCTGGCGGAAGCCATCGAGGCCGAACGCCGCGAGTTCGAGGACTGACCCGGTTTTCAGGATCACTGGTCAACCCCTGTGGGAGCGGGCTTGCTCGCGAATGCGGTGTGTCAGCCATTCATGTATTGCCTGACACACTGCATTCGCGAGCAAGCCCGCTCCCACAGGGTCAAGTGTCGTTCTGGAGTATTCGATGAGTTCCACCAAAGACCCGTGCATCAGCCTGTGCAAGTTCAGCGACGACATCTGTCTCGGCTGTGGCCGCAGCAAGCGCGAGATCCGTGCCTGGAAGAAACTCGACAAAGACGACAAGCGCACGGTGCTGGCCGAAGCCGCGCTGCGCCTGATCAAGCTCGGTGGCGCCGGTCGGCGGAAAAAGAAATAACTGTCGTTCGATCAGCTAGTCTCTGATGCGCGATGGCGCACATCCGCGTATGATTCGCGACCCTTCGGCGATCCCTTCGCCCGAAAACCAGATTTCAATGCTTCAGGCGTCGCCTGAACAGACCACACCGGGAGGTGCCCAGATGAGTGACATCAATCAGCAAGACGACCAGGAAATCGGCCCAGCAGGCGAAAAACTGCAGAAAGTCCTCGCCCGTATCGGCGTTGGCTCGCGCCGTGACGTCGAAGCCTGGATCAGCCAGGGCCGGATCAAGGTCAATGGCAAAGACGCCACCCTCGGCCTGCGCGTCGACATGCACGACGCCATCACCATCGATGGCAAGGTGATCAAGCGCGAAGAGGCTGCCGAGTCGGTACGCCGCGTGATCATGTACAACAAGCCCGATGGCGAGATCTGCACCCGTGACGACCCGGAAGGCCGTCCGACCGTGTTCGACAAGCTGCCGCGTCCGAAAGAAGGCCGCTGGATCAACATCGGTCGTCTCGACATCAACACCACTGGTCTGCTGATGTTCACCACCGACGGTGAACTGGCCAACCGTCTGATGCACCCATCCTACGAGATGGACCGTGAGTACGCCGTGCGTGTACGCGGTGAAGTCGACGACGAGATGATCGAGCGCCTGAAAGCGGGCGTGGTGCTGGAAGACGGCCCGGCGCGTTTCACCGACATTCAACAGGCACCGGGCGGCGAAGGCTTCAACCACTGGTATCACTGCGTGGTGATGGAAGGCCGTAACCGTGAGGTTCGTCGTCTGTGGGAATCTCAAGGGCTGGTGGTTAGCCGTCTGAAGCGCGTGCGTTTCGGTCCGGTGTTCCTCAACTCTGATCTGCCAATGGGCCGCTGGCGCGAAATGAGCCAGTACGAAGTCGATGTACTGAGTGCTGAAGTCGGCCTGACGCCAGTAGCGATGCCGCAACTCAACGCCAAGAGCAAGGACAAGCTGGAACGTATGCAGCGCAAATCGTCGCGGCCGATGGCCAAGACCGAGCGCGTGCGTACCCTGCGTCCAGCCGCTGGCGCGCCGACCGGTCCGCGTCCGAGCCGTGAGCCGCAGATCGAAGGCGAGCGTCCGGGTCGCAAGCCAGTGGCCCGTGATGGCGAGCGCGCACCGCGTCCGGCCAACGGTCGCACCGAACGTGGCGAAGGTCGTGCGCCGGCCGGCCGTGGTACGCCGGTCGCTGATCGTCCTGCCGACACCACCAACAAGCGTCCGGCCAAGCCTGCACCGAAGCGTCCGGGGATCAAACTGGTCGACGGCGACAAGCCGTCGGGCAAGCGTCGTGGTGCTCCGGCCGGTTCCGGTCAGCGTCCGGGTTTCGGGCGCAAGAAGCCGGAGTGATCGGCTTTAGCGTCTGAATGAAAAACGCCAACCGCAGGGTTGGCGTTTTTTTTCGTCTGGCGAAAGAGTTGCATTGGCTGAACCGGCCTCTTCGCGAGCAAGCTCGCTCCCACAGTGGATCTGCGTCGTACACAAATCCTACTGTGGGAGCGGGCTTGCTCGCGAAGAGGCCAGTGGCTTCAATAAAGAAAAATCAGGCTAGAACACAAACCGCCCATCAAACACCGGCTTGTCATCCAGCGCCAACACTCCGCCGGAGAAGATCAGGTCCAGGTGATGACTGCCCTTGGCCCCACCGCCCAGTCCCAGATGCAACCCACAATGCCGCTCTTCGAACCCGGCATTGCGCGCATACAGATCTTTTACCCCTTCGTTGGTGCCAATCCCCAGTTCCTCGATGCGCCGGTTCGACGGGTTGGCGTCCAGGTATTTGTTGAAATCATGCTCCAGCCCCGGCACGTCGGTGGCGATGCGGCTGATGGTCGAATTCTCGATCCACAGTTCCAGTGGCGACTCCAGCACGCCGTACTTGCGCGCAAACGGGATGGTGCTGAGGAACGTGCCCTTGAATTTCACATGGCCGTTGATGGCTTCGCTGTGGGTGGCGATTTCG
The DNA here is from genome assembly GCF_019891575.1 of Pseudomonas sp. MIS38. Classification (NCBI taxonomy): domain Bacteria; kingdom Pseudomonadati; phylum Pseudomonadota; class Gammaproteobacteria; order Pseudomonadales; family Pseudomonadaceae; genus Pseudomonas; species Pseudomonas sp. MIS38. The sequence continues at coordinate 40,613 of NZ_JAFLXF010000024.1, forward strand.
CCGGGGGCCAGGTCGAAGTTGCCGACACCGTTGATGTCGGTCCACTTCTTGATGCTGCTCAGCGGCGTTTCAAACCAGGAGCCGTGGTCGTCCTTGAAGCTCAGCGTCGTCGCTTGAGACATGCGCTGGATCAAGTGGCTGTTGAGCCCGGCGATGCGCTGCGGGGTGACGCTGAAAGTGTCGTAGAAATAGTCGCCGTAATCCTTGAACAGCAGCGACTTCTTCCAGTTTTCCGTCATCACGCCCTGCAGGGCGCGAACGAACTCCGGGCCGTCGGGGCGCGGGTTGGGCAGGGTGGAAGAGTCGTAGAAGAAAATGTACAGATCGCTGTCGGCAATCGCCGCGGTCAGCGTTGCGGTGCTTTCCAGGTCCAGGCGACGGGCACTGAACGTGAAGCGGGGATGATCGCCGGCCTGTTCGGCGATGGCGCCGGTCAGGGCTTCGTAATCGGCGGTATGGCCGAGCAGTACCTTCGCCGAATCGAGACCGGCAAGGGCAGGGTGATGTTCGAGGTAGTAAAGGAAATGCGAGATCGCGCGGGGCTTATCCATGAGTCCTCCCTGACTGACCGTGAAGAAAGCGGCAGGCACGACCGGCCGGATCGTGCCTGCCCGGGGATGTCTTACAGAGGCCACATCGCCGTGCCGAACGGAACCACCGCGTCGGCTTGCATCATTTCCACGGCCGCCTCATGGGTTGGTGCTTCAAACCATTCGTCCAGTTGCAGTTCGGTATCCAAGTCTTTTTCCAGTGCTTGCATGGTCGATCTCCTAGATGACTTTCACGGTTGTGACTGGCCGGTCGAGTTGGCCGGCAAGACGTGAAGAACCTAGTTCAGGGAGTTTTGTAATGCAAAAAATTATTTATTTAAAATTTAAATAAACTTTTTATTCTGTTTTTAAACGACGGTTTTCTTATTTGAAAACAAAAAACTAAACGGCAACTTTTATTAGCAAGCTTGCTACCGTCAATTTGCAGACGTCCTACAGAATTTTCCGAAATGGAAAATCTGCGTTACGCCTCGTAAAGAAAAGTTTACGAAAACCCCGGTAAAGCCCAGTGGATTTACCCCTCTGCCGAGGCTGTAAGGAAAACCTGCCGAAGCCCGGCTGCAAAGGCGTCGCGCAGGGCTCTGGCGCGCTTGTTTCAGCGCTGTTTGCAGGGTGAGATGCGCCTCATGCCTGTCGTGCAGGTGCATAACAAGAAGGAGGCGCAATGAACGCCGTGATCGATCTCCACTTCTCTGCGCGGGACGTTTTTTTCCTCGTCCCCGTCGATGGCCAGCAAAGGCCTGACTCAATTTTTGCAGCCGCCCGAGTGTCTCGAGGCGGACCCACGCAATCCCGGCAAGCGCCACGCTGATCCAGCGGGGTCTGGCAGCAGGGGGTTAGCGGTGTACAATGCGCCGCGTTTTAACTGTGACCCTCTGCGTAATCGCGCAAACCTCAAGGTTATCCGCCTTGTTCACTCCGCCACGTCACAAGCGTGTCGGGTTCGATTTCGTCACAGATAAAAACAAACAGGTGACGCATGACCGTTGTAAAAACGCTGAATTCCTGGTGCTTGCGCTGGGGTTTGATCGGGGTTGTCTGAAATCGCAACCTTGCAGCAACGTCTACTGAACATCATCAAACCTTGCGTGGGACCTTTTTCATGAGTGGACAAAACTCGCAATCAGGCGAGCTGAAACGCGGCCTGAAAAATCGCCATATTCAACTGATCGCCCTCGGTGGCGCGATCGGTACCGGATTGTTCCTCGGCTCGGCCGGGGTCCTGAAATCCGCCGGCCCGTCGATGATCCTCGGCTACGCCATCTGCGGCTTCATCGCCTTCATGATCATGCGCCAGCTCGGCGAGATGATCGTCGAAGAGCCGGTGGCCGGTTCCTTCAGTCATTTCGCGCACAAGTACTGGGGCGGTTTTGCCGGTTTCCTGTCGGGCTGGAACTGCTGGATTCTGTACATTCTGGTGGGCATGTCGGAGCTGACCGCGGTCGGCAAGTACATCCACTACTGGGCGCCGGACATCCCGACCTGGGTCACCGCCGCCGCCTTCTTCGTGCTGATCAACGCGATCAACCTGGCCAACGTCAAAGTCTTCGGGGAGGCCGAATTCTGGTTCGCGATCATCAAAGTCGTGGCGATCGTCGGCATGATTGCGCTGGGCAGCTACCTGCTGGTCAGCGGCCATGGCGGCCCGCAGGCCTCGGTCAGCAACCTGTGGTCGCACGGCGGGTTCTTCCCCAACGGCGTCAGCGGTCTGGTGATGGCGATGGCGATCATCATGTTCTCCTTCGGTGGCCTGGAAATGCTCGGTTTCACTGCAGCCGAAGCCGACAAGCCGAAAACCGTGATCCCGAAAGCGATCAACCAGGTGATCTACCGCATCCTGATTTTCTACATCGGCGCGCTGGTGATCCTGCTGTCGCTGACTCCTTGGGACAGCCTGCTGGCAACCCTCAACGCGTCCGGCGATTCGTACAGCGGCAGCCCGTTCGTGCAGGTGTTCTCGATGCTCGGCAGCAACACCGCTGCGCACATCCTCAACTTCGTGGTGCTGACCGCGGCGCTGTCGGTGTACAACAGCGGCACCTACTGCAACAGCCGCATGCTGCTGGGCATGGCCGAGCAGGGCGATGCGCCGAAAGGTCTGGCGAAGATCGACAAGCGCGGCGTGCCGGTGCGTTCGATCCTGGCTTCCGCAGCGGTGACGCTGGTGGCGGTGCTGCTCAACTATCTGATCCCGCAGCAGGCGCTGGAACTGCTGATGTCGCTGGTGGTTGCAACGCTGGTGATCAACTGGGCGATGATCAGCTTCTCGCACTTCAAGTTCCGTCAGCACATGAACAAGACGCAGCAGACACCACTGTTCAAGGCGCTGTGGTACCCGTACGGCAACTACATCTGCCTGGCGTTCGTGGTGTTCATCCTTGGCGTGATGCTGCTGATCCCGGGCATCCAGATCTCGGTGTATGCGATTCCGGTGTGGGTCGTGTTCATGTGGGTCTGCTACGTGATCAAGAACAAGCGTGGAGCGCAGCAGGCGCTGCACGCGGCGGGTTCTGCCGCGAAGTAAGCCAGACGCAGAAAGTGAGAAACCCGGCCAATGTGCCGGGTTTTTTATTGGTCGTCAGACGTATTCGGCGATGGGATGGGCTGTGCAGAACGCTTCGGTCTGCAACCGGAATTGCTCGCGCAAGGCCGGTTCCAGCAGGTAATCCTGCTCGCTGATCGGTCTCACACTGTCGAGGATCCGGCAGATCAGATCGACGATCTGGCGACATCCCTGCGGATCGATTCTGCGCTGCGCGATGGAGCCCGTGCCGATGCGCAGACCGCTGGTAATGAGTGAAGGGCGTGTCTCGCCCGGTACACGATATTTGTCCACGATAATTGCGCAACGCTCCAGCGCCGACTCGGCAATGGCGCCGGTGATGCCGCCACGCAACCGAATCAATACCGTATGGTTTTCACTGCCCCCGCCGACGACTTCGTAGTCGTGAGCCTGAAAGGCGCTGGCGAACTCGTCAGCCGTGCTACGAACCCGCCCCATGCTTCTGTCGAACTCCGTGGACTTTGCGTAAGCCAGAGCCGCCGCCTTCGCAGCGATCATGTTGACGGCAGGCGCGCCCTGCATTCGCGGATAAACGGCCTGGTCGAGGGCGCGGCTGAATGTCGTCCTCAAGCCGGGCACCTTGGTTTTCGCCGCTTGACCCGAAAGGATCAGACCGCCGCGCGGGCCCATGAGTTGTTTGTGGGTGCAGGTGGTGGTGACGTGTGCGACGTCGATCGGACTGGGATGCCGCCCTGTGGCAACCAGTCCGGCGATATGCGAAATATCGGCGAGCAGGATGGCGCCGGCTTCATCGGCAATCTCGCGAAATCGTTGGAAATCGATGACCCGTGAGTACGCCGTCGCGCCGCACATGATGATGCGTGGGCGATGGGCGAGCGCCAGTTTGCGCACCTGGTCGTAATCGATGACCCCCGCTGAAGTCGTGCCGTACCGAATCGCCTTGTAGTAAATGCCGGCGAATGAGGTGGAACTGCCATGGGTGTGATGGCCGCCGTATTTGACGCCCATTCCCAGCAAGGTATCGCCTGGTTCGAGCAGGGCGGTCAGCACGTGGTAATTGGCGTTTGATGCCGAATGCGATTGCACGCTTGCGTACTGGGCATCGAACAGTTCCCGCGCTCTGCGAATGGCAAGCGCTTCGACCAGATCGACGTTTTCGCACCCGCCGCCGTAACGTCTGCCGGGCAACCCCTCGGCCGTCACATTGACCAGTGCCGAAGCGGAGGCGGCCAGGGTCATGGGCGTGACGGCGCAAGAGGAGGAGACCAGCGACAGCACCTGGTGCTGACGGGCAACTTCCGCGTCGAGGATCCCTGCCAGTTCGGCGTCTTGCGCCCACAGATCCGCCAGGCCCCGTTGCAGCAGATCAGCCTGGTTCATGAGCGGTTCGGTATGGACTGCCATTGTCTGTATTCCTTCCCTGTGTGCAGCGCGCTGCGAACGAGCGCGACTTCCTTGGTTTTACCGGAGGGTGCGTGCGTTTCTGCCCTTGCCCGACCGGATACAGCGGATTCCTTGTTTTCGCGGCAGTGCGCGCAAACTAATCTCTGTATCGACGGCCCGTTTTCTGCTGACTGCGGTCGCTGCCGACAGCCCGGTTGCCCGACGCATCATAGGTTTTTCACGGCGGAACACCAGAAAATTAATCAGAAAAATGAACATTGTTCAAATAAAATGATTCTTTTCTTCGGGCCTCAGGGTGTAAAACTGCAGGCGGGAAGGATCGCTTTTCACGAGATTCTGCTGGCCGATAAGCAGAACTGACGGGTCAGTACAGAATTCGAATTGTTCTTTTTGGTTCACACCAGCGGTGTTGTTCACACTGTGTTTATGCCGAAATCAGGGAGGGGGAATGCTATGATCTGCCGCGGCTCTAATACCCGTATAACTATTTCCTAGTGGGCCTGTTGAGTCCCTGAATGATGATTCGAGGGGTATTTTCAAATTGCCTTTATAAAAGACGGTAAGCATTCCATGCACAGAAGAGAACGATCGGAGAATCTGAAGAACAATATCAAGTACCTGATAAAGAGTCGTGGGGAAACGCAGCTGTCGTTATGTAATTCCAGTGGACTGACCCGAACCACGATCTACAACATTCTTGAAGGTAAAGTGGTCAACGTACAGCAGTCCACTGTGCGCAAGATTTCCGACTTTTTCGGAGTGTCCTACGAAGAGATAGAGACGATCTCGTTTGAAGAAAAGGAAATCATCGACAGCAGCATCTCGCCGCAGGGCAACATGAACCCGGCGGCAGTGCCTGTCATCAAGGAAAGTCTGCTTCTGCAGAATCTGGATAAGCGAATCGGCGAGTTGGCGACGATTTTTCCACTGACTTACTATTTTGGAACGTCCTTCAATTTGATAGGCGTCCTGCTGGAAAATGAAGTCAGTGGCATGAATGAACCGGGCGACCTGCTGATCGTGCAGAAGGGCGCGGCAAGTATCGACAAGGAAAAACTGGTGTATGACAAAGTCAGCAAAAGGTTATTCATAACGACTGATGTTGATCTTGCGCTGGAGAGTGTTTGTGTGGTCGGGGATATAATCGAGGAACGATTTAATGGATTGCAGCGTTGAAAGGGAAAACACCAAGTATAAGTTGTTGGGGTTCGAAAACGGAAAAAGCCTGGCGGTGATCATGGTCATTGCGACAGGCAAGATAATTAAAATAAAGCTGAGTGAAGTGTTGAATAGTGAGATTATGGATAATCTGAACAAGATAGAAGTAAAGAATCTGTACAAGAAATTCTACTCCCAGGGAGGGTCGCTTACCGCTTATGAAATAAATGATCGCCACGAGAGTTCCTGGATGATTTATATCATTCTGAACCTGATGCTGTTCACGCTTTATATTTTTACCAGCATTGCGGCGACCAAACCTATCTATCTGGAATATTTTGATATTGTCGTAACGCCGGGTACTTTCCTGTATCCGCTGACGTTTTTGATCGTCGACTTGCTGAATGAAACCTTCGGCCTCCGGTTGGCGCGCAAGGCGATACTCTTCGCGTTCATCAGTAATGCGGCCATTATCATTTTGCTGGCCATGACTACGTACCTTCCCGGGCTACCCGGGTGGAAACTCGACGGGCCTTACAATGATGTGATCAGTCAGTTGTCGTCGGTGCTGGTAGCTTCGTCTGTATCGTTTCTGGTGTCGGAAAATATAAACTCTTATCTGTTGTGCAAAATCAAAGAACTGACCAACTCCCGATTTCTCTTCTTGCGGGTGTTTCTGAGTACTTTGTTTGCGGTGATAATCGACAGTTTTCTTTTCTGCTACATCGCCTTTTACGGGACGATGGAGAACAGCGCGATACTCAGCATGATTTACGTCCAGATCGCGATAAAGGTCGGTTTTGCGTTCTTCAATATCATGCCGGCATACGGTGCCAGGTCATTGTTCAAGAGGTATCTGACGGGTAGTCAGGCTTGATGGATTAAATAATGCGCTCACTCGAAATTTTCAAGTGAGCGCATTTTTATATGCTGGGTGCTTTATTGCAGATTCAGCTTCGTTTTCAAGCTGTTCATCACCTCATCCTTGTTTTCCAAAAACTCATTGAGGCCTTTTGCGCGAAGATTGCAAGCGTCGCAATTTGCACATCCGCTACCGGTTATGCCGTTGTAGCAGGTCAGTGTCTGGTGGCGAACCAAATCAAGCTGATGGTGATGATCGGCCAGCGCCCAGGTTTCCGCCTTGTTCAGCCACATCAGCGGAGTATCAAGTTTCAATGGGTAATCCATGCCCAGCTCAAGGGCTTTGTTCAGTGCCTTGACGAACTCGTCCCGGCAATCCGGATAGCCCGAGAAGTCCGTTTCGCAAACCCCGGTGATGACCGTTCTGGCTTGTACCTGATAGGCGTAAATAGAGGCGAGGGTCAAAAACAGGATGTTTCTTCCCGGCACAAAGGTGCTTGGCAGACTTTCGCCAGAACTATTAACCGTCGGAACCGGGATGTTGTCGCGAGTCAGGCTGCTGATGGCCAGCTCATTCAGCAAAGATACATCCATCACTTTATGCACGGTCACGCCGAGCTGTTTGGCCAGTTGCTGCGCGACTTCGATTTCCGCGCGATGACGCTGACCATAGTCAAACGTGATGCAATGAATTTCGTCATAGTGGCTCAGTGCATGGATCAAACAGGTCGTCGAGTCCTGTCCGCCACTAAAAACGATAACTGCTTTATTGCTCATGCTTATGCTTCCTGCATTGAACTGGTAAATTTTCGCTGGGGATCATAACGCGAAACGATTGATGCAAGAAGTTGCGCATGGCCGCAGGAGACCTGCTTTGTGGCTAATCGCGGTATCCTGCACGCTCTGAATTCGGACTTTTTTCCATGCTGGTGATTTCCAACAACGTGCATCTGCCGGATGCCGAGATCGAATTGACAGCCATCCGCGCGCAAGGCGCCGGTGGGCAGAACGTCAACAAGGTCTCCAGCGCCGTGCACCTGCGCTTCGACATTCCGGCCTCGTCCTTGCCCGAGTTCTACAAGGAACGGCTGCTGGCGCTGCGTGACAGTCGCATCACCAGCGATGGTGTGCTGATCATCAAGGCTCAGCAGTACCGCACGCAGGAAGCCAACCGGACCGATGCGCTGGAGCGCCTGACCGAGTTGATCCTCAGCGCCACCAAGGTTGAAAAGAAACGCCGCCCGACCAAACCAACCCTCGGCTCGAAGAAGCGCCGGCTCGAATCCAAGACCAAGCGCGGCAGCATCAAGGCTGGGCGCGGCAAGGTGGATTTTTAAGAATTGGCGTCTTGAAATTGTTCCATTTCAGCAGGCGCGAGCAATGTATCCATTACGCGCCACTCAATTTAAATCAATTTCCGGATATCGAACGACTCTCTTATTGCTAATTGGTCTACCTGACTGTCATATCTGACAGGTGTGCCGGATTGCTGTTACACGTTTACTGAGCTCTCTTTTTATTGATTGAGCAAAAGCAAATGAGTAACTTAAATGTTGTGCGTGGTACTCCTGATACTGATTTTGGTGTACGCGGTGAGGTCGTTTTATATGGAAAAGAACATCAGAGACTTCAATCTCGGGTCGTCACCCTTCTCTCAGAACCGAACAGGATTCTTTGCGCCGCAACTGACGAGGAGCGGCAAGAGATTTACCTGTGCATGCTTGATGAGGAAGGAGGTATCGACGAGAGTTTCGGAAAAGCGGGTAGTGTTTTTTTCAAACTCTCGGAGTTTTTTCCTGGGTGGGATTTGCCGCAGCCCTATAGCGTGAAGTTTGATAGTGTTCATGGCAAGTATGTGTTGGGGTTCTTCGCTCGTAAAGACGGCTTTAATCGTGCTACCGGTCTGGCTCGATTCGATTTGAATGGGGGACTTGATGAAGGGTTTGGTAGCAAAGGAGTCATGTTGTGGAGTCTAGATGTGAAAGAGGTTGTTCCTGCAAGTTCAGATGTTCCAAAGGTGAAGCAACCTCTGGCGGATAAGGGGCGCGACTACCACGGAACTATGGAATTATTGGACGATGGCGGCGTTTTGCTTCTGACCACGCTTGATGAAAGAGGACTTTTCGATAGTGCGATCCTGGTCAAGTTAAAAAATAACGGTAGTTTGGACGGAGCGTTCGGTAATGGTGGGTACCGATTGGTTTTTCGAGGTCCGTCTGTTTTAGTCATAGGACAGGATATGTTTCGCCAAGGCGATGGTTATATTGTCGCCGCTTCAGAGGGCCTGCGTGATAAACGTTGGTTTGTTGGCCGGTATGATGCCCGTGGTGATCTTGACGCCAGTTTTGGGGTCGGAGGATATTATGATGGAGCACCTTCGGTTAAAAACTTCATTCTGAAACGCGACGATCGTTCTCAGTTTTATATTATAGGTACTTCGGATAATGGAGCTCGGCAGTATCTGTTTCTCCAGCTTCAACGTCGCGGGCTCAAAGGCGAGGAGGATCCACTTTTTGGCAAACAAGGGTGGGGAGGATTTATCACTGATGATTTCAGCGATATCTATATGACGAAAGCAGCACTCTATAATTTGAAATCAACCGTTGTGGTAGCAGGTTATGCTTATTTGCGTGTTGGGTCGGATAGTCAGGCATTTATTGCCAGTCTTGAACAAGACATGGGTTGGGACGAGGGGTTTGGTGTTGCTGGAAAGGTTGTATTTCCAAAAGACCAGATTATTCACGATCTCGCTGTTCAGGAAGATCGAAAAATTGTGTTTGTATCCAGTAAAAATAGAGAAAACGGTAGCTTCGCCATTTTCCGTTTGCATGGTTAGCTTATAAAAACCGCGGTTGTGCATTGGCCATTCGGAACCAATGAATGGCCAATATTGGACGATCAATGAAAGTGGTGTTTTGGTTTAATGCGGTACAAATACACACTCAGGATCAGGCCGCTCAGTGAGGCAATGGCGGCAAACAGAAAGATCGAAGCAAAACCGAAACCGGCCGCAATTGCCCCGGCCAACGGTCCGGTGATCCCCAGCGACAAGTCGATGAACAGCGAGTACGCGCCGACCGCCGCACCACGGCTGGAGGCTGGCACCAGATTCACCGCTTCCACGCCCAGCGCCGGGAACACCAGCGAGAAGCCGAAGCCGCTCAACGCCGCCCCGGCCAGCGCCCAATGTGCATCCGGCGCCAGCCACAGCAGCAACAGGCCGAGGGTTTCCACCGAGAGGCAGGCGATCGCTATGCGGAAGCCGCCGAGGCGGTTGATCAGGTTGCCGAACAGCAGTCGCGCGCCGATGAAGCTGGCGCCGAACAGGCTCAGGCACAGCACCGCGTTGTCCCAGTGCCGGGTGGCGTAATACAGGGTGATGAAGGTGGCGATGGTGCCGAAACCAATCGAGCCCAGCGCCAGGCCGCAGCCGTGGGGGAACACGCGACCGAGCACATGCATGAATGGCAGGCGCTCACCGGCGACAATCGGCGCCGCGGTTTTCGGCCAGGCCAGCAGCAGGCCCAGCGCTGCCAGCAGAATGATGCTGACGCCCATGCTCCACAATCCCAGCTGGCCGACCAGCCAGACCCCGAACGGCGCGCCGACCGCGAGCGCGCCGTAACTGGCGATGCCGTTCCAAGAGATGACTTTGGCGGTGTTCGCCGCGCCAACGCGGCCGATGCCCCAGCCGATCGAACCGGAGCCCACCAGACTTTCCGCGCTGCCCAGCACCAGACGGCCGATCAACAGGCTGATCAGGCTGAACATCGGCAAGTTGGGTGTCCACGCCGAAATCAGCATAAACACACCACTCAAGCCGCATCCGGCCAGACCGATCATCACCGCGCGCTTGCTGCCCTGGTTGTCGATGATCTTGCCGGCGTACGGGCGGCTGAGCAGGGTGGCGAGGTATTGCACGCTGATCACCAGCCCCGCGATCACCGCGCCAAAGCCCAGATCGCTGTGGACGTAACCCGGCAGCACGGCGAGCGGAATGCCGATGTTCAGGTAGCCGATGAAGGTGAAGAGGACGATGGACACGACTTGCAGCGTGACCGCCAGGGGGCGCTGGGGTTGTGGCATAGAGGACGACATGAGAAACGATCCACGGCAAAGCAGGATTAGATAGGCTGCTTATGATACCGGCGCGGACGCGTCAGGGGCGGGGAAAAGTAAAACTATTTGCCGCAGGGCAGATTCATGACTTGGCCGGGGCGACCAGTTGTGTCGTGACGAGGGCGGCGAGGGCATTTTCTTCGCTGCCGAAACGGGCGAGCAGGGCGGCCTGTTTTTCCGGGGAGAGGCGGTTCCAGATCTCGATCATTTTCTCGGTGGCGCCGATCAGGACGGCGGCTTGGCTTTCAGAAAATTCGTCGGTCATGGCGGGCTCGGTTTCAGGCAGTGTGGAAAGCGCATCTTAGCGCTTTCCACACGGTCTGTACGGCGGGGTTTTACTCTTCGTTGTCGGCCTGGCGGCTCTCAACGGCTTCTTTCGGCTCGGGCTGTTGGGCACCGGCTTGTTGCGTGGTCGTCTGCTCAGGTACGTGCAGGCTTGGGAAGGGGAGATTAGGAATCTCGTGCATGGTTGCGCTCCTCGCTAAGTCTGTTGATAGATCTGGTAGATCCGCGCTTCTTGAAAGCCTGCGCAGGATACAGCAGGAAAAATGACAATCAGACTTTTAATTGAAAATAATGCGACAGATGGCCGCAGGGGAGGGCGTATTCCAAGTGTGGGTGTGAATGAACCTGTGGCGAGGGGATTTATCCCCGATCGGCTGCGAAGCAGTCGTAAAACAATTGCACGCGCCATGTCAGACATTTCGCGATTGCAGTGCTGGGGCCGCTTCGCTGCCCATCGGGGATAAATCCCCTCACCACAGGGCTCACTCCTACAAGGGGGGGCGCGGGGTTATTTGCAGGCGTTGGCGATGGCCTCGGCCAGCAGTGCCAGGCGCGTGGCGTCGATCCCGGCGACGTTGGCCCGACCCGAGCTGACCATGTACACGCTGTGCTGCTCACGCAGTTGCTTGACCTGCTCCGGCGACAGCCCGGTGTAGGAGAACATTCCGCGTTGCACGCCAATGTGCGCAAAGCGCTCGCGCAGACCGTGTGGTTCCAGTGCTTCGACCAGACCGCTGCGCAATTGGGCGATGCGCAAACGCATGGCTTCTACTTCATCGGCCCAGCGCGCTTTCAGCTCCGGGTCGGCGAGGATGGTCGCCACCACGGCCGCGCCGTGATCCGGTGGCGTCGACCACAGGTTGCGGGCGATGTTGGCCAGTTGGCTGCGGATGTCGATCAGCTTGTCGGCGGTTTTCGCGCAGACAATCAGCGCGCCGGTACGGTCGCGGTACAGGCCGAAGTTCTTCGAGCAGGAGCTGGTGATCAGCAGCTCTGGCACCTCGGCGGCGAACAGTCGGGTCGACCACGCGTCCTGTTCCAGTCCGTCGCCAAAGCCCTGGTAGGCAAAGTCGATCAGCGGCAGCAGGTCACGGCGGCGCACGACGTCGAGCACACGCTGCCAGTCGTCATGGTTCAGGTCGAAACCGGTCGGGTTGTGGCAGCAGGCATGCAGTAGCACCACGTCGCCGTGCGGCACTTCGTTAAGCACGGCGAGCATCGCATCGACGTCGAGGCGGTTGTCGCTGCCCACGTAGGGGTAGTGACTGACCTTGACCCCGGCCGCAGCAAAGATAGTTTCGTGGATCGGCCAGGTCGGGTTGCTCAGCCACACGCCTTTGCCCGGCAGGCACTGGGCGATGAAGTCGGCCGCCAGACGCAGGGCACCGGTGCCGCCAGGAGTCTGGGTGGCGCCGGCGCGCTGTTCGGCGATCAGCTTCGAGTCGGCGCCAAGCACCAGTTCATTGATGACTTTGCCGAACAGCGGATTGCCGTGACCACCGATGTAGGTCTTGGTGTCCTGGCTTTCGACCAGTCGCGCCTCGGCGATTTTCACCGCTTCGGGGATCGGCGTCAGGCCCTGGGCATCCTTGTAGACGCCAACGCCGAGGTCGAATTTGCGCGGGTTAGTGTCCTGCGCATAGGCCTCCATCAAACCGAGGATCGGGTCGCCGGGTACCCGGCCGATGGCGTCGAAGTGCATTACTTGCGTCCTTCTGCGGTCTTGGCCACTTCGTCAGTGCGCGCGGCCATGATGAAGTCGTTGCGGTGCAGGCCTTTGATCGAGTGGCTCCACCAGGTCACGGTGACTTTGCCCCACTCGGTCAGCAGACCCGGGTGGTGACCTTCGGCCTCGGAGATCTCGCCGACGGCGTTGGTGAACGCCAGCGCATGCTTGAAGTTCTTGAACAGGAAAACTTTCTCCAACTGCATGATGCTGTCGCGTACTTCGATGTTCCAGTCCGGGATCTGCTTGATCAGGATCGGCAGTTCTTCGTCGCTGACTTGTGGCGCATCGGCACGGCAGGCTTCGCAGTGGGCTTGGTTCAAAGTGGACATGGTGTGATTCCTGAAATCGAGTGTGTTTTTTTTATAGAAGCTATCGGCCCGTCAATGCCGTCACGCTAAACCAAAGTGACGGCGACTGACAGACTCAATTCTCAGCAAAAGTCGCGGATCACGCGGCTTTCGGTTTTGGCGGAAACTTCGGTGCGTGCAACCCCAGCTGCATGCCTTGGCGAACCATGGCCATGATGTCTTCATGGGCGACGTCGAACAGGCGCTTGAGGTTCGGCAGGACAAAGTACAGCGGCTGCAGAATGTCGATGCGATACGGTGTGCGCATGGCTTCCAGCGGATCGAAGGCCTGATGCTCGGGCTCGTCCGACAGCGAGTAAACGGTTTCCTTCGGCGAGGACAGGATGCCGCCGCCGTAGATGCGTTTGCCTTGCGGGGTGTCGACCAGGCCGAACTCGATGGTCATCCAGTACAGGCGCGCCAGATACACGCGCTCTTCCTTCGTGGCCTGCAGGCCGAGTTTGCCGTAGGTGTGGGTGAATTCGGCGAACCACGGGTTGGTCAGCAGCGGGCAGTGACCGAAGATCTCGTGAAAAATGTCCGGCTCTTGCAGGTAGTCCAATTCTTCGCGGGTACGAATGAACGTGGCCACCGGAAACTGTTTGCTGGCGAGCAATTCGAAGAAGGTCTGGAAGGGGATCAGTGCCGGGACGCGGGCAACCTGCCAACCGGTGGTCTCACCGAGCACCTTGTTGATCTCGCCCAGCTGCGGAATGCGGTCGTGGGGCAGACCGAGTTTTTCGATACCGTCCAGGTACTCCTGGCACGCCCGACCCTCGATCACTTTCAGCTGGCGAGTGATCAGCGTGTTCCACACCGCATGCTCTTCGGCGGGGTAGTCGATAAAACCTTGCGCATCGGGCTCGCGGGCCACGTATTGCGTCTGCTTCATACTGCTCTCCTGCTAGGGGAATTCGTTCTTGTTATGTCCAGCGATGAGCTCAGGATTACCCGAGTGCGGGGTTGGATGCAGCAGGTTGAGCGGTCTCTACGTAGGAAAATTCGCTGCATTTCGTAAATAAATCGTTACGCTTTGGCCGGTATCTCGCATTTGCGGTGATTTGCAGGTTTGAAAAGGGTCGTGGCTGTCACATAATCTTGACAACTATCTGCGCGCCTCGACAGAAAAGTCAGGCAAAACCGCAGCGCAAATCTCTTGTGGGAGCGGGCTTGCTCGCGAAAGCGGTGTGTCAGCTGAATGAATGGCGACTGACACACCGCCTTCGCGAGCAAGCCCGCTCCCACAGGGATTGTGTTTAACCCCTCACCCTCGTCGGGCCTCTTTATATGCGTATCAAAGTCCACTGCCAAAACCGCATCGGCATCCTGCGCGACATCCTCAACCTGCTGGTGGAGTACGGGATCAACGTTGCACGCGGCGAGGTCGGCGGTGAGCATGGCAATGCGATCTACCTGCACTGCCCGAACCTCATCAACATTCAGTTCCAGGCGCTGCGACCGAAGTTTGAGGCGATTGCCGGGGTGTTCGGCGTCAAACGCGTCGGGCTGATGCCCAGCGAGCGTCGGCACATGGAGTTGAACGCGTTGCTTGGCGCGCTGGAATTCCCGGTGCTGTCGATCGACATGGGCGGCTCGATCGTTGCGGCCAACCGCGCGGCGGCGCAGTTGCTCGGAGTGCGCGTGGATGAAGTGCCGGGGATTCCGCTGTCGCGCTATGCCGAGGATTTCGATTTGCCGGAACTGGTGCGCGCCAACAAGTCGCGAATCAACGGCATGCGCGTCAAGGTCAAGGGCGACATCTTTCTCGCCGACATCGCGCCGCTGCAATCGGAGCACGACGATAGCGAAGCCATGGCCGGTGCGGTACTGACCTTGCACCGCGCCGACCGCGTCGGTGAGCGCATCTATAACGTGCGCAAACAGGAATTGCGTGGCTTCGACAGTATCTTCCAGAGCTCGAAAGTGATGGCCGCTGTCGTGCGTGAAGCGCGGCGCATGGCGCCGCTGGATGCGCCGCTATTGATCGAAGGCGAAACCGGCACCGGTAAAGAGTTGCTGGCCCGTGCCTGTCACCTCGCCAGTCCGCGCGGGCAGTCGCCGCTGATGGCGCTTAATTGCGCAGGGCTGCCGGAGTCGATGGCCGAGACCGAACTGTTCGGCTACGGCCCCGGTGCCTTTGAGGGCGCGCGCGCCGAAGGCAAGCTCGGCCTGCTGGAACTGACGGCGGGCGGTACGCTGTTCCTCGATGGCGTCGGTGAAATGAGCCCGCGCTTGCAAGTGAAGTTGCTGCGCTTTCTGCAGGACGGCTGTTTCCGCCGGGTCGGCAGTGATGAAGAGGTGTATCTGGATGTGCGGGTGATCTGTGCCACTCAGGTCGACTTGTCCGAGCTGTGCGCGCGCGGCGAGTTTCGTCAGGATCTGTATCACCGCTTGAACGTGTTGTCGCTGCACATCCCGCCACTGCGCGAATGCCTCGACGGTTTGACCCCGCTGGTCGAGCACTTCCTCGATCAGGCCAGCCGCCAGATCGGTTGTTCGCTGCCGAAACTGGCGCCGGCAGCAATGGATCGCCTCAGTCATTACCACTGGCCGGGCAACGTGCGGCAGCTGGAGAACGTACTGTTCCAGGCGGTTTCACTGTGCGAGGGCGGCACGGTCAAGGTCGAACACATCCGCCTGCCGGACTACGGCGTGCGTCAGCCGCTTGGCGATTTCTCGCTGGAGGGCGGGCTGGACGAGATCGTCGGACGTTTTGAAAAAGCGGTGCTGGAGAGACTGTATTCCGAGCATCCGAGCAGTCGGCAATTGGGCAAGCGGTTGGGGGTTTCGCATACCACCATCGCTAATAAGCTCCGCCAATACGAAGTTGGTAAAGACCCCGAGAGTTAACAGCAACACTGTGGTGAAAAGAGCTTTTGTAGTGAGGGGATTCATCCCCGAAGGGTGGCGAAGCCGCCCCAAACCAGCGAATGCGGTTCATCTGTTACACCACCATGTATGGATTGGGGGGCTGCTGCGCAGCCCATCGGGGATAAATCCCCTCACCACAGGTTCTTTTTCCATCTGCAACAATCGGGATTGCCGCCCAGCGGCATAACACCGCCGGTTTTTCGACTTCGATACATTTCCAATTTCCCCGCAAAACCCCGCAAGTCCTTTGTTTACCGGGCCGCAAGCCGCCAGAAAAAAGTTGGTCTGCAAATTGCTTATGGCTCAGCAGTACAGCGGTGGGCGGCAAACGTCCGGCATGCAGAGGAAAGAGTGTGGACAAGTACCTTTATGTGGCAATGACCGGCGCCAGTCAGAACGCACTGGCGCAAAAGGCCCATGCCAACAACCTGGCGAACATCTCCACCAATGGTTTTCAGCGCGATCTGGAGCAGGCGCGTTCGATGCCGGTGTTCGGTGACAGCTTTCCGGCGCGTGCGTTTGCCATGAGCGAACGGCCCGCCACCGACTTCACCGCCGGTTCGCTGGTGCAGACCGGGCGTGACCTCGACGTCGCCGTGACCGGCAACGGTTTTATTGCCGTGCAGAACCCTAACGGTGGCGAAAGCTACGTGCGCACCGGCAGCCTGAACATCGACGCCCTCGGCGTATTGCGCGCCGGCAACGGCATGCCGGTACTCGGCAATGGCGGTCCGATCGCCGTGCCGCCGGAGCAGCAGGTCGAAGTCGGTGAAGACGGCACCATCAGTATTCGTGCGATGGGCGAAGGCCCGCGCGTCATGGCGGAAGTCGACCGGATCAAACTGGTCAACCCGGACATCAAGAACCTCAACAAAGGCCTCGACGGCTCGATCTACACCAAGGACGGCCAGCCGGCGCCGGCCGATGCCAACGTCAAACTGGTGTCGGGTTTCCTTGAGTCGAGCAACGTCAACGCCGTGGAAGAAATGACCTCGGTGCTGGCCCTGGCCAAGCAGTTCGAGTTGCACGTCAAGATGATGAACACCGCCAAAGACGACGACCAGGCCATGGCTCGGGTCTTGCAGATCAGCTAATTATCAGAACGTCGCGCCGTAAAACAGGCGCACGAGGAGAATCGAATGCTTCCGGCTCTATGGGTTGCCAAAACCGGTCTGTCCGCCCAGGACACCAACCTGACCACCATTTCCAACAACCTGGCGAACGTCTCGACCACGGGTTTCAAACGTGACCGTGCCGAGTTCCAGGACCTGCTGTATCAGATCAAGCGTCAGCCAGGCGCCCAGTCGACCCAGGACAGCGAACTGCCGTCGGGTCTGCAACTGGGTACCGGTGTGCGCATCGTCGGCACCCAGAAAAACTTCACCGCCGGCAGCCTGCAAACCACCGAGCAGCCGCTGGACATGGCCATCGACGGTCGCGGTTTCTTCCAGATCCTGCAGCCGGACGGCACCACGTCCTATACCCGTGACGGTACTTTCCACCTCGACTCCAACGGCCAGATCGTCAACGCCAGCGGTTTCGCCCTGGAGCCGGCCATCGTCATCCCGAACAACGCGCAGAGCTTCACCGTCGGCACCGACGGCACCGTGTCGATCACAGTGCCAGGCAACCCGGCCGCTCAGGTGATCGGCAACCTGCAAACCGCCGACTTCATCAATCCGGCCGGTCTGCAAGCAGTGGGCAACAACCTGTTCCTGGAAACCGCTGCTTCCGGCGCGCCGCAAATCGGCACCCCGGGCCTGAACGGTTTCGGTACCACGCTGCAGAACACCCTGGAAGGTTCCAACGTCAGCACCGTTGAGGAGATGGTCAACATGATCACCACTCAGCGCGCTTACGAGATGAACTCCAAGGTGATCTCCACCGCCGACCAGATGCTCTCGTTCGTAACGCAGAATCTGTAATCAAGTCTATGGGGCGGCCTGAGGTCGCCAGCAACACCGTGAGGTAGGGTCATGAAACGCTTCGTATCTGTTCTGGCATTGGGTGGGGTCGTCTCGCTCGCGGGCTGCGTCGCACCGACGCCCAAGCCCAATGACCCTTATTACGCTCCGGTGTTGCCACGCACGCCATTGCCGTCTGCGGCCAACAACGGCTCGATCTATCAGGCCGGCTTCGAGCAGAACCTGTACAGCGACCGCAAGGCATTCCGGGTCGGTGACATCATCACCATCACCCTGAACGAGAAGACTCAGGCCAGCAAAAACGCCAACTCGCAAGTGGCCAAGAACAGCAAGACCGGCATCGGCCTGACTTCGCTGTTCGGCGGCAGTGGCACCACCAACAACCCGTTGGGTGGCAATGACCTGAGCCTCGACGTCGGCTACAGCGGCGACCGCGCGACCAAGGGCGACAGCAAGGCGGCGCAGGGCAACACCCTGACCGGCTCGATCACCGTGACCGTGGCCGATGTGCTTCCAAATGGCATCATCGCCGTGCGCGGCGAGAAGTGGATGACCCTCAACACCGGCGACGAGCTGGTGCGCATCGCCGGTCTGGTGCGTGCCGATGACATCGCGACTGACAACACCGTGTCGTCGACCCGTGTCGCCGATGCGCGCATCACCTACTCGGGCACCGGTTCGTTTGCCGATGCGAGTCAGCCAGGCTGGTTCGACCGTTTCTTCCTCAGCCCGCTGTTCCCTTTCTAGGTGGCGACTTTGAATTTCAAGAGCCTCATGCTGGCTGCGGCCCTGTTGTCCGCAGCCTTTGGTGCCCACGCCGAGCGGCTGAAAGATATCGCCAGCATTTCCGGCGTGCGTTCCAACCAGTTGATCGGTTACGGCCTGGTGGTCGGGCTTAACGGCACCGGTGACCAGACGACGCAGACCCCGTTCACTCTACAGACCTTCAACAACATGCTGTCGCAGTTCGGCATCAAGGTGCCGCCGGGATCCGGCAACGTGCAGTTGAAAAACGTCGCAGCGGTGTCGGTCAGTGCCGATCTGCCGGCGTTCGCCAAACCGGGTCAGCAGGTCGACATTACCGTTTCTTCGATCGGTAACTCCAAGAGCCTGCGCGGCGGCACTCTGTTGCTGACCCCGCTCAAGGGTATCGACGGCAACGTCTACGCCATCGCTCAGGGCAACCTGGTGGTCGGTGGTTTCGATGCCGAAGGTCGCGACGGTTCGAAGATCACCGTCAACGTTCCGTCGGCCGGTCGTATTCCGGGTGGTGCTTCGGTGGAGCGTTCGGTACCGAGCGGTTTCAACCAGGGCAACAGCCTGACGCTGAACCTCAACCGTTCCGACTTCACCACGGCCAAGCGTATCGTCGACAAGATCAACGACATGCTCGGCCCTGGCGTGGCGCAAGCCATCGACGGCGGTTCGATTCGTGTGACGGCGCCGCTCGATCCGAGCCAGCGCGTCGACTACCTGTCGATCCTCGAAAACCTTGAAGTCGATCCGGGTCAGGCGGTGGCGAAAGTCATCATCAACTCGCGCACCGGCACCATCGTCATCGGCCAGAACGTGAAAGTTTCGCCGGCCGCCGTGACTCATGGCAGCCTGACCGTGACCATCACCGAAGACCCGATCGTCAGTCAGCCGGGCCCGCTGTCCAATGGGCAGACGGCCGTCGTGCCACGTTCGCGGGTCAATGCTCAGCAGGAAGCCAAGCCGATGTTCAAGTTCGGCCCGGGCACCACCCTCGACGAGATCGTGCGGGCGGTGAACCAGGTTGGCGCGGCACCGGGTGACCTGATGGCCATTCTCGAAGCACTGAAGCAGGCCGGCGCGTTGCAAGCCGACCTGATCGTGATCTGAGGACGGCGACCATGGATATGCGCAAAGGCAGTCTGGTGGGCACGGGCGATTCGGGTTCGTACTCCGACCTCAATCGTCTGAACCAGCTCAAGGTCGGCGACAAAAACAGCGATGCGAACATGCGCAAAGTGGCGCAGGAATTCGAATCGCTGTTCCTTGGCGAAATGCTCAAGTCGATGCGTTCGGCCACTGAGGCATTGGGTAAAGACAACCCGATGAACACCCCGGCGGCCAAGCAATATCAGGAAATGTACGACCAGCAACTGGCGGTGTCGCTGTCCCGCGAGGGCGGTGGGATCGGGCTGGCCGACGTGCTGATGAAGCAGATGTCGAGGAATAAACCGCTGGCACCGGGTGAGGCTGCAGCCGCGTCCGCCGCCAAGCAAGAGGCGGCGAAAGCCGCTGCGGTGCAGACCCCGATTGCCGCCGGCACCACCGCCACCAATGGGCCGTTATCACGGCTCAATGGCGAGCGTCCGTTGTGGGCCTCGCGTTCCGGGCGTGTGGCTACTACCGAAGCCTCGCACAGCAATGACATGGCAATGATCAACAAGCGTCGTCTGGCATTGCCGCCGAAACTGGCCGATCGTTTGCTCGCCGGTCTGGTGCCGTCCGCCACGCCGACCGCCACCAATGCCTTGCCACAACGTGCCGTGACCACGGCCGCCACCGGCGCCGGCCCGCTGTACAACGGCGACTGGCTGAGCCGTGCCGAAGACGCCAAGGCGTCCGGCGGGCAGATGCAGATTTACGGTCGGGCGATGGCGCAGATTCCGCTGGCGCCGGCCAAGCGCGCCTTCAGCTCCGCCGACGAATTCGTCAACACCATGTTGCCAATGGCCAAAGAAGCCGCCGCGCGTATTGGCGTCGATCCGCGTTATCTGGTGGCGCAAGCCGCACTGGAAACCGGCTGGGGCAAATCGGTCATGCGTGCCCAGGATGGCAGCAGCAGTCACAACCTGTTCGGCATCAAGGCCAGCAGCAACTGGACCGGCGATTCGGCCCGGGCAATCACCAGCGAGTTCCGCAACGGGCAGATGGTCAAGGAGACGGCGCAGTTCCGTTCCTATGCCTCGTACAAGGACAGTTTCCACGATCTGGTGACTTTGCTGCAGACCAATAATCGCTATCAAGATGTGGTGAAGTCGGCCGATAACCCAGAACAGTTTGTACGCGAGTTGCAAAAGGCCGGTTACGCGACCGACCCGAACTACGCGACGAAGATTTCGCAGATAGCCAAGCAGATGAACAGTTTCGAAAACTACGCTGCGGCCGGCGTTTCAACGACGCCTCTATAAACACACGGTAAGGTTTGAATCATGAGTTTGCTCAATATCGGGATGTCGGGGTTGTCCGCGAGTTCTTCCTCTCTCGCGACCACAGGTAACAACATTGCCAACGTCGACACCGCCGGTTATTCACGCCAGCAAACCGTGCAGAGCACCAAGTCCTCGCAGCAGTTCGGCAACGTCTTCATCGGTACGGGGACGACCCTGGCCGATGTGCGCCGGGTCTACAACTCTTACCTCGAAAACCAGCTGCATACCGCCACCTCGCTCAATAGCGAAGCGGCTGCGTACGGTGCCCAGGCCACTGCGCTGGATGCCTCGATGTCCGATACCAACACCGGCCTGACCGGTGTGCTGCAAAAGTTCTTTACCTCGATGCAGGGCGTGGCGACTTCTGCCACTGATGACACCTCCCGTCAGTCGGTGCTGACCGGTGCGCAGGCCCTGACCAGCCGTTTCAATGCGCTGGCCAAGCAGCTGAACGATCAGAACACCACGATCAATGGCAACCTGGGCGACATGACGTCCCAGGTCAACAAGCTGGCGACTTCGATTGCCAACCTGAACCAGAAGATCGGCGAGATTTCCACCAGCGGCGGCCAGCCGAACGATCTGCTCGACAGCCGTAACGAAGCGGTGCGTCAGCTCTCCGAGCTGACCGGTGCACAGGTCGTCGAGCGTGGCACCAGTTTTGACGTGTACATCGGCACCGGCCAGCCGCTGGTGATCGGCAACACCACCAACACCCTGAGCACCGTGCCGAGCAAGGACGATCCGACGCGCATGGCGATTCAGCTGGACCGCGGCTCAAGCGTGATCGACATCACGTCGGCCATGAGCGGTGGCGAAATCGGTGGCCTGCTGACCTATCGCAAAGAAGTGCTCGACCCTTCGCTCAATGAGTTGGGGCGTGTCGCGCTGGTGGTGGCCGATCAGGTCAACAGCCAGCAAGCCCAGGGCATCGACAAGAACGGTGACTTCGGCGCCGCGATCTTCAACAACATCAACAGTGCCGCGCTGGTCAGCCAGCGCAGCATTGCGCAGTCGACCAATAGCGCCGGCTCGGGCAACCTCGATGTCACCATCAAGGACACCGGCAAGCTGACCACCAGCGATTACCAGGTGACCTTCACCAGCGCCACCAACTATTCGGTCAAGCGCTCCGATGGCACCGACATGGGCTCGTTCAGCACCACGACCACGCCACCGCCGGTGATCGACGGCTTCACCCTGGCCCTCAACGGCGGCGCCCTGAGCGCTGGCGACACCTTCAAGGTGACACCGACCCGTAACGCGGCAAGCACTATTCAGACGGTACTGACCGATCCGAAGAAAATCGCTGCGGCAGCACCGCTGACCGGCGTGGCCAGTGCCAACAACTCCGGTACCTACACCCAGCCGACGCTGACCGATTCGTTCAACATCTACAACCCGGCGTCGCAGACCGAGTTGCAGAATGCGCTCAAATATTCGACGCCGGTCAAATTGGTGTTTGGTGCGGTCGCCAGCGGCAGCCAGTCGTACAACATGGTTGACGCCAAGGGCAACACCATCGGTTCGGGCACCATCGTGCCGGGGCAGGCCAACACCTTGAACCTCAAGGTCGGCATGGTCGACTCCACCGGTGCTCCGGTGATGGACACCACGGTCACGCCGAACGTGCAGAAGACCTTCACCGTACAGACCACCGTGGGCGCGACGCCGAAGTCCGGCGAAACCTTCACCATCAACCTGACCGGCGCGGCGTCTTCGGATAACCGCAACGCACAGACACTGGTTGGCCTGCAGACCAAGCAGACCGTGGACACCGGCAGCGGCAGCAAGGGCATCAGCCTGACCGACGCCTACAACAAACTGGTGACCAACGTCGGTACCAAGGCTGCGCAGAGCAAGTCCGACAATGAAGCCACCTCGGTGATCCTCGATCAGGCCAAGGGCGCGCGTGATTCGCTGTCCCAGGTCAACCTCGATGAAGAGACCGGCAACCTGGTCAAGTATCAGCAGTACTACACAGCGTCTTCGCAGATCATCAAAGCTGCGCAGGAAACCTTCGCCACGCTGATCAACAGTCTTTAAGGAGTCGTAATTCATGCGCATTTCCACCGCCCAGTATTACGCGACGCAAGCTGCTCAATATCAGCGCAACTACAGCAAGACGGTCGCGACCGCCAACGAAGCGAGCAGCCTGCAGCGCATCAACACCGCTGCCGACGATCCGATCGGCGCCGGTCGCCTGCTCAAGCTGGGTCAGCAAAGTGCGATGCTCGACCAGTATCAGGGCAACATCGACACCACCAAGAGCTCGCTGACCGTGCAGGAGTCGACGTTGAACTCCATCACCACGGCTCTGCAGCGCGCCAAGGAAATCGGCCTGGCCGCCAACAACGGTATCGCCACCGACGACAACCGCAAGGCGTACGCGGCGGAACTGAGCCAGATCCAGCAACAAGTGCTGGGCCTGATGAACTCCAAGGATGCCAACGGCAACTACCTGTTCTCCGGTTCCAAGACCGATACCGCGCCGTACTCGCAAAACGTCGACGGCACCTACACCTATAACGGTGACCAGACCCAGATCAACCTGGGCATTGGCGACGGTATGTCGGTCGCGACCAATACCACCGGTTGGGACGCCTTCCAGCAGACCATCAACACCAGCCGCACCCAGACCACCATGACCGCTCCGGCGCTGGATGACGGTCGTGTGGTGCTGTCCAACGGTACGGTCGGCACCGCAGCGACCTACAACGCCAAGTTCACGGCGGGCCAGCCATACACCGTGGATTTCATCAGCAGCACGCAGTTGAAAATCACCGATGCCCTGGGCAACGACGTGACGTCCGAGGCCAGCCAGAACGGCCTGATCAGCAACAGCAATGGTGCCAACCAGACCGTCAGCTTCCGTGGCGTCGACATGAAGTTGAACATCAACCTCAAGGCCGGCGACACCAACCCGGATGCGGTCATCGCCGGTCACAGCTTCCAGCTGTCGGCCACGCCTGATTCGTTCACTACCGCGCGCAGCCCGGGCAACCCGTCGACGGCGGTCATCACCGGCTCCAGCGTGACCAACCAGGCGGCGTACAGCGCGGCCTTCCCGTCGGGCGGCGGCGCGGTGCTGAAGTTCACCAGCGCCACCGATTTCGACCTGTACGCGGCCCCTGTGACCGCTGACAGCAAACCGGTGTCGTCGGGCACCATGGTCGGCAGCAACGCCACGGCCGCCGGTGTGACCTTCGCCATTGGCGGTACGCCGGGCGCGGGCGATCAATTCTCGATCCAGTCCAACAACCACCAGACCCAGAACGTGCTCGACACCCTGGGCCAGATGGTCACGGCGCTGAACCTGCCGGTCGACGGTGATCCGGTGGTCAAACAGAAATTCCAGGGGGCCATGGAGGCGGCGCTGGGCAACATCGACAGCGCGTCCAACCAGATTGGCGCTGCGGTGACCTCGATCGGTGCGCGCGGTCAGTCGCTGGATGACCAGGACACCACCAACCAGAGCCTGATCCAGGCCAACACCACGACCCAGGGTTCGATCCGTGATTCGGATCCGGCCGAGGTGATGACCCGCCTGACGTTGCAGCAGACCATGCTGCAAGCCTCGCAACTGGCGTTCAGCAAGATCAGTCAGTTGGGTCTGTTCAACAAGATCTGACATTGGACGGGCGCGCAGGCGCCCGTTTGTCTCGTCCTTCAGTTAATGTTTTTTTGCGGTTTCATGGGCTCGCTTTACCGAGCGGGCTCGTACCGCCTGTGAGCCCGCCGTGAATCCACTTCCTCTCGTCAGTCTGGTCATTCCCGCCTTCAATCCGCGCTTCTTCGAGCGGACCTTGAACAGTGCGGTGAGCCAGACTTATGGCCAACTCGAAATCATCGTTTGCGACGACAGCCGCGGCAGCGAGATTGAAGCCATCGTTGCGGCGGTAGTTGAGCAGTCCGGCGTCGCCGTGCGTTACGTGCGCAATCCACGAACGTTGGGGCTGGTCGACAACCTCAAGGCTTGTCTCGAGCAGGCGCAGGGCGAGTACATCAAGTTTCTGTGCGATGACGATCTGCTCTATTCCGCGTGCATCGAGCAGCAGGCCCATGAAATGCAGCGTGCAGAAGTCAGCCTGGTGGTGGCGCAACGGCTGCTCTGGGACGCAAACGACATCATTCTGCCGGCGCGCATCGAAAACACGCCGTTGTCGCCAGTCAGTGGCTTGCTCAAGGGCGACGACGTACTGGGCATCTTTGAAAAATTCCCGGTCAACGTGCTCGGTGGCTTCAGCAATGCGCTGATGCGTCGTGCCGACGTCGTCGAGCTGTTGCCGGCATTGACCGAGGACGGCGCCTGCTTCGTCGCAACGCTGGATTTTGCCCTGTATGTCTGCCTGCTGCGGCGCGGCAATCTGGCGGTGTCCAACAGCGTACTCAGTGCCGAACGCCTCTACCCGGAGCGTCTGAGTGCACAGCAACCGATGAAGGATGCTGCGCAAGTCGAGCGCGAGTGGATTTCGCAAATGCTCAAGGCGCGCAGCGGTGAATCGGCGCCTGCGCCGGGATGGGTGCGTTATGTTCCGTTGTCCCGCGCTGATGAGTTGCCCCGGGTCTGGCAAGAGTTGCCCCTGAGTCGAACCCTGGGTACCAAGCAGAGCCGTCAGGAGTGGGGAGTCGGCGTCAACAGCTTCAGCTTCGGCGAACTGTACGCGCAGTGGCTGGCATGTCGGGTGCTCACCGAGCAGCAACGCCACTGGTTGCCGGAAACGCTTGCCAGTTGGCCCTGCCAGCCGCGCATCGTGCCGATCATCATTGACGGGCAGGGCAGTCGCGATGGCCTGGAGCGCACATTGGAGGCGCTCGCCGCGCAGGATTATCCGCCAGAGCTGATCCTGGTCCTGTCCGTTTCGTGTGCCGAGGCGCGCCTTGATGGGCGCGTGTTCCACATGCCGTTGCAGGATGACGGGCTGGAGCAGATTAATACGTTGCTGCCGCAGCTCGAAGGGGCCGACTGGTTCTATCTGTTGCAGCCAGGCGATCGCCTGGTGGCGCCGGCGTTGCTGGTCATGGCCGACCGGATCGCGCACACCCCAACCCTGACATGTCTGTACAGCGACGAAGGCAGCCTGCGCAGCGGCGAGTCGGCAGAGCCTGCGTTCAAACCGGATTTCAACCTCGACCTGATGCGCAGTTATCCCTATGTCGGGCGCGCCCTGGCATTCAAGCGCGAGCGATTTCTGGCGCTCGGCGGCTTTGCGCCGACGTTTGCCGAACTGGCACCGCATGATGCGCTGTGGCGGATGGTCGAGAACGACGGCTTGCACGTCGTGGGACACATCGCCGAAGTGTTGCTCGAGTCCAAATTCGATCTCTCCCAGTGGCTGACCGAGCCCGGTGTCGTGGCGCAAAGCCCGCGGATTCTCGAAGCGCATCTGCAACGCCTGGGGATTGCCCATGACATCCGCCGTGGCGGCAGCGAACTGCTCAACCGCGTGGATTATCAGCATGCGCGACGACCGCTGGTGTCGGTGGTGATTGTCACTCAAGACCAGACGGCTGCACTGCAGCGCTGTGTTGAAACGCTGCTGGAAAAGACCGCTTACACCGAGTACGAATTACTGTTGGTCGACAACGGCAGCGAAAGCGCCGAGGCGCGGGTGTGGCTGGACGGCATGGCGCAACTGGGCAGCGAGCGAATTCGTGTGCTGAGCTATCCGCAAAAGGGTAATGCGGCGGCCGCGCACAACTTTGCGGTCAGCCATGCGCGTGGCGAGTATGTGTTGCTGCTCAATGCTTTTGCGGTGATCACTCAGGCCGACTGGCTCGACGAACTGCTCAATCATGCGCAACGCCCGGAAGTCGGCGTAGTCGGTGCGAAGCTGTTCAACCCGGACGGTGGTGTGCTGCACGCGGGGCTGATTCTCGGTTTGAACGGCCCGGTCGGTCTGCCGTTCTATGGCCAGCCCGTGCAGTCGGACGGGTACATGTTCCGCCTGCAAGCGGTGCATGACCTGAGCGCGGTTGGCGGCGATTGCCTGATGATTCGCAAGTCGGTCTTCGAGGTTGCCGGTGGGCTCGACGAACAGGATCTGAAGCAGACGTTGAACGTCGTGGATCTGTGTTTGCGGGTCGGCCGCGAAGGCTACCTGGTGGTATTGAATCCCCACGCCATGCTCGCAGTGGGCGCACGCCCGAGCGCCGCGGCGACGACTGAAGACGAAGCGCTGTTCGCCGAGGAAAGGGAAACCTTCTACCAGCGCTGGTTGCCAACCATCGCCCGCGATCCGGCCTACAACATTAACCTGACTCTGCAGGGTGTCGGTGCCACCAACTTCAGTCTTGAGCCTGGCCTGCGAACCGGTTGGAGTGCCTTTTCCAAAGCGCAGTTGCCGAATGTGCTGGTGGTGCCGATCAACGCCTCGGCCATCGGCCATTACCGCATGAGTCAGCCGATGATCGAGTTGCAGGCGGCTAACAGAGTCGAGGGGCGCATTTGCTACGGTTTGCCGTCGATCATTGATATCGAGCGCCAGTCGCCTGATGTGATCGTGCTGCAAGGGCGCTATTCGGAACACGCCATCGATGAAATCCCGCCTCTGAAAAAATACTTCAATGCGCGGCGCATCTTCGAGCTCGATGACTACGTCATCGACGTTCCCCATCGCAATGCGCACATCCGCAACATGCCGAGCAAGCAGGACATGGAGCGTATGGTGCGACGAGCCATCGGTCTGTGTGATCGTGTGGTCGTATCGACCCAGCCCCTGGCTAACGTGCTGTCCGACATGCACCACGACATTCGTGTCGTACCGAACATGCTGTCCAAGGACTTGTGGAGCCACTTGCGCAGTCAACGCCGCACCTCGAAGAAACCACGGGTCGGTTGGGGCGGCGGGACCAGTCACCACGGTGATCTGGCGGTGATCGCCGATGTGGTGCGCGAATTGGCCAACGAAGTCGACTGGGTTTTCTTCGGCATGTGCCCGGACGATCTGCTGCCGTACATGCATGAGTTCCATGGCGTGATCGATCTGGAGGTCTACCCGGCGAAGCTGGCCAGCCTGAACCTGGACCTGGCCCTCGCGCCGCTGGAATTCCACGTCTTCAATGACTGCAAAAGCAACTTGCGGCTGCTGGAGTACGGTGCCTGCGGCTATCCGGTGATCTGCACCGACACCGAGGCCTACCGTGGTTATCTGCCATGTACCCGGATCAAGACCAACAGCACGGACGAGTGGCTACAAGCGATCCGCATGCACCTGGCCGATCCGGATGCCAGTTACCGCATGGGTGATGAATTGCGTGAGGTGGTGCTGCGTGACTACGTGTTGCGTGGCGATAACCTGCGGTATTGGGAGTATGGCTGGCTGGCGGATTGATCTGCGTTCGGCTACCGGAAAAAGGCGACCTGAAGGTCGCTTTTTTTTGTCCGTGAAATGCGTGTCTGCGTTAAATGCCGACGGATTTGCGCGCGGATTAAAGCTTTGGTTTTTCCCTGTCGATATCAACGTATTCTCGATTTATCAATGTGCTTGGCGGGGGATGATCGCCACGCAAGCAGGGGCCGGTTCATAACAAGGCAAGGAAGAAGTAATGGCAGTTATAAACGGAACAAACGGCGCGGATACGCTGACCGGTACCAGTGGGGATGATGAAATCAATGGCCTGGCCGGCAATGATCTGATCAGGGGAAGTGCCGGAGCAGACAAGATCGATGGCGGTACCGGGACTGATACGGTGGACTATTCCACATCGGCTGATGGGATCAACGTCGACATCCGCTCTAATGCTGTCGGTCTTGCGGGCATCGGCGGCGACGCTCAGGGTGACACCCTGAGCGGCATTGAAAAGGTGATCGGCACGGCGTTCAACGACACCTTCAATCTCGATACGGCCACCGCGACGTTCGAGGGCGGAGCGGGGGATGATGTCTACGTTCTCAACGGCAGTGGCGGCACGGTTATCGAACAGTCGAGTGGCGGTAACGATGAAGTACGCAGCAACTTCGCCCAGATTTACCTGAGCGCCAACGTCGAGCGTCTGACCTATACCGGAACCGGTTCATTCACCGGTTGGGGCAATGCCAGCGACAACGTCATTACAGGAGGCGTTGGCAACGACTTCCTGTATGGCGGCGCGGGTGCTGATCAGTTTATCGGTGGTGCCGGTATCGACACGGTCGGCTATACCGATAGCACTGTCGGTGTCAGCATCAACCTGAAAACCGGCGTCAATTCCGGGATCGCGGCGGGGGATACCTACACCGGCATTGAACGAATCCTCGGCTCGAACGGCAACGATACATTCGTCGCCGATAGCCGGGTATTTGCCTTTGACGGCGGTGCGGGAACGGCTGACGTGGTGGATTACTCGACGTCTGTCGAGGCGATCAATGTCGATATCCGAGCTAATGCTGTCGGTCTCGCGGGCATTGGCGGCGACGCTCAGGGTGACACCCTGAGCGGCATTGAAAAGGTGATCGGCACGGCGTTCAACGACACCTTCAATCTCGATTCGGCCACTGCGACGTTCGAGGGGGGAGCGGGGGATGATGTCTACGTTCTCAACGGCAGTGGCGGCACGGTCATCGAACAGACGGGTGGCGGTAACGATGAAGTACGCAGCAACTTCGCCCAGATTTACCTGAGCGCCAACGTCGAGCGCCTGACCTATACCGGTAACGCGGCATTCACCGGTTGGGGCAACGCCAGCGACAACGTCATTACGGGGGGCATTGGCAATGACACCCTGTATGGCGGCGCGGGTGCCGACCAGTTCATCGGTGGTGGGGGTATCGACACGGCTGGCTATGCCGACAGCACTGTCGGTGTCACCTTGAATTTCAAGACCGGGGTCAACAGTGGCATCGCGGCGGGCGATACCTACACCGGCATTGAGCGAATCCTCGGCTCGGGCTTCAACGATACCTTCATCGCCGACAGTCGGGTGTTTGCATTTGACGGCGGTGCGGGAACGGCTGACGTGGTGGATTACTCGACGTCTGTCGAGGCGATCAATGTCGATATCCGAGCTAATGCTGTCGGTCTCGCGGGCATTGGCGGCGACGCTCAGGGTGACACCCTGAGCGGCATTGAAAAGGTGATCGGCACGGCGTTCAACGACACCTTCAATCTCGATTCGGCCACTGCGACGTTCGAGGGGGGAGCGGGGGATGATGTCTACGTTCTCAACGGCAGTGGCGGCACGGTCATCGAACAGGCGGGTGGCGGTAACGATGAAGTACGCAGCAACTTCGGCCAGATCTACCTGGGCGCCAACGTCGAGCGTCTGACCTATACCGGCAACGCTTCATTCATCGGCTGGGGCAATGCCAGCGACAACATTATTACCGGTGGTGCCGGCAATGACCTGTTGTATGGCGGCGCAGGTGCCGATCAATTTATTGGTGGCGCCGGCATAGATACCGCCAGCTACGGCGACAGTACTGTTGGCGTCAGCATCAATTTGAAAACCGGTGTCAACAGCGGCATCGCAGCGGGCGATACCTACACCGGCATTGAGCGAATCCTCGGCTCGGGCTTCAACGATACCTTCATCGCCGACAGTCGGGTGTTTGCATTTGACGGCGGTGCGGGAACGGCTGACGTGGTGGATTACTCGACGTCTGTCGAGGCGATCAATGTCGATATCCGAGCTAATGCTGTCGGTCTCGCGGGCATTGGCGGCGACGCTCAGGGTGACACCCTGAGCGGCATTGAAAAGGTGATCGGCACGGCGTTCAACGACACCTTCAATCTCGATTCGGCCACTGCGACGTTCGAGGGGGGAGCGGGGGATGATGTCTACGTTCTCAACGGCAGTGGCGGCACGGTCATCGAACAGGCGGGTGGCGGTAACGATGAAGTACGCAGCAACTTCGGCCAGATCTACCTGGGCGCCAACGTCGAGCGTCTGACCTATACCGGCACCGGGTCATTCACCGGTTGGGGCAACGCCATCGACAACATCATTACAGGGGGCAATGGCAACGACATCCTGTATGGCGGCGCGGGTGCCGACCGGTTCATCGGTGGTGCCGGTTTTGACACTGTCGGCTACGGCGACACGACTATTGGCGTCACCATCAACCTGAAAACCGGGGTTCACACAGGGATTGCAGCAGGGGATACCTACACCAGTATCGAAGCTTTGACCGGCACGATAGCCGGTGACATTTTCATCGCCGACGGCGCGGCCATGGCTTTTGACGGGTTAGTGGGTGCGGACATGGTCAGCTATGAACAATCCGACAGCGCCGTGACCATTGATTTGAAAACTAAGGTCAATGCGGGTGACGCGGCCGGCGATACCTACACCGGAATCGAGTTTTTCCAGGGCAGCAGCTTCAACGACACCCTGTCCGGAACCGCATTCGGTGACAACTTCATTGGTGGCTCCGGTGCGGACCTGATCGATGGGCGTGAAGGGCATGACACTGCCTGGTACATCAACAGCAAGGCCGCTGTGAACATCAATCTGCAGACCAACGTCAACGAAGGCGCCGATGCTCAAGGTGATGTGCTGCTCAATATCGAGCGAGTGATCGGCAGCCAATTCGACGATACGCTGACCGGAAGTTCGGCAGTCGATTTTCTTGAGGGCAGCACAGGCAACGACGTGATTTATGGCGGCGACGGGGCCGACTTCATTTATGGAGGCCTGGTTTCCCTGGCCGGGCCGTTAGCCAGTTCGGCACCCAATGCAGGGGCTGAGGCTGATGCGCTCTATGGCGGCAATGACAACGACACGATTCTCACCGCATCCAACGACACTGGCAGCCGTGCGTATGGCGAAGCGGGCGATGACACCATCACCGTAACTCATGGCATCGCTGATGGTGGTGAAGGCAATGACAAGCTGATCGGTACCGGCCTGGGCTTCTCGCTGTTTGGCGGCGTGGGCAAGGATAATCTGGTATTGCAGTCCGTCGGTTCGGCCTTCGGTGGTGAAGGTGACGATATCTACACCATCGACACTTCGGCATTGGTCAACATTCAGGACGACGGTACCAGCCGTGGCGACAAGATTGTGCTGTCGTACATTCGCGCTTCGGAACTGCAAGTCGACCGTGTCGGTGACGACCTCTACCTGCACCGTTACAGCGTTTCAGCCGGACAGACGCCGGATGAGGGCGTGCGCCTGAAGGATTGGTTTGCCGGTTCCGACACTATCGAGCAGATCGTGACGGCCGATAATCAGACCATCAATCTGCCGGCCAACAGTGATGCATTCGCGATGTTTGGCTGACCACTGAATCGCACACCTGCAATCGCAATGCGGCCGCAGGTGTGCGCTTGGCAGCTGAAGGACCAACCTGGTTTCAACCAAGCAAGGAAGAAGCAAATGTCAGTGATTTATGGAACGAGTGAAGCCGATGTCATGGGCGGCAATGAAGGCAATGACGAACTCTACGGACTGGAGTCGGATGATCAGATCTGGGGTACCACGGGGTCCGATCTGCTGGATGGCGGGGAGGGGTTCGATTCAGTGAGTTATCAGATGATGCCGAACGGCGTCAGCGTCGATTTCCGAGAGGGGCTGGCCACTGTCACCAAGGCGGACGGCTCCGTCGATACCCTGGTCGGCATCGAAAAAGTCATCGGCAGCTTTGACAATGACACCTTGGTCAGTTCGGTCAGCGGTATCACGCTGGAAGGTGATAACGGCGATGACGTGTACATCGTCGGTAGCGAAGGTGTGACCATCGTCGAAGCGGAACGCGGCGGTTACGACGAGCTGCGCACCAGCGTCAACACCCAGAGGATGGATCCGTTCCTGGACAAAATGATCTTCACCGGCACCGGCGACTTCAAGGGCTACGGCAATGCCGAGGCGAACGTGATTGTCGCCGGTGCAGGCAATGACGTGCTGTGGGGTGGCGACGGTGGCGATCAGTTCATTGGCGGCGAGGGCTTCGACACAGTCAGCTATACCGACAGCCTTGAAGGCGTCAGTATCGAGCTCTCGAGCATGTGGGGCGCCACCGGCATTGCATTCGGCGATACCTACTCGAGCATCGAGGCCGTGCGGGGTTCGAATTTCAACGATGTGATCTTCGCCGGCGCAAGCCCAATGGTCATGGACGGTGCCGATGGCTTTGACGCCGTCGATTACAGCCGTTCCAACGATGCGGTCAGCATCGAGTTTCGTGATGGCGAGGGCTTCGGTTCTGGCGGCTACGCCGAGGGCGACACCTTGATCAATGTGGAAAAGGTTGTCGGGACTAACCTGGACGATCACTTCACTGCTAACTCGGGCGGCGTGACCTTCGAAGGTGGCTGGGGCAGTGACGTCTATACGATCAACAGCGAGGGTGTGACCATCGTCGAGACAGACTCAGGCATGGGGTTTGACGAGCTGTACACCAGCCTGTCGGTCATGAAGATGGACCCGTTCATCGAGAAAATGACCTACACCGGTACAGCCGATTTCACCGGTTATGGCAATGATTCCGACAACTACATCTTCGGCGGCAGCGGCGATGACCTGTTCTACGGTGGCGCCGGACGGGATGTGTTCGTCGGCGGCGCGGGAACGGATATCGTCAGCTATGACGACAGCGATACGGGTGTGGTGGTCAACCTGTGGAGGATTGGCCAGAACGGTACGGCCGAAGGGGATATGTATTACGACGTCGAAGGTCTGCAAGGCAGTCGTTTCAACGATGTGATGGATGCCGGCCGCGAGGACGCGATCCTGGAAGGTGGCAACGGCGACGATGTGATCAATGGCAACGATGGCAACGATCACCTTTACGGCGGACTGAAGTCCGGTCTCGACGGTGATGTCGCGCAGGCGGACACACTGTCTGGCGGTTCGGGTGATGACGTCATCGTCAGCGCTGTGAATGACCTGGGTACAGTGGCCCACGGCGACGGAGGCAATGACACCATCACGGTCCACAACGGCAGTGCCCTTGGTGATGACGGTCATGACGTGCTCACCGGCACCGGCAACAGTTATCTGTTGTCAGGTGGCAGCGGCAACGACGTGCTGAATCTCAATCTTCCGGGGCAGTCCGGTACTGGCGGCACCGCACTGGGCGGTATGGGTGACGATATCTACATCGTGAACAGCACCGGGCTGGTATCGATTCAGGACGAGGGCTGGGATCTCAACGACACCCTGATCCTCAACACCATCACCAACGCCAGCCAGTTGAACGTCACCCGCATCGGCGATGACGCCTACCTGCACAGCGCCAACGACGGCAGCAGCGGTGTGCCGGACAACGGCGTGAAACTGGCGGGATGGTACGCCGGGTTCAACAACATCGAGCACCTGCAGACTGCCGACGGCCAGGTCTACGACCTGCCGGCGACGGTTGATGGGTTCGCCATGTTCGGCTGATCACTCGATCTGTTGATGCACCGCAATGAAAGGGATGAATCCGCTGCTGGATTCATCCCTTTTTTCATGCCTTACGGCGCACCCGACGCAGCGCTCGCGGAGCTGGCGCGTTTCCTGCAAGTCCCCCTCAAATCGCCATAAAACGAGCGCTCGCGGTCATCGCAGCGGCGCCGCAGGCGGCAAAAGGGTTAGCCAGACGGCCCGCATCGCTCAACAAAGCCATGCGCAGCCCGGTGACGAACGAGAGGGGAGACGATGAAGGCAGTTATTTTGGCGGGTGGCCTCGGCACGCGCATCAGTGAAGAGTCGCACCTCAAGCCCAAGCCCATGATCGAGATCGGCGGCAAGCCAATTCTCTGGCACATCATGAAGCAGTATTCCGCTCACGGGATCCACGACTTCGTGATTTGCCTTGGCTACAAGGGCTATGCGATCAAAGACTTCTTCGCCAACTACTTCCTGCACACCTCCGACGTCACGTTCGACATGCGCAATAACCGCATGGACGTGCACCAGAACTACAGCGAGCCGTGGAGCGTCACCCTGATCGACACCGGCGAGGAAACCATGACCGGTGGCCGTCTGCTGCGTGCCGGCCGTTACCTCAAGGATGAAGAGGCGTTCTGCTTCACCTACGGCGACGGCGTTTCCGACATCAACATTGCTCAACTCGTCGATTACCACAAAGCCCACGGTCGCCTGGCCACCGTCACCGCGGTGCAGCCGCCGGGACGTTACGGTGCCCTTGAGCGCCAGGGCGATCAGGTGCTCGGTTTCACCGAAAAACCGCGTGGCGACGGTGGCTGGATCAACGGTGGCTTTTTCGTGCTGTCGCCCAAAGTCCTGTCCTACATCGCTGGCGATGAAACCACCTGGGAAGCCGAGCCGCTGGCGCGTCTGGCAGAGGAAGAACAGTTGAACGCCTTCGAACACGAAGGCTTCTGGCATCCGATGGACACCCTGCGCGACAAGAACCACCTCGAAGCGCTGTGGCAGAGCGGGGAGGCCCCATGGAAGCAATGGGCCTGAGTGCGGATTTCTGGCGCGGCAAACGCGTACTGATTACCGGCCACACCGGTTTCAAAGGCAGCTGGCTGACCCTGTGGCTGCAAAGCCTCGGTGCGCAAGTCAGCGGTTTTTCGCTGGATCCGTCGACCGAACCGAGCCTGTATGAACTGGCGCGGGTTCACGAAGGGATCAACGATCAACGTGGCGATCTGCGTGATCTCGGCGCGTTGCTGGAGATCATCGCCGACACCGAGCCGGAGATCGTCCTGCATCTGGCTGCGCAGCCGCTGGTGCGTGAAGGCTATCGCGATCCGCTGGGCACTTACTCCAGCAACGTCATGGGCACGCTGAACCTGCTCGAAGCGATCCGTCAGGTCGGTTGCGTGCGCGCCTGCGTGCTGGTGACCACCGACAAGGTTTACGCCAACAAGGAATGGCTGTGGCCGTACCGCGAAGACGAAGCCCTCGGTGGCCACGATCCCTACAGCAGCAGCAAGGCTTGCTGCGAACTGTTGGCGCAGTCTTACGCCGCGTCGTTTTTCCCGGCTGACAAGTATGCCGAACACAGTCTGGCCCTGGCCACCGCGCGCGCCGGCAACGTCCTGGGTGGCGGTGACTTCGCCCCGGAGCGTCTGATTCCCGATGTGCTCAAAGCCTGGACTGCCGACGAGCCGGTGACCCTGCGTTATCCGCAAGCGGTGCGCCCGTGGCAGCACGCGCTGGAACCGCTGGCTGGTTACCTGCAACTGGCTGCCGGCCTCTACGAACAAGGCCCGGAATACGCCGGGGCGTGGAACTTCGGTCCGGGCGAGGCGGACATGTGCAGCGTCGGCGAAGTGGTCGAACTGCTCGCCAGTCGCTGGCCACAGGCACGCGGTCTGCGCATCGAAAAAAGCGAACTGCACGAGGCTGGTCTGTTGCGTCTGGACAGCAGTCGCGCCCGTCAGGTGTTGGGCTGGCAGCCACGCTGGACCTTGCAGCAATGCCTGACCCAGACCCTCGACTGGCATCTGGCGTGGCAGAACGGCGATGACATGCGCAACGTCACTCTCGGCCAACTGAACCTGTACCGAGGCGCGCTGTGAGCGAGTTTTCCTTGAAACCGTTGCCGCTGGCCGGGCTGTTCAGCGTCCAGCACAGACGCTTCGAAGATCAGCGCGGGCATTTCGCCCGGCTGTTTTGCGAAGGCAGCCTGAGCGCGTTCGGCAGCGAATTTCACATCCGCCAGATCAACCATTCCTGCACCCGTGAAAAGGGCAGCGTGCGCGGTCTGCATTACCAGAATGCCAATGCGCCGGAAGCCAAGCTGATCACCTGCCTGCGCGGTGAAGTGTGGGACGTGGCGGTGGATCTGCGTCCTGACTCCGAGACCTTTCTGCACTGGCACGCCGAGCACCTCAAGGCTGGCGACGGTCGCAGCCTGTTGATTCCGGCCGGGTTCGCCCACGGTTTCCAGACCCTGACCGATGACGCCGAACTGCTTTATCTGCACAGCGCCGATTACGCGCCGGAGCATGAGGGCGGCTTGTCGGTGA
Source organism: Pseudomonas sp. MIS38 (assembly GCF_019891575.1). Lineage (NCBI taxonomy): Bacteria > Pseudomonadati > Pseudomonadota > Gammaproteobacteria > Pseudomonadales > Pseudomonadaceae > Pseudomonas > Pseudomonas sp. MIS38. The sequence goes on from NZ_JAFLXF010000024.1 coordinate 77,417, forward strand.
ACGATCCACGGCTGGCGATCGCCTGGCCGTTGCCTGTCAATAATTTGTCAGCGCGTGATTCCAGCCATCCTGCGCTCGATCAACACTTTGCCGGAGTGCGTCTATGAACTGCCGTGGGTGCGCCGCACCGCTGAGCCTGCCGCTGATTGACCTCGGCACCTCGCCACCGTCCAACGCCTACGTGCATGCCGAGCGCCTGGAGCAGGCCGAACAGTGGGTGCCGCTCAAGGTCGCCGTGTGCCAGCAGTGCTGGCTGGTGCAGACCGAGGACTACACCCGCGCCGACAGCCTGTTCGACGCCGAGTATGCCTATTTCAGTTCGTTCTCCAGCACCTGGCTGGCCCACGCCGAGCGTTATGTCGCCGAGATGGTCGAGCGCTTTGCTCTGAGCGCCGACAGTCGTGTGGTCGAAATCGCCGCCAACGACGGTTACCTGCTGCAGTACGTCGCTGCTCGCGGCATTCCGTGTCTGGGTGTCGAGCCGACCCGCAGCACCGCGCAAGCGGCGCGGGAAAAGGGTCTGCAGATTCGTGAAGTGTTCTTCGGTCGCGACAGCGCTGCGCAGCTCCACAGCGAAGGCTGGGGCGCCGACCTGATGGCCGCCAACAACGTGCTCGCGCATGTGCCGGACATCAATGATTTCCTTGGTGGTTTCGCCACGCTGCTCAAGCCGACCGGCGTCGCCACTTTCGAATTTCCGCAACTGCTGACGCTGATGGCTGGCGCGCAGTTCGACACGCTGTACCACGAGCACTATTCCTACCTGTCGCTGACCGCCGTGCAGACCTTGTGCGAGCGCAATGGTCTGGAAGTGTTCGACGTCAGTCAGTTGAGCACTCACGGCGGTTCGCTGCGGGTGTTCGTGCAGCGCCAGGACGGAGAGCGTCGTGCTGTGCAGCCGGCGGTGCAGCAACAGTTGCAGGCCGAGCTGGATGCCGGGGTGAAAACCCCTGAGTACTACGCGACCCTCGCGCCGGCTGCCGAACGCATCAAGCATGAACTGCTGCGCTTTCTGTTGCAGGCCAAGGCCGACGGCAAGCGGGTGGTCGGTTACGGCGCGGCGGCCAAGGGCAACACCTTGCTCAACTACGCCGGGGTCAAACCGGATCTGCTGGCGTGGGTGGCCGATGCCAACCCGCACAAGCAGGGCAAGTTTTTGCCGGGCAGTCGGATCCCGATTGTCGCGCCGGCGCAGATCGACATCGAAAAACCGGACTACGTGCTGGTGCTGCCGTGGAACCTGTTGCACGAAGTCAGTCAGCAACTGGCGCAGGTGCGCCAGTGGGACGGGCGCTTCGTAATCGCCGTGCCTGAGATGAAAGTCCTGTGAACGTCCTGGTCACCGGGGCCACGGGCTTCGTCGGCCGGCATCTGGTCGCGGCGTTGCTCGCCCGTGGCTGCGCGGTACGTGCGGTGGCGCGTAATATCGAGACTGCGGCGAGCATGCCGTGGATCAGCGACGTCGAATTCGTTGCGGCGGATATTCACGCGGCGGATCTGGACATTGCGGCGCTCACCGACGGTATCGACGTCCTCGCGCACCTGGCCTGGCCGGGGTTGCCGAACTATCGGGCGCTGTTTCATTTCGAGCACAACCTGATGGCCGACTACCGCTTTATCAAAGGCGCGGTCGAGGCGGGTGTGGCGCAAGTATTGGTGACCGGCACCTGCTTCGAGTACGGCATGCAAAGCGGCCCGCTCGACGAAAGTGTCGAGCCGCAGCCGAGCAATCCTTACGGTCTGGCCAAACACACGCTGCAGCTGTTTTTGCAAAATCTGCAGCAGGAAAAACCGTTCACCTTGCAGTGGGCGCGTCTGTTCTATCTGCATGGCGAAGGGCAGAACCCCAACAGTCTGCTGGCAGCGCTGGACCGGGCGATCGATGCCGGGGAGGCGTCGTTCAACATGTCTGGCGGCGAGCAACTGCGCGACTTTTTGCCGATCGCCAGCGCCGCCGATTACCTCGCCACGATCGTCCATCAGCGCGATTTCAACGGCGTGATCAATTGCGCCAGTGGCCAACCGGTATCGGTGCGCGCACTGGTTGAACAACGGCTGCGCGAGCGCGGTGCGGCACTGAATCTGAACCTCGGCCATTACCCTTATCCGACCCATGAACCGATGGCGTTCTGGGCCGTGACCGAGCGTTTGCAACAGCTACTGGGAGAGCCGCAATGAGGCACGAGTTGTATCGGGTCACCGACCTGCCGGTGTTGCAGAACCGCACCTTCGCCGACCCGGAGTCGGCAAAGGCTTCGGCCAGCGCCGACATGCTGCTGGTGCAGGACGAGCGCAGCGGCCTGATCTTCAACGCCGCGTTCGATGCCGACAAGCTCAGCTATGACGCTGACTATCAGAACGAGCAGGCCCATTCGGGCCAGTTCCAGAAGCACCTGAGCGACGTCGAAGGCATCATCGCCAAACACTTCAAGGGCCAGGAGCTGATCGAAGTCGGCTGCGGCAAGGGTTACTTCCTTGAGTTGCTCAAGGGCCTCGGTTATTCGATCACCGGGATCGACCCGGCCTACGAAGGCGAAAACGCCGACGTGATCAAGGCGCCGTTCACCCGTGGTCTTGGCCTGGCAGCTGACGCCATTGTCCTGCGCCATGTGCTGGAACACATCGAAGACCCGGTGAGCTTTCTGGCGGTGATCGCCGAAGCCAACCAGGGCGGGCAGATTTACATCGAGGTGCCGTGCTTCGACTGGATCCTCGAGCACAAGGCCTGGTTCGACCTGTTCTACGAGCACGTCAATTATTTCCGCCTCGATGACCTGCGCCGGATGTTCGGCACCGTGCACGAGGCCGGTCATCTGTTCGGTGGCCAGTACCTGTACATCGTCGCCGATCTGTCGACGTTGCGCCTGACCCCGGAGCAACCGGTGCCACGCCTGACGCTACCGGACGGTTTCACCGCCAGCCTTGAGCGCGCGGTGCAGATCATTCAGTCCGCACCCGAGCAGGGTTCGGCGATCTGGGGCGCATCGTCCAAAGGCGTGATCTATTCGCTGTTCCTGCAACGCGCGGGTGTCGCGGTGGATCGTGTGGTGGATATCAACCCGGCCAAACAGGGGCGTTATCTGCCGCTGAGCGGCGCGCGAGTGTCCTCGCCGCAAGAGGCGATGGATGCGCTGCCCGAAGGCGCCCACCTGTTTGTGATGAACTCCAATTACCTCGAAGAAATCAAGCGGATGACCGGTGGACGCTACGTCTATCACGCCGTCGATAGCGCTTCGTTCCAGTGACCATTGAGACTTTGAACATGACCGACAACAGCATCAACCAAGCCTTCGAAGCCGAATGCCGCGAGCAGATCGCCCAGCAGGGTGACGACCAGAAACTCACTGGCCTGGCCCGTGATTTCTTCAACGAATCGGCCAAGCACAAATACAGCTACCACTTCTCGTGGATGGGCCGCCCGATCATCCAGCTGCCGCAGGACATGATGGCGATGCAGGAGATCATCTGGCAGGTCAAGCCGGATCTGGTCATCGAGTGCGGCATCGCCCACGGCGGTTCGATCATCTACTACGCCTCATTGCTGGAACTGCAAGGTCACGGTGAAGTGCTGGGCATCGACCTCGACATCCGCCCGCACAACCGTGAAGCGATCGAAAGCCACCCGATGGCCAAGCGCATCAAGATGATCGAAGGTTCGAGCATCGACCCGGCCATCGCCGCTCAGGTGCAGGCTGCGGCCAAAGGCAAGAAGGTCATTCTGGTGCTCGACTCCAACCACACCCACGACCACGTGCTCGAAGAGCTGCGCCTGTATGCGCCGCTGGTCTCGGTCGACAGCTACTGCGTGGTGATGGACACCGTGGTCGAAGACATGCCGGCCGATTTCTTCCCGGATCGTCCATGGGGCCCGGGCGACAATCCGAAAACCGCGGTGTGGAAGTACCTGGAAGAGAACCAGGACTTCGAGATCGACCAGCAGTTGCAGAACAAGCTGCTCATCACCGTGGCGCCGGACGGCTATCTGCGTCGCGTTCGTTAATTCGCACCATCACCAAAGCGTTATCTCGGCGAGTCGCCGGTTGTGGAGAGAAGTTATGCAAGGCAAGTACAGTTCTGAACTGGCGCTACCGCTCAACGAGCTGTTGACCGTGGTGCTGATTACTCACAATCGGCCGGCGTTCCTGCGTCGGGCGGTGAAGTATTACAGCAGCTTGCCCTGCCGGATCATGGTGCTCGACTCGACGGTCGAGCGGCCTGAAGGGGATTTTTCTGCCGTCGATTATCACCATGTACCGCAGTTCGCCTACTGGGGCATGCAGGCCAAACTGGCTTATGGTGTGGAGCAGCTGACCACGCCGTATATGGTGCTGGCGGCTGACGATGACTTCATCCTGCACGATTCGCTGGCCGAGTCCGTGAACTTCCTGCAGGCGAATCAGGACTACGGCATGTGCCACGGCTATTGCCTGATGTACCTGTCTCTGGCCCATGGCGTGAACTACTACCGTCGTGACAAGAAAGTCCAGGAAGACTATTCGTCCGAGCGGGCGCAGGATCGTGTCATCGATTACATGAGCCAGTACATTCCGCCGTTCTACGCGGTGACCCGTACTGACCTGATGAAAAACTGGCATTCGGCGTTGCCACCGGGTACCAATTTCCAATGGCAGGAAATCGGTCACGTCTATTACCTGCTGGCCAGTGCCAAGGCGCGGATCCTGCCGATGCCTTATGTGGTGCGTGAGATCAACTACGGTGTCTCCGAGCACAATACCGATGTGTATCACTCGCTGACCTACGCCGACGGCAAATCGGTCGCCGAGCGAGAGGCCTTTGCCGAGTTTCTCGCCTCTCTGCCAACCGCCATTCAAGAGCTCGACGCCGGACAGCTCAAGGCGTTTGTCCTGCAGAGTTTCGAGGCCATGGCCGACAGCTTGAAGACTGGGCGCGCACTGACTGCAGAACTGATTTTCGAATCCACTTGGAACCAGAACCTCAGGCATCCAGATCGTCGTTTCGGCCCGTTGCAGTACGTCGAGATGCCGTTTTACAACCAGCCGTTCTTTGATCGTCTGGAGCAGTTCGAATTCATGCTGCACGCCATGCCCGCCGGCCGTATGCAACTGGAAGGACTTGAAGGCATATGGACGCGTCAGGCGCACTTGCTGCAGGCACGCAACAACGATACCCCGGAAAGTGTGGTGGACCGTTTGTGGCAGGCGCATGACCTCAATGCTTTCAACCGGACCGTCGTCAAACGCCTTGCCGCGCATCTGAATGACATGGGTGAAGACGAAGCCGCCCAGTCGGTGCACGAATGGATCGCTCGGCTTGAAGCGCTGACGGTTGAAGATAATCAGGCAGTCTTTGAAAAAATGAAGTCCGGTCGCCTGCTGCAGTGGCTGGCCGCGCGTGAGCCGTCGGCGCAACAGGTCGAGTCGATCACTCGACAGCTGTCGGCCCATGACGGTGGCCCGCAGTTCGGCATTTTCCTGCTGGATCTGGATGACCAGATCGACAAGGTGCAGGTCTCGCTCGACAGTCTGCTCGAGGGGCACTGCAAAGCGTTCAAGATTGTGGTGTTCACCACGGGCGAACCGCCGGTAGCGACCACCGCGCAAAACACCCTGCACTTCGTGCGCGTCACCCAGAGCAACTATGTCGACAAGTTGAATCAGAGCGCCCAACAGTCACCGTGCGACTGGCTGCTGCTGGCGCAAGCGGGCGACGAGTTCACCGCTGGCGGCTTGTTGCGGGCCAGTCTGGAACTGATGTCCGCCACAGGTGTGCGTGCCGTGGCCACCGATGAAATCCAGCGCAAGGAAAACGGTGCGCTGGTCGACGTCTTCCGCCCGGGCTTCAATCTGGACCTGCTGCAAAGCATTCCAGCGCTGATGGCGCGTCACTGGTTGATTCGCCGCGAAGTGTTGCTCGAAGCCGGTGGTTATCAAGCGGACTTCAGCAAGGCACTGGAGCTGGATCTGTTGCTGCGCATCATCGAACAGGGCGGCATTGGCGGCCTGGCGCACCTCGACGAGCCACTGCTGATCACCCAGGCCTCGGTGCTGGAAGAGAATGCCCACGAACGTCAGGCGCTGCTGCGTCACCTGACCAATCGCGGATACAAGGCCAGGGTCACCTCGGCGACGCCCGGTACCTATCAGATTGATTACCGTCACGCCGAACAGCCGCTGGTGTCGATCATTGTGCCGGCCATCGATGACCTGCCGGCACTGCGTCGCTGCCTGGAAGGCGTGTTGCTCAGAACCCGTTACAGCCGCTATGAAGTGCTGATTGCAGCGAATCCGAATCAGTCGGCCGAGGTCAATGACTGGCTGGGCACGCTGCGTAACCCTAAAGTCAATGTGCTGCGTGCCGATCAGCCGCTCGGCGAGACGGCGTTGTACAACGCCGCCAGCGAGCAGGCGCAGGGTGAGTATCTGGTGCTGTTGGCCGCTGACAGCGAAATCGTCAATCCGAACTGGATCGACTCGTTGCTCAATCACGCGCAGCGTCCGGAAGTGGCTATCGTCGGTGCAAAACTCGTTGATCGTGACGGCAAGATCGCCCATGCCGGTTTGATTGTTGGTCTGAACGATGGCGTTGGCTCGCCTTTTATCGGTGAAAAACACGCCGCTGAAGGTTACATGCAGCGCCTGGCGGTCGAGCAAAACTATTCGGCGGTGTCGAAGGTGTGCCTGATGATCCGCAAAGAACTGTTCAATGCACTGGGTGGTCTGGACGAAGTGACGTTCGCCGACGGCTTGAGCGATGTCGATCTGTGCCTCAAGGCCGGTGATGCGGGTTACCTCATTGTGTGGACGCCGCTGGTGCAGGTTGTGCATCCGGGCCTCTTGCCGCAAGCGCCATCAGCCCTGGCTGCATTGCGTGAGAAGTGGGGCGGCGCCTTTGCGCAGGACAGTGCCTATAACGCCAATCTATCCCTCATCGGCAAAGGTTTTACCTTGGGTGAAAGCACGCCGGTCAACTGGTCGCAGTTACTCGCTTGAGTTCGTCGGACAAGCAACAGGAATCAGCACATGTTCAACGGTAAATCGATCTTCATCTCTGGCGGCACCGGCTCGTTCGGGCGCAAATTCATCGCCCGTCTGCTTGAGCAATACCAGCCCAAGCGCGTGGTGGTGTTCTCCCGCGATGAACTCAAGCAATACGAAATGCAGCAGACGTTCAACGCGCCGTGCATGCGTTACTTTCTCGGTGACGTACGCGACGCCGACCGTCTGCGGCAGGCCATGCGCGGCATCGACTACGTGGTGCACGCGGCGGCGCTCAAGCAGGTGCCGGCGGCGGAGTACAACCCGACCGAGTGCATCCGCACCAACGTCAATGGTGCGGAGAACATCATCGCCGCCGCCATCGACAATGGCGTGAAGAAAGTCGTCGCGCTGTCCACCGACAAAGCGGCCAGCCCGATCAACCTGTACGGTGCGACCAAGCTGCTGTCGGACAAACTGTTCGTCGCCGCCAACAACATAGCCGGCGAACAACAAACGCGTTTTGCCGTGGTGCGCTACGGCAACGTGGCGGGCTCGCGGGGGTCGGTGGTGCCGTTCTTCAGCAAGTTGATTGCCGACGGTGCGCAGGAGCTGCCGATCACCGACGAGCGCATGACCCGATTCTGGATCACTCTGGATCATGGCGTGCAGTTTGTCCTCGACAGCTTTGCGCGGATGCACGGCGGCGAAGTGTTCGTGCCGAAGATTCCGTCGATTCGCATCGTCGATCTGGCGCGGGGCATGGCCGAGCATCTGCCGCACAAGAACGTCGGTATTCGTCCCGGGGAAAAACTGCATGAACTGATGGTGCCGCTGGACGATGCGCGGATGACCCTGGAGTTCGCAGACCATTACACCATCCAGCCTTCCATCCGCTTTACCAGCGTCGATGTCGATTTCTCCATCGACAAGCTCGGCGAACGTGGGCGGCCGGTGAGTGAAGATTTCGAATACCGCTCCGACACCAATCCGCACTACCTCTCGGTCGGGCAGATCGCCGAGCTGCACGCGAAGTTGTCGGCATGATTCCCTACGGTCGGCAGAGCGTTGATCAGGCGGACATCGATGCAGTGGTCGAGGTGCTGCAATCGGACTGGCTGACTCAAGGGCCGACTATCGAGCGTTTCGAGCAGGCGGTGGCCGAACGATGCCAGGCGGATTTCGCGGTAGCGGTGTGCAACGCCACCGCGGCGCTGCACATCGCTTGCCTCGCGGCCGGCCTTGGCCCGGGTGATCGCTTGTGGACCACGCCGAACACTTTTCTGGCCTCAGCCAACTGCGGGCGCTATTGCGGCGCCGACGTGGATTTCGTCGACATCGATCCGCTGACCTGGAACCTCGATGCCTTCGCCCTCGCCGCGAAGCTCGATCAGGCCGAGCAGGACGGCACGCTGCCGAAAGTGTTGGTGGCGGTGGCGTTCTCCGGGCAGAGCTGCGACCTGCGCAAGATTGCCGAACTGGCCGAGCGCTACAACTTCACCGTGATCGAAGACGCCTCGCACGCGGTGGGCGCCAGCTACGCCGGGCGCCCGGTGGGTTGCGGGGAATTTGCGGCGATGACCGTGTTCAGTTTCCACCCGGTGAAGATCATCACCAGCGCCGAAGGTGGCATGGTCCTGACCAATCGCCCGCAACTGGCCGAGCGTCTGCAACGCCTGCGCAGCCACGGCATGACCCGCGATCCGCAGCAGATGAGCGAACCCAGCCACGGCCCGTGGTATTACCAGCAGATCGAGCTGGGCTTCAATTACCGGATCACCGAGTTGCAGGCGGCGCTGGGTCTGTCGCAACTGGCCAAACTGGACAGCTTCATCGCCCGTCGCCGCGAACTGGCGGCGCGTTACGACCGGTTGCTGGCCTACCTGCCACTGAGCTTGCCCAGCGCGCAGCCGGAGGCGGAATCGGCGTGGCACCTGTACGTGGTGCGCTTGCAGACCGAACGCATCGGCCTGACCCACCGTCAGGTGTTCGAAGGCTTGCGTGCCGCCGGCATCGGCGTGAACCTGCACTATATTCCTGTGCATTTGCAGCCGTACTATCGCGACCTGGGTTTTGCCGAAGGCGACTTCCCCGAAGCCGAGCGTTATTACGCCGAGGCGATCAGCCTGCCGCTGTATCCGTTGCTCAGTGATGAGCAGCAGGATCATGTGGTTGAGCAATTGCGCCGGCTGACCGAATAAACCCCGCTGCGGCGGCGAATGAGACTGTGCAATGCGTGATCTGAGTGAGCAGGAAAAATTCTGGCAGGGCGATTTCGGCAACCAGTACGTCGATCGCAACGTCGGTCAGCCGTTGGTCGCGGCCAACCTGGCGTTGTTCGCCAAGGCCCTGAGCCGCGCCGGGCGCATCGACAGTGTGGTTGAGCTGGGCACCAATGCCGGCAACAACTTGCAGGCGCTGCGTCAGCTGCTGCCGCACAGTGAATTGTTCGGCGTCGAGATCAATGAAAGCGCCTGTGCCCAGGCGCGGACACTGGGCATCGCGCAGATCTGGCACGGCTCGCTGTTCGATTTTCCCCGCGAGCGCAGCTACGACCTGACCCTGAGCAAAGGCGTGCTGATCCATCTGGCGCCGGAGCTGCTGCCGACCGCCTATGCGCAGTTGTATGCGTTAAGCCAGCGCTACATCCTGATCGCCGAATACTACAATCCGGCACCGGTGGAAGTGTCCTATCGCGGCAACAGCGGCAAGCTGTTCAAGCGCGATTTCGCCGGGGAAATGCTCGATCGTTATGCCGATCTGCACTTGCTCGATTACGGCTTTGGTTATCACCGTGACCCACAATTCCCGGTGGATGACATCACTTGGTTTCTGCTGGAAAAACGTCCTTGAACAGCGTCGCAATCATCCCGGCCCGTGGCGGCAGCAAGCGCATCCCGCGCAAGAATCTGTTGCCGTTCGATGGCGTGCCGATGATTGTCCGCTCGATCCATACGGCGCTCGACAGTGACCTGTTCGAACAGGTCGTGGTCAGTACCGATGACGCGGAAATTGCTGAGTTGGCGCTGGCCCACGGTGCGCAAGTGCCGTTCCTGCGCCCGGCTGAACTGGCGGATGATTTCACCGGCACCGCTGCGGTGATCGTGCATGCCTTGCAGCAACTGCCAGCCTTCGATTACGCCTGCTGCGTGTACGCTACGGCGCCGTTGTTGCAGGCGCGCTTCCTGCGGCAAGGATTTGAGCTGTTGCAGCAGCACCCGGACAAAGCCTTTGCGTTCTCCGTGTGCAGCTTTGGTTTCCCGGTGCAGCGGGCGCTGACGCTGGACGGGCAGGGCGCATTGACCGCGTTGTACCCGGAATTTCGCAACACCCGCTCGCAGGATCTGCCTGAAGCTTTTCAGGACGCCGGCCAGTTTTACTGGGGCCGTCGCGAGGCGTGGCTGCGCGGTGACGTGTTGTATTCAAGCGCCAGCCTACCGGTGCTTCTGCCGCGGCATCTGGTGCAGGACATCGATACGCCGCAAGACTGGAAACGCGCCGAATACCTCTACGCCGCGCTCAAGGCCGGCGGAGAGCTGCAATGAGAGTGCTGATCCGAGCCGACGCTTCGCCGACCATCGGCAGTGGCCACATCGCCCGTTGTCTGACGCTGGCGCGAGTGCTGCGCAAGCAAGGCAGTCATGTCGCCTTTGCCTGCCGCCGGTTACCGGGGCATCGGCTTGATGCCTTGGCTGCCGAAGGTTTCGAGACCTTCGCCTTGCCGGACGCCTACCCCGACGAAGACCCGCAGCAAGACATTGAATCGATGCTGCCGTGGCAGGCGGACGTTGAGGCGCTGGATGCCTTGCTGGCAGGTCACGCCGCATTCGACTGGATCATCGCCGACCACTACGGCCTCGATCATCATTGGCAAACCGCTGTCCGTCGTTGGGCGCCACGGATTGCGGCGGTGGACGATCTCGCCACCCGCCGTTACAGCGTTGATCTGCTGCTCAATCAGAACCTGTCCGGTCTCTGCGCAAACTATGCGCCGCTGCTGCCCGAAGACTGCCGCACCTTGCTCGGTCCGCGCTACGCCATGCTGCGCGAGGAGTTCGTCTGTCCGGCCATTGCGATCAAGCCCAAGGCGCACCGGGTGCTGGTGAATTTCGGTGGTTTCGATGCGGCGATGCAGACCCATCACGCGATGCTGGCGCTGCAGGACTTCGCAGAGCTGGAAGTGGATTTCGTCGCCGGTGCAGACAATCCTGCGTGGGCGCAAATGCAGGCACTGGCCGCAACACGGCCGCATTGGCGCCTGCACAGTTTCGTCAGCGATTTCCAACAACGCATGACCGAAGCCGATCTGTTTATCGGCGCCGGCGGCGGCACCAGTTGGGAGCGTGCAGCCCTCGGCCTGCCGACCCTCTGCATCGCGGTATCGAACAATCAGCAGGCCAACGGCGAAGTCATGGCGGCGGCGGGGGCGCATGTGTTCATGGGCGCCCGCGAGCAGGTCAGCGTCGAACAACTGCGCGACGCCATCGGTTTTGTCGTCGACAATTTTTATCTGCGCCAGAGCCTGGCCGAGCGTTCGCGGCAACTGGTCGATGGGCGCGGTGCATTACGCGTGGCGGCGGCGCTGGCCGGTGCGGTGCTCAAACTGCGCCCGGCGACCCTCGATGATGCGCAGTTGCTGTTCGACGGGCGCAATGCCGAGGCTGTGCGGCGCTGGTCACTGGACACGGCTGCAATCGAATGGCCGCAGCACCTGAGCTGGCTGAATGCGAGCCTGCGCAATCCGCAGCGTCTGCTGTTGATTGCGCAGGCCGATGACGGCGCGGTCGGCGTCTTGCGTTATGACCTGCGCGGCTTTGAAGCCGAAGTGTCGCTGTATCTGCTGGAAGGACGGCTCGGTCTCGGCTGGGGCAGGGCGCTGCTGGCGCGAGGCGAGGCGTTCGTCCGCGAGCACTGGCCGCAGATGACCGTTGTCACCGCTCAGGTGCTGCCGGGCAATCGCCCCTCTTTGAATGTGTTTCGTGACGCCGGATTCACCCAGAGTGCCTGCGCGTTCACCAAGGTTTTGAAGGATCACCGCGATGAGTAGTTTCAAGATTGGCGAGCGTCTGATCGGTGCCGATGCGCCGCCGTTCATCATTGCCGAGATGAGCGGCAACCATAACCAGTCGCTTGAGGTGGCCCTGCAGATTGTCGAAGCCGCCGCCAAGGCTGGCGCGCACGCCTTGAAGTTGCAGACTTACACCGCGCAGACCATGACCCTGGATCTGGCCGAGGGCGAGTTTTTCATCAAGGACCCGAACAGCCTGTGGGCCGGCACTTCGCTGTTCGACCTGTATGAGAAAGCTCATACCCCATGGGAGTGGCACGCGCCGATTTTTGCCCGGGCCAAAGCGTTGGGCATGCTCGCGTTCTCGACGCCGTTCGATGACACGGCGGTGGACTTTCTCGAAAGCCTCGATGTGCCGGCGTACAAGATCGCCAGTTTCGAAAACACCGACCTGCCGTTGATCCGCCGTGTGGCCGCGACCGGCAAACCGCTGATCATCTCCACCGGCATGGCCAGTATCGCCGAGCTCGACGAAACCGTGCGCGCCGCCCGCGAGGCAGGGTGCAAGGATCTGGTGCTGCTCAAATGCACCAGCACTTACCCCGCGACCCCGCTCAACAGCAATGTGCGCACGATCCCGCATCTGCGTGAACTGTTCGGTTGCGAGGTGGGTCTTTCCGATCACTCCATGGGCGTTGGCGTATCCGTGGCCGCTGTGGCGCTCGGGGCGACGGTAGTGGAGAAACACTTCACCCTCGACCGTTCGGCGGGCGGGGTCGACGCCAGTTTTTCGCTGGAGCCGGCGGAACTGGCCAGCCTGGTGGTCGAAACCGAACGCGCCTGGCAGGCCATGGGCCAAGTGCATTACGGCGTCACTGAGGCCGAGCGCAAGTCGCTGGTCTATCGCCGTTCGCTGTACGTCACTGCTGACATGGCGGCCGGTGAAGCCTTTTCCGGGGACAATCTGCGCGCCATTCGCCCAGGTCTCGGTCTGCCGCCCAAGCACACCGAGGCCGTCCTCGGTCGCCGCGCTCGTCAGGCGATCAAACGTGGCACGCCGCTGGACTGGTCGTTGGTCGAATAACCCGATCTGCAACCGATTCGGCAAAATAGCGTGACCTGCGAGTCATAACGCGCATCTTCACTGTATTGTATTGACCGGGGAGATGGCGCCTGGCCGTGTAATCGGTTCCAGTGATAGCCCTTTGCGCTCCCCGTGGCTGCCCGTTGTGGCGGCCGTTTTCTGTTTGTCGGCGCCCCTCGAATCCTTGCGAGCGGTGGTTTTGGGCTGTTTTTTATTGGGAAGCCGTAATGATTGGCATAAAAAGCATTGCGAGCTACGTTCCTGTAGCCGGCGTGGACAATTACGCACAAGGTGCAAAATTCGAGAAGGATGAAGAATTCATCCTCGGCAAAATCGGTTCGGCCTTCCTGCCGCGCAAAGACGCTGAACAGGAAACCTCCGATCTGTGCGTGGAAGCGGCCAATGCGCTGTTTGCCAGCAACCCTGAACTGAAGCGTGAATCGATCGACGCGCTGATCGTCGTCACCCAGAACGGTGACGAAGAAGGTCTGCCGCACACCGCTGCCATCGTCCAGGACAAACTCGGTCTGCCGACTAATGTCGCGGCATTCGATATTTCCCTGGGCTGCTCCGGTTACGTCTACGGCATCTACGCGATCAAGGGCTTCATGGAAGCCGCCGGTCTGAAGAACGGCCTGCTGATCACCGCTGACCCGTATTCGAAAATCGTCGACCCGGAAGACCGCAACACCACCATGCTCTTCGGCGATGCCGCCACCGCGACCTGGATGGGCGAAGATCCTTCATGGGCGCTGGGCAAGGCCAAGTTCGGCACCGACGGTTCCGGCGCACCGCACCTGAAAGTCACCGATGGCGTGTTCTTCATGAACGGCCGTCAGGTGTTCAACTTCGCGCTGCTCAAAGTCCCGGCGCACTTGCACGAATTGCTCGACGACTCCGGCCTCAAGGCTGACGACATCGACGCCTTCTGCATTCACCAGGGCAGTGCGGCGATTGTCGATGCCGTGGCCCGACGTTTCGAAGGCGAGCCGGAGAAGTTCATCAAGGACATGGTCGAGACCGGCAACACCGTGTCGTCGAGCATTCCGCTGCTGCTGGAAAAACACGTACTCGATTCCGACTGGCAGCGCATTGCCCTGAGCGGTTTCGGTGTCGGTCTGTCGTGGGGCTCGGCGATCATCTATCGTCCTTGAGTCGGTCAAAAACGGCGGATACAAAAATAGCGTTCAAGGTTACCCTTGAGCGCTATTTTTTTGCCTGAATGGAGCGCTAGGCGGCATGAGCGAGTTTTTCCAACCCAACGCCCAGGTCATCCAGCAACGCTGGCCGGCGTTGTTCGAGCGGCTGATGGCGGAAGACACCTCAGTCGTTCAAGCCGAACTGGTGCAGGGCTTGGGCTCGACGCTCAGTGTCAATGGCATTCAACTGACCAGTCGCCACGACCGCGTCCACGAAGCCCGCATCCAGGCTGCCAGCCTGGCGGAAAAATCGCAGTTGCATGTCTACGGCACTGGCCTCGGCGATTTGCCAACGGTGCTGCTGGAGCGCGCTGGCCTTGAGCGGTTGTACGTGCATATCCTCAATGGCGCGGTGTTCGCGCTGGTGCTGCAACTGCTCGATCAGCGCCCGTGGCTGGAAGATCCGCGTGTGCAGCTGTTCTATGCCGGTGATCTGTCAGACATCTGCACACCGTTTTTCGCCCTGCCGGCCGAGATGCTGCTGGCTGATGATTTCAACGCGAAGATCCGCGATCGGCTGGTCAGCGAAGTGCACCTGAATTTCAACAATCGCGAGTTCGATCCAAACTTGCCGTTCATTCAGCAGCGTCTGCAGGACTGTTTGCCGGTGTTGCTGGGCGATGATGATGTGGCGCAGTTGTTCGGCACGGCCAGTGGCCGGGAAATCTATGTGATCGGCACCGGGCCGACGCTGGAAGGGCATTTCCAGCGTCTGGCGGCGGTGCATGCGCAGGCTGAACGTCCATTGTTGATGTGCGTCGATACCGCTTACCGGCCACTGCGCGAACACGGCATCGTCCCGGATCTGGTGGTCACCATCGATCAGCGCATCAGCTTCCGGCATTTGCCGTTCGAGGACTCCGCCGGCATCCCGCTGGTGTATCTGCCTATGAGCGATCCTGCGGTGCTGACCGCCTGGAAAGGCAAGCGCTATGGCGGTTACTCGGCCAGCCCGGTGTACGCCGCGTTGCGTGAGCAATATCCGCGCGGACAACTGCATGTCGGTGGCAGCGTGATTCATCCGGCGGTGGATCTGGCGGTGAAGATGGGCGCGTCGCGCATTACCCTGTTTGGCGCTGACTTCGCCTTCCCGATGAACAAGACCCATGCTGGCTGGAATGACGGTGATCTGGGGCCAGGGGTCGATCAGGCGCGGCATTGGGTGCAGGACGGCCATGGCCAGCGGGTCAGCACCCAACTGAACTTTCGCGGCTATCTGTGTGTGCTGGAGCGCTATATCGCCGCGCATCCGCAGGTGCAGTTTTTCAACAGCAGTCGCGCGGGCGCACTGATCGCCGGGACGCAGTTCAATCAGGAGTTTGTGCAATGACAACGATTGAGCAGTGCGTCGACGAGTGCCGCCACTGCGCCGGGCTGTTTCGTCTAGGACGTGATGTCGAGGCGGCGCTGGATATGGTCGAGGTGTTCGAGGGCGCGCAGCAGTTGCTGATAACTGCGTCTGCGCCGATTCAGCAGGACTGGTCCTTTGTGCTCACGCACATGCTCGATTGTCAGGAGCGTCAGGACTGGCTGGGGTTGGCTGACTGGATGGAGTACGAGTTGATCGAAGTGTTGCAAAAAGCACGATCGGCAAACTGACCGACCGCGCTGGCCCGCGGCTTTGCGTGCGGGTCGGTTTTATGGCGTCATTTTTTCGCAGGTGGGAGGGCGCTAAGCCCTTGTTTTCTCGGGGGTGGCAGGGTGATGGCAAATTTTTTTCAAAAAGCCCTCAAGCAACTTGCCAACCCGACGATAACTATTACGAAGGTTCTCTAGGCCATTCCAGGCGGTTGCCAGGGCCGGAAGCCGCAGTACCCAACCAACGAGGAATTCGTCATGGCTTTAACAGTAAACACCAACACCACGTCGCTGAACGTTCAAAAGAACCTGAACCGCGCTTCCGACGCTCTGTCGACTTCGATGCAGCGCCTGTCTTCCGGCCTGAAAATCAACAGCGCTAAAGACGACGCTGCTGGCCTGCAGATCTCGAACCGTATGTCTTCGCAGATCCGTGGTAACACCCAAGCCATCCAGAACGCCAACGACGGTATCTCCGTTGCTCAGACCGCTGAAGGCGCTCTGCAAGCGACTACCGACATTCTGCAGCGTATGCGTGAACTGGCTGTTAAAGCACGTAACGGCACCAACGGCACTGCTGACCAGACCGCTACCAACGCTGAATTCGCTCAGATGTCTGACGAAATCACCCGTATCTCGGCTTCGACCAACCTGAACGGCAAAAACCTGCTGGACGGTTCGGCTGGTACTGTGACCCTGCAAGTTGGCGCAAACACTGGTTCGGCTAACCACATCGACCTGGTACTGAGCTCCAAGTTCGACGCCGTCAGCCTGTCGGTTGGTAGCGGTACTCTGTCCCTGACCGGTGCTACCGTAACTGGCGCTTCGCAGAACATCGACAACGCGATCACCGCAATCGACGCCGCTATCGCTGCAATCGGTGCAACTCGTGCCAGCCTGGGTGCTTCGCAAAACCGTCTGACCAGCACCATCCAGAACTTGCAGAACATCACCGAGAACACCACTGCTGCACAAGGTCGCGTACAAGATACCGACTTCGCCGCAGAGACTGCTAACCTGACCAAGCAGCAAACCCTGCAACAGGCTTCGACCTCTGTTCTGGCTCAAGCCAACCAACTGCCTTCCGCTGTACTGAAGCTGCTTCAGTAATTTCGGAATGAGTTTGGGCGGGAGGGTGCGCTGGTCGCGCTCTCTCGCTTTTTTACGTTAGGAGGTGATGAGCATGGACATGAGCGTAAAGCTTAACGTGTCTTATCCGGCTCCCAAGCCAGCGACGCCTGTTGCTGATAAGCCGTCGGAGACGCCAAAAGTTGCACCGGCCGACGCTCCGGTCGCTGACAGGAAAAGTCAGCAAACGGATGACGCCAAGTTGAAACTGGCCGTGCAAGAGATCGAGAAGTTCGTTCAATCGATCAAGCGTAACCTGGAGTTCTCGATCGACGAGCACTCTGGCAAGGTCATCGTCAAGGTGATCGCAAGCGAGACGGGTGAGGTCGTACGCCAGATCCCCTCCGCAGAAGCACTCAAGCTCGCAGACAGCCTCGCCAACGCAAGCCATGTGTTGTTCGACGCCAAAGTCTGATAGCTGGCATGAATAGTGTTTGTCTTTCTTGAATGACGCCTGGATGGGTCAAAAGTCTGGCAACAATCTGAAGGGAGATGCACATGGCAAGTCCAATTCTACCGGGTTCCGGACTGGGTTCCGGCCTGGACATCGGCGCGATCGTGACCGCGCTGGTCAACGCCGACAAGTCGCCGAAGCAGACGCAGATCGATTCCGCGACCAAAACCAATACCCTGAAGATTTCCGGTGTCGGCACGTTGAAGAGTGCGCTGACCGCGTACCAGACGGCGATGACCAACCTGGGCAGCAAGACCAACCCGGCATTTGCCGGCTTCACGGCGACCTCGAGCAACACAGCGATTCTCGGCGCCACCTCCGATAACACCGCGGTGTCGGGGACTTACAACGTTGTTGTCAATCAATTGGCCACTGGCTCGAAAGTCGCCAGCGCTTCTTTCGCCGGCGGTGCTGCCAGTGCCATTCCGAGTGGTACCCTGAAAATCAGTCAGAATGGCACTGATTACAATGTCACGATCCCGGCCAATGCGACCTTGCAGAGCACCCGTGACGCAATCAACACGGCTCAGGGCTCAAATGGTATTTCTGCCAACATCGTGACCGACAGCAGTGGTGCTTCGCGCCTGGTGATCAGCTCGAACAAGACGGGCGCCGGTACCGACCTCTCTGTCAGCGGGATTGCCGGTCTGGAGATCGACGGTACTCAGCCGATGGGTACCAATCCGGCGGCAGGCGCCTCTGGCAACGTCAATGGCCTTGCACAAGATGCCAAGGTGACCATCGACGGCCTGCAGGTTTCCAGCAAGAGCAATACGGTCAGTGGTGCAATCAGCGGCCTGACCCTGAATCTGACCACTGTCAGTCCTGAAGTTGGTGGCGTTGCCACGCCGACCGTTGTCAGCGTCGATACCAACACCAAGGGGCTGCAGGCGTCGGTTCAGGCGTTTGTTGACGCCTACAACACCCTGAAGACCACCATCGACACGCTTTCCAAGGCTACGCCTGATGAAGACGGCAAACTGACAGTGCAGGCGGCGTTTACCGGTGACTCGTTGCCGCGTTCGCTGATCGCCGACATCC
Source organism: Pseudomonas sp. MIS38 (assembly GCF_019891575.1). Lineage (NCBI taxonomy): Bacteria > Pseudomonadati > Pseudomonadota > Gammaproteobacteria > Pseudomonadales > Pseudomonadaceae > Pseudomonas > Pseudomonas sp. MIS38. Next base: position 95,865 of record NZ_JAFLXF010000024.1, read on the forward strand.
GTGGCCAGTTGACTGCTCCTGCTGGTGCAAAGGGGTCTTTGTCCTATCTGTCGGAGATCGGTGTTATGACCGACCGCAACACCGGCAACCTGACGTTTGATACTGCTGCGTTCACCAAAACCATGGCTCAGCCCGGCAAGGCTGGCCAGGTGCAGCAGATGTTCACCGGGACCGACGACACCAACGGTCTGCTGGCGCGCATGAACAAGGCAGTGGATCCGTATCTGAAGGCGCCTGCCGGTAGCGCCCCTACTGCCGTAGGCCTGCTTGATCAGCGCATGTCCATCCTGAACAACAACACCCGGAACCTGACCAGTCAGCAACTGGCGCTGGATCTGCGAGTTGCCAACCTGACCAAGACGTTGACTGCCAAGTACAACGCCATGGACTTGCTGGTAGGGCAGATGAAGGCGACGGCGAGCAATATCACGTCGTTCTTCAGCTCGCTGAACGCTCAGCAGTCCGCGAAGTAACCTGCAAGAACGACAAAAACCCGGCTACGCTTTATCGGCGTGCGCCGGGTTTTTGTCTTTTGATCTAAAGTTCTGTGATTCGTTGGCGATACACTGGTTATACGAGTCATTGTGGCAATGAGGTAGAACATGAACCCAATGTTAGCCCTTCGGCAATATCAGAAAGTCGGCGCGCACGCCCAGACATCCGAGGCGAGCCCGCACCGTCTGGTGCAAATGCTGATGGAAGGCGGGTTGGCCCGCATCGCTCAGGCCAAGGGTGCCATCGAGCGCAAGGATATTCCTGGCAAGTGCACCTCGATCAGCAAGGCCATTGGCATTGTCAGCGGGCTGCGCGAAGGTCTGGATCTGGAAAAGTGTGCCGATGAACTGGCCGATCTGGACGGGCTGTACATCTACATGATGAAGCGTCTCGCCGAGGCCAACATCAACAGCGATCCGCGCATTCTCGATGAGGTCGCCGGCTTGCTGAGCACGGTAAAAGAAGGCTGGGATGCCATCGCCCCCGAGCCTGCTCCGCAGTTTTAAAGGAGAGCACCATGAGTCTTGTATTGCAGCGAATCGCCGATACCCGTGAAGCGCTGGTCAGTGCGCTGGCCGAACGCAACTGGGAAGCCATTGGCGAGCTGGATCTGGCTTGCCGTTCCTGCATGGAAGACGTCATGGCCGAGGCCTCGCTGGATGAGGAGGCCTTGCGCAGTAACCTTGAGGAATTGCTCCATGTCTACAAGGAGCTACTTGAGGCGGCCATGGGTGAGCGCCAGGCGATAGCCAACGAGATGTCGCAGATCACCCAAGCGCAAAAGGCGGCAAAGGTTTACCATCTGTTTGGTTAATTAACCCCCAGTTAATCCAGACATGTGCGCCATAAATTTGACTGTGCACGGTTTTTTGACTTAACTAGTGGCTGTTTTCAGATTTCAGGCGTCTACAGGCACAAGGTGTCCTGCAAGCGTCTCGCTTGCCCCATTTTTCGGGCATTGAGTTGACTAGGGAAGTTGCTATTGCATGTGGCGTGAAACCAAAATTCTGCTGATCGATGACGATAGCGTCCGCCGCCGCGACCTGGCGGTGATTTTAAATTTTCTCGGCGAAGAAAATTTACCCTGCGGCAGCCATGACTGGCAGCAGGCTGTCGGCTCTTTGTCATCGAGTCGTGAAGTCATCTGTGTACTGATCGGGACGGTAAATGCTCCGGGTGCACTTTTGGGCTTGTTAAAGACACTCTCGACGTGGGATGAGTTCCTTCCGGTTTTGCTGATGGGCGATAATTCTTCCGTCGACCTGCCGGAAGACCAGCGCCGCCGGGTGCTTTCGACCCTGGAAATGCCGCCCAGCTACAGCAAACTGCTCGACTCCCTGCACCGTGCCCAGGTCTATCGCGAGATGTACGACCAGGCCCGCGAGCGTGGCCGTCATCGCGAGCCCAACCTGTTCCGCAGCCTCGTCGGCACCAGCCGGGCGATTCAGCATGTCCGGCAGATGATGCAGCAAGTGGCCGATACTGACGCCAGCGTGCTGATCCTCGGCGAGTCCGGCACCGGCAAGGAAGTGGTTGCGCGCAACCTGCATTACCACTCCAAGCGTCGCGACGCGCCATTTGTGCCAGTCAACTGCGGGGCGATCCCGGCAGAGCTGCTGGAAAGCGAACTGTTTGGCCACGAGAAGGGCGCCTTCACCGGTGCGATCACCAGCCGTGCCGGGCGTTTCGAACTGGCCAACGGCGGTACGCTGTTCCTCGACGAAATCGGCGATATGCCGCTGCCGATGCAGGTCAAGCTGCTGCGCGTGCTGCAGGAGCGCACCTTCGAGCGCGTGGGCAGCAACAAGACCCAGAGCGTCGACGTGCGCATCATTGCCGCGACCCACAAGAATCTCGAAAGCATGATCGAGATCGGCACCTTCCGCGAAGACCTCTACTATCGCCTGAACGTGTTCCCGATCGAGATGGCGCCGCTGCGTGAGCGCGTCGAAGACATCCCGCTGTTGATGAACGAACTGATCTCGCGCATGGAACACGAAAAGCGCGGTTCGATCCGTTTCAACTCGGCGGCGATCATGTCGCTGTGCCGTCACGGCTGGCCGGGCAACGTCCGTGAGCTGGCCAACCTGGTCGAGCGCATGGCGATCATGCATCCGTACGGGGTGATCGGCGTGGTCGAGTTGCCGAAGAAATTCCGCTACGTCGACGACGAAGACGAGCAGATGGTCGACAGCCTGCGCAGCGATCTCGAAGAGCGCGTGGCGATCAACGGTCATACGCCGGACTTCACCGCCAACGCGATGCTGCCGCCGGAAGGCCTGGACCTCAAGGACTACCTCGGCGGTCTGGAACAGGGCCTGATCCAGCAGGCGCTGGACGACGCCAATGGCATCGTCGCGCGTGCCGCCGAACGCCTGCGCATTCGTCGCACCACGCTGGTGGAGAAGATGCGCAAGTACGGCATGAGCCGGCGCGAAGGAGACGAACAGGCGGATGATTGACGCCTGTTTTTCAACGCCTTCATTTATAAGCAGTTTTTTTTAGGCACGGGTATTGCTACATCCCTCGCAACGTTCCGTTTAACTGACGGTCAGCCAAGCGAGAGAACACAATGCCCCACGCCCAGATGTCATCTGCCTCCCATGCCGAGGGGCAACCGTCGTCCGTAGAGCAGGCGAGCCGTCAGGGTCTGGAGCACGCGTTCGCGCTGTTCAATCAGATGTCCAGTCAACTGACCGATTCCTACAGCATGCTTGAAGCCCGGGTTACCGAGCTCAAGGGCGAGCTGGCGGTGGTCAGTGCCCAGCGCATGCAGGAGCTGGCCGAAAAAGAACGCTTGGCCAACCGTCTGCAAAACCTCCTCGATCTGTTGCCCGGTGGCGTCATCGTGATCGACGGCCACGGCATGGTGCGCGAAGCCAACCCGGCGGCGATCGATTTGTTGGGGCTGCCGCTGGAAGGCGAGTTGTGGCGCCACGTCATCGCCCGTTGCTTCGCCCCGCGTGAAGACGACGGTCATGAAATTTCTCTGAAAAACGGTCGACGCCTGTCGATTGCCACCCGCTCGCTGGATGCCGAGCCGGGGCAGTTGGTGCTGCTCAACGACCTGACAGAAACCCGCCACCTTCAAGATCAACTGGCGCGCCACGAGCGTCTGTCGTCGCTGGGACGGATGGTCGCCTCGCTGGCCCATCAGATCCGCACACCGTTATCCGCCGCTTTGCTCTACGCCAGTCATTTGACTGAGCAGGAATTACCGGTCGCCACCCAGCAGCGTTTCGCTGGCCGCCTCAAAGAGCGCCTGCATGAGCTGGAGCATCAGGTGCGCGACATGTTGGTGTTCGCCCGTGGCGAGCTGCCGCTGACTGATCGCATCACCCCCAATGCCTTGATGCAATCGCTGCAGGCGGCGGCGCTGACCCATGTGCAGGATCTGCCCATTCGCTGGCAGTGCGACAGTCATGTCGGCGAATTGCTGTGCAACCGCGACACGCTGGTCGGGGCGATTCTCAATCTGATCGAAAACGCGATTCAGGCCAGCGATGGCAACGTGCGCCTTAAAGTGCACTGCTACACCCGCGACAACAGCCTGCGCCTGTGTGTCAGCGACAGCGGCAGCGGCATTGATCCGCTGGTGCTCGAGCGTCTCGGCGAACCGTTTTTCACCACCAAAGTCACCGGCACCGGGCTGGGCCTGACCGTGGTCAAGGCAGTGGCGCGGGCACATCAGGGAGAATTGCAGCTGCGCTCGCGAGTCGGGCGCGGCACGTGCGCGCAGGTGATCCTGCCGCTGTTTTCCGCTGTACACGGAGCTGAGTGAACGTCATGGGCATCAAGGTTTTGCTGGTCGAGGATGACCGCTCGTTGCGCGAAGCGCTGGCCGATACGCTGTTGCTGGCGGGCCACGACTACCATGCAGTCGGCAGCGCCGAAGAGGCGTTGCAGGCGGTCGAGCGCGAAGCGTTCAGTCTGGTGGTCAGCGACGTCAACATGCCCGGCATGGATGGCCATCAACTGCTCGGTTTGCTGCGTGCCCGGCAGCCGCAATTGCCGGTGTTGCTGATGACTGCGCACGGCGCGGTCGAGCGTGCGGTCGATGCGATGCGTCAGGGCGCGGCGGATTACCTGGTCAAGCCGTTCGAACCCAAGGCGTTGCTGGATCTGGTGTCGCGGCATGCTCTGGGCTGCATCTTTGTGACGGAGGGTGAAGGTCCGGTGGCGGTCGAGCCGGCCAGTGCGCAGTTGCTCGAACTGGCGGCGCGGGTGGCACGCAGTGATTCCACGGTGCTGATCTCCGGCGAGTCCGGCACCGGCAAGGAAGTGTTGGCGCGTTACATTCACCAGCATTCCCATCGTGCCAATCAGCCGTTCATCGCGATCAACTGCGCGGCGATTCCTGACAACATGCTTGAAGCCACGCTGTTCGGTCACGAGAAGGGCTCGTTCACCGGCGCCATTGCGGCCCAGGCCGGCAAATTCGAGCAGGCCGATGGCGGCACCATTCTGCTCGACGAGATTTCCGAGATGCCCCTGGGCCTGCAAGCCAAGTTGCTGCGGGTGCTGCAAGAGCGTGAAGTCGAGCGCGTCGGCGCGCGCAAGCCGATCACCCTGGATATTCGCGTGGTCGCCACCACCAACCGTGATCTGGCTGGCGAAGTGGCGGCGGGGCGTTTTCGTGAAGACTTGTTCTACCGCTTGTCGGTTTTTCCCCTGGCCTGGCGTCCACTTCGCGAGCGCACTGCCGATATCCTGCCGCTGGCCGAGCGGTTGCTGAACAAACACGTCAATAAAATGAAGCATGCGGCGGCGAAACTTTCGCCAGAAGCCCAGGCTTGCCTGACCCACTACCCGTGGCCGGGCAACGTGCGTGAGCTAGATAACGCGATTCAACGCGCGCTGATTCTGCAGCAGGGCGGTTTGATCCAGCCGCAGGATTTCTGCCTGACCGGCGCAGTGACCTACACCGCGGCGCTGGTGCAACCGCTGGTGCGCGAAATCGAAGTCGAGGCTGAATCCGCCGGGGCGCTGGGCGATGACCTGCGGCGCCGGGAGTTTCAGATGATCATCGACACCCTGCGCACCGAGCGTGGCCGGCGCAAGGAGGCTGCGGAAAAGCTCGGTATCAGCCCGCGTACCCTGCGTTACAAACTGGCGCAGATGCGTGATGCCGGGATGGACGTCGAAGGTTATCTGTTCGCTACCTGAAAGTTGTCGCAGTCAATTGTGGGAGCGAGCTTGCTCGCGAAAGCGGTGGGGCAGTTGCGAAAATGTCGACTGATTCTCCCTCTTCGCGAGCAAGCTCGCTCCCACAGTGATTTCACGGTGCCTTGATGGGCTTTTATAGAATAAGTCCGCCGAGCTGGCACCCTTGTTGCTAACACCTGTGTACCCGCCGAGTGAGTGTCAAAAAATTGCGGGCCGCCCAAGAGAGTAGACCATGAGCCAAGGTATTGAATTCAATCGGTTGATGATGGACATGAAGGCCATGAAAATGGACGCCATGGCCACGCCGAAATCGACTGCCGCCGTCCCTGAACTGGCAGGCAGCAGCTTTTCCGACATGCTCGGTCAGGCCATCAACAAAGTCAGCGATACCCAGCAGGCGTCGACTCAGTTGGCCAACGCATTTGAAATCGGCAAGAGCGGCGTCGATCTGACGGACGTGATGATCGCCTCGCAGAAAGCCAGCGTGTCGTTCCAGGCTCTGACCCAGGTGCGCAACAAACTGGTTCAGGCATATCAAGACATCATGCAGATGCCGGTTTAAGGACGAGATTGAGTCATGGCAGAAGCAGTCGCCGATAACGTTCCGGCCAAGGCCACCCCGATAGACGGCAAACCGCCGCTGTTCGGCCTGTCCTTCCTGGAAAACCTCTCCGAGATGACCATGCTGCGTCAGGTAGGCCTGTTGGTCGGCCTGGCTGCGAGCGTGGCGATTGGCTTTGCCGTGGTGCTGTGGTCGCAGCAGCCGGATTACCGTCCGTTGTACGGCAGCCTTGCCGGCATGGACGCCAAGCAGGTCATGGACACCCTGGCCTCCGCCGACATCCCTTACACCGTCGAGCCGAACTCCGGCGCCTTGCTGGTCAAGGCTGACGACCTGTCCCGTGCGCGGATGAAACTCGCGGCCGCTGGTGTCACTCCCAGCGACGGCAACATCGGTTTCGAAATCCTCGACAAGGAACAGGGTCTGGGCACCAGCCAGTTCATGGAAGCGACGCGTTACCGTCGCGGCCTCGAGGGCGAACTGGCGCGCACCATCTCCAGCCTGAACAACGTCAAGGGCGCCCGTGTGCATCTGGCGATTCCGAAGAGCTCGGTGTTCGTGCGTGATGAACGCAAGCCAAGCGCTTCGGTACTGGTCGAGTTGTACTCCGGACGTTCGCTGGAGCCGGGTCAGGTGGTGGCGATCATCAACCTGGTGGCGACCTCCGTGCCTGAGCTGAGCAAATCGCAGATCACCGTCGTCGATCAGAAGGGCAACCTGCTCTCCGATCAGGCGGAAAACTCCGAAATGACCATGGCCGGCAAGCAGTTCGATTACAGCCGCCGCATGGAAAGCATGCTTACCCAGCGCGTACACAACATTCTGCAGCCGGTACTGGGCAACGATCGCTACAAGGCTGAAGTGTCGGCCGACATCGATTTCAGTGCCGTCGAATCCACCGCCGAGCAGTTCAACCCGGACCAGCCGGCGTTGCGCAGCGAGCAGTCGGTCAACGAACAACGCACCGCCAGCAATGGCCCGCAAGGTGTGCCGGGTGCCCTGAGCAACCAGCCGCCGGCGCCGGCGTCGGCCCCGCAAACCACCGGTGGTGCGCAAGGCTCTACCGGCATGATTCAGCCAGGTCAGCCACTGGTCGATGCCAACGGTCAGCAGATCATGGACCCGGCCACCGGCCAGCCAATGCTCGCGCCGTACCCGGCGGACAAGCGTCAACAATCCACCAAGAACTTCGAGCTCGACCGTTCCATCAGCCACACCAAACAGCAGCAGGGTCGCCTGAATCGTCTGTCGGTGTCGGTGGTGGTCGACGATCAGGTCAAGGTCAATGCGGCCAACGGCGAAACCACCCGCGCGCCGTGGAGCGCCGATGAACTGGCGCGTTTCACCCGTCTGGTGCAGGACGCGGTCGGCTTCGATGCCAGCCGTGGCGACAGCGTCAGCGTGATCAACATGCCGTTCTCCGCCGAACGCGGTGAAGTGGTTGCCGATATTCCGTTCTACTCCCAGCCATGGTTCTGGGACATCGTCAAACAAGTGCTGGGTGTGTTGTTCATCCTGGTGCTGGTGTTTGGTGTGCTGCGTCCGGTGTTGAACAACATCACCGGCGGCGGCAAAGGCAAGGAGCTGGCCGGTCTGGGCAGCGACGTGGAACTCGGTGGCATGGGCGGCCTGGACGGCGACCTGGCCAACGACCGCGTGAGCCTCGGTGGTCCGCAGAGCATTCTGTTGCCGAGCCCGAGTGAGGGTTACGACGCACAACTGAATGCAATCAAGAGCTTGGTGGCCGAGGATCCGGGTCGCGTGGCTCAGGTCGTGAAAGAGTGGATTAACGCAGATGAGTGATAACCGAGCCGCAACCGTCAAACTGAACAAGGTCGACAAAGCCGCGATTCTGCTGCTGTCCCTGGGTTCGACCGATGCCGCGCAAGTGCTGCGCCACATGGGCCCGAAAGAGGTTCAGCGGGTCGGTGTGGCCATGGCCCAGATGGGCAACGTCCATCGCGAGCAGGTCGAGCAGGTCATGAGCGAGTTCGTCGACATCGTCGGCGACCAGACCAGCCTCGGCGTCGGCTCCGACGACTACGTGCGCAAAATGCTCACCCAGGCGCTGGGTGAAGACAAGGCCAACGGCCTGATCGACCGCATCCTGCTCGGTGGCAACACCAGCGGCCTCGACAGCCTGAAATGGATGGAGCCGCGCGCCGTTGCCGACGTGATCCGTTATGAACACCCGCAGATCCAGGCAATCGTGGTTGCCTACCTCGACCCGGATCAGGCCGGTGAAGTGCTCGGCAACTTCGACCACAAGGTGCGTCTGGACATCATCCTGCGCGTCTCGTCGCTGAATACCGTGCAACCGGCGGCGCTGAAAGAGCTGAACCAGATTCTCGAGAAGCAGTTCTCCGGCAACTCGAATGCCTCGCGCACCACCCTGGGTGGCATCAAGCGTGCGGCGGACATCATGAACTTCCTCGACAGCTCGATCGAAGGCCAGCTCATGGACTCGATCCGCGAAGTCGACGAAGACCTGTCCGGTCAGATCGAAGACCTCATGTTCGTGTTCAACAACCTCGCCGACGTCGACGACCGCGGCATCCAGGCGCTGTTGCGCGAAGTGTCCTCCGACGTGCTGGTGCTGGCCCTCAAGGGCTCGGACGAAGGCGTCAAAGAAAAGATCTTCAAGAACATGTCCAAGCGTGCGGCCGAACTGTTGCGCGACGACCTTGAGGCCAAAGGCCCGGTGCGCGTCAGCGACGTGGAAACCGCGCAGAAAGAAATCCTCACCATTGCCCGTCGCATGGCCGAAGCCGGCGAAATCGTGCTCGGTGGCAAGGGCGGCGAGGAAATGATCTAAGCCCATGGACAAGCATGACGAGTCAGTGACGGATCTGATCCGCGCCCGCGATGTCCGTGGTTTCGAATCCTGGGCACTGCCCAGCTTCGATCCGCCGAAACCGGAACCCGAGCCGGAACCGGAGCCCGAACCGCCGGAAATGGAAGAAGTGCCGCTGGAAGAAGTCCAGCCACTGACCCTGGAAGAACTCGAAAGCATCCGTCAGGAGGCTTACAACGAGGGCTTTGGCATCGGCGAGAAAGAGGGTTTTCACAGCGCCACGCTCAAGGTGCGTCAGGAAGCCGAAGTGGCGCTGGCGGCGAAACTGGCCAGCCTCGAGCAACTGATGACCCATCTGTTCGAGCCGATTGCCGAGCAGGACACGCAGATCGAAAAGTCGCTGGTCGACCTCGTGCAACACATCACCAAACAGGTGATCAAGCGCGAGCTGGCCATCGATTCCAGCCAGATCGAACACGTCATGCGCGACGCGCTCAAGCTGCTGCCGTTGGGCGTGGACAACGTGCGTCTGTACGTCAATCCGCAGGACTTCGAGCAGGCCAAGGCCTTGCGCGAGCGTCATGAGGAATCCTGGCGCATCGTCGAAGACGACTCGCTTTTGCCGGGCGGTTGCCGGGTTGAAACCGAGCACAGCCGCATCGACGCCAGCATCGAGACCCGCGTGACCCAGGTCATGGCCAAACTGTTCGACCAGTTGCACGAACAGGCTCTGCACCCGGCCGCGCCGGACCTGAGCCTGGACATTCCTGAAGAAAGCCAACTGACGGCTGCGCCTGAAGAGCCGCTCGCGGACACCCCCGATGCGCCTTGAACGCACCAGTTTCGCCAAGCGCCTCAGCACCTATGCCGAAGCCACTGAAATCGCCGGCGCGCCGATTCTCGAAGGCCGCCTGCTGCGCATGGTCGGCCTCACCCTCGAAGCCGAAGGCTTGCGTGCCGCCATGGGCACGCGCTGCCTGGTCATCAATGACGACAGCTATCACCCGTCACAGGTGGAAGCGGAAGTCATGGGTTTTTCCGGCAGCAAAGTCTTTCTGATGCCGGTCGGCAGCGTCGCCGGTATCGCCCCGGGCGCCCGTGTGGTGCCGCTGGCCGAAACCGGGCGCCTGCCGATGGGCATGAGCATGCTCGGTCGCGTACTCGACGGCGCCGGACGTGCGCTGGACGGCAAGGGCGGGATGAAGGCTGAAGACTGGGTGCCGATGGACGGCCCGACCATCAACCCGCTCAACCGCGACCCGATTCACGAACCGCTGGATGTCGGCATCCGTTGCATCAACGGTTTGCTGACGGTCGGGCGTGGTCAGCGTCTGGGCCTGTTCGCCGGTACCGGTGTCGGTAAATCGGTGCTGCTGGGCATGATGACCCGTTTCACCGAGGCCGACATTATCGTCGTCGGTCTGATCGGTGAGCGGGGTCGAGAAGTTAAAGAGTTCATCGAGCACATCCTCGGTGAAGAAGGCCTCAAGCGTTCGGTGGTGGTCGCCTCGCCGGCGGACGATGCGCCGCTGATGCGTCTGCGCGCGGCGATGTACTGCACGCGCATCGCCGAGTATTTCCGCGACAAAGGCAAGAACGTCCTGTTGCTGATGGATTCGCTGACCCGTTTCGCCCAGGCCCAGCGGGAAATCGCTTTGGCCATCGGCGAGCCGCCAGCGACCAAGGGTTATCCGCCTTCGGTGTTCGCCAAACTGCCGAAACTGGTGGAGCGCGCCGGTAACGCGGAGAAGGGCGGGGGTTCGATCACTGCGTTCTACACCGTATTGTCCGAAGGCGATGACCAGCAGGACCCGATTGCCGACTCGGCGCGGGGCGTGCTCGACGGCCACATCGTGTTGTCCCGGCGTCTGGCCGAGGAAGGGCACTACCCGGCCATCGACATCGAAGCGTCGATCAGCCGGGTGATGCCGGCCGTGGTCTCGGCGGAGCACATGCAGCGCGCGCAGTACTTCAAGCAGCTGTGGTCGCGCTATCAGCAGAGCCGCGATCTGATCAGCGTCGGCGCTTACGTCGCCGGTGGCGACCGCGAGACCGATCTGGCGATCTCGCTGCAACCGCAACTGACCCGCTACCAGCGGCAGGGCCTCAACGACAAGATCAACATGGGCGAGAGCCAGGCTTACCTCGAAACCCTGTTCGCGCCTGCGGCGGGCGGGTAACCGGCCATGGCCGTGAGCCGAGCTGCGCGTCTGGCACCGGTGGTAGAAATGGCCGAACAGGCCGAGAAAACCGCCGTGCAACGCCTGGGTTACTTTCAAGGCCAGGTCAAAGTCGCTGAAAGCAAACTCGCCGACCTCGACGCCTTTCGTCTGGATTATCAGGAACAGTGGATCGTGCGCGGCAGCGACGGGGTTTCCGGGCAATGGCTGCTGGGCTATCACGGCTTTCTGGCACAACTGGACACCGCGATCGACCAGCAGCGCCAGAGTCTGGTCTGGCACCAGAACAACCTGATCAAGGCGCGCGACGCCTGGCAGCAGGCATTCGCCAAAGTCGAAGGCCTGCGCAAACTGGTGCAACGCTACCGCGAAGAGGCGCAACGCCTCGAAGACAAGCGCGAGCAGAAGCTGCTGGACGAGTTGTCGCAGCGCTTGCCGCGGCACGATCCGTATTAACGTGCCGCAGCAGTAGTGCTAGAGGATGGTCTGAGTCATTTGTCCAATATTTCGAAATTCAACGTTCTGGAAATACCCAGAAGCCTGGAGTGACGTATTACGGTGAAGAACGCCTGTATCTGTTTGCCCACAAACATCGAATGATTGCCACTGTCGATATATTTAGGGAATTCAAAACTATCAGCTGTGGGTGTAAGCATATCTAAGAAGGGATAGCCGATGTCGGCCATAAGGTAAAACATAAGTAAGTCGCCGTTTTGACCAGGGTAGCGCGAGATAACGGCGGATTTCCGAGATGCGTATTCTGCGTATGTGATGATGGTTGGTGACGCGGTGTTATGCAGGGACGGTTTTTCGAAAAGTTCAACTTTAGGCGATTTCATGATGCAGTCCTTTGACCTGAGCGCAGCGAAATTGCTGCCGCTTGATTAAGGGCTATGCCTCTTTCCTCGGTCTACTGTCAGATCTGACAGTGGCGACAAGCGGCAGTCGCGGAGTGGCTGCAGGGCCTCGGTTCTCCTGCGCAAACTGGTGCAGCGCTACCGCGAAGAGGCGCAACGCCTCGAAGACAAGCGCGAGCAGAAGCTGCTGGACGAGTTATCGCAGCGCTTGCCGCGGCACGATCCGTATTAACGTGCCGCAGCAGTGGTGCTAGAGGATGGTCTGAGTCATTGGGCTAATATTTCGAACCTGAGCATTGCGGAGAAACCCACGAATGTAGAGTCACGGGTTACGACGAAGAACGCATGTACTTGTTTGCCCTCAAGTTCCGAAAACCTGGTGCGGTCGACGTTCGTGCCCCATAGCTCCTGCTCACTATAGATCTCAATAATATCCAGGCTGGGGTAGGGTGTGTCGGCTATAAGGTAAAACGTAAGCGTTTCGCCTATTTTATTAGGGTAGCGCGCCACCACGCTGCATCTAAGCTCTCCACCTAGGAATTCATCGTAGGTCATGATGTATGGTGACTGGGTGTTATGCAGGAACGGTGCTTCGAAAAATGCATTAGGCGAGTTCATGATGCAGTCCTTTGACCTGAGCGCAGCGAAATTGCTGCCACTTGATTAAGGGCTATTCATATTTTCTCGGTCTACTGTCAGATCTGACAGTGGCGACGAGCGGCAGTCGCGGAGTGGCTGCAGGGCCTCGGTTCTCCTGCGCAAACGGGTACCGCGCTACCGCGAAGAGGCGCAACGCCTCGAAGACAAGCGCGAGCAGAAGCTGCTGGACGAGTTGTCGCAGCGTTTGCCGCGCCACAACCCTTTTCAAATTGCCCAAAAACTCCCTGTGGGAGCGGGCTTGCTCGCGAAGGCGGTGTGTCAGAGACACCAATGTTGACTGACACACCGCTTTCGCGAGCAAGCCCGCTCCCACATTTGGTTCTGCGCTGAGCCTTGCCCCAACCCTGCCCAGGTGCTAAACCTTGTACACGTTCGTCAATGACAAGGAAGCCAGTCAATGTCAGTCGTTACAGAAGTCTCTCCGGATGGTCAAAAACTGACGATTTCGGTCAAGGGGCGGTTCGATTTTGGACGCCATCAGGAGTTTCGCGAGTCCTATGAGCGACTTGACCAGAAACCCGACTCCATCGTGGTTGATCTGAAAGATGCCACCTACCTCGACAGCTCCGCGCTGGGCATGCTGCTCCTGCTGCGCGATCACGCCGGCGGCGACGACTCGGATGTACGCGTGATAAACAGCAACTCCGACGTGCGCAAGATCCTCGCCATCTCCAACTTCGACAAACTGTTCGACATCAGTTGACGGCCATGCAGGCGCAAGAGCCGCTGACGATCCTGATCGCCGAAGACAGCGCCGCCGACCGGTTGCTGTTGGCGACCATCGTCCGCCGTCAGGGCCATGAAGTATTGACGGCGGCCAATGGCGCCGAAGCGTTGGAGATGTTTCGTCGACAGTCACCGCATCTGGTGCTGATGGACGCAATGATGCCGGTGATGGACGGCTTTGAGGCGGCGCGGCAGATCAAGGCGCTGGCGGGGGAAACCCTGGTGCCGATCATTTTCCTGACCTCACTGACCGAGAGCGAAGCGCTGGCCCGTTGTCTGGAGGCGGGGGGCGACGACTTTCTGGCGAAGCCCTACAACCAGGTGATCCTCGCCGCCAAAATCAAGGCGATGGATCGCTTGCGCCGCTTGCAGGCCACGGTGCTGCAACAGCGTGACCTGATCGCCAGACATCACGATTACCTGCTCAATGAACAGCGCGTGGCCAAAGCCGTTTTCGACAAGGTCGCGCATTCCGGTTGCCTGAGCGCGCCGAACATCCGCTACCTGCAATCACCCTATGCGTTGTTCAACGGCGACCTGCTGCTGGCGGCCTACACCCCGGCCGGCGACATGCATGTGCTGCTCGGTGATTTCACCGGCCACGGCTTGCCGGCGGCGGTGGGGGCGATGCCGCTGGCCGAAGTGTTTTACGGCATGACTGCCAAGGGCTACGGCCTGGCCGAGACCCTGCGCGAGATGAACGCCAAACTCAAGCGCATCCTGCCGGTGGACATGTTCTGCTGCGCGACCATGCTTTGCCTGAGCTTTCAGCGGCGTTCGGTAGAGGTGTGGAACGGCGGCATGCCTGACGGTTATCTGCACCGGATCGCCACCGGCGAACGGGTGCCACTGGCGGCGCGCCATTTGCCGCTGGGGGTGCTCAGTCCGCAAGCGTTTGATGATCGCACCGAAGTACAGACCATGGCCGTGGGCGACCGGGTGTTCCTGCTGTCGGACGGGGTGATCGACACCACTGACGCCGACGACCGCTTGTTTGGTGTCGAGCGTTTGCAGCAACTGTTTGCCGCCAATCGTGAGCCGGACAACCTGTTCGCCGAGATCGAGCAGGCCTTGCACGCCTTTCGCGGCGAGCCCCGCGACGATGTGAGCATGGTCGAGATCAGCTTGCTGGAGGCGGCGCAGGTGATGCCGTCGGCACCGGTGTATTCCGACAGTGGTCAATCCTGTCCGCTGGATTGGTCGGTAGGTTTCGAGTTTCGCGGGGCGACGCTCAAACGCTTCAATCCTTTGCCGTATCTGCTGCAGTTGTTGCAGGAAGTGCACGGTTTGCGCACCCAGGGCGGGGCGATCTACAGCGTGCTCGCCGAGCTGTACTCCAACGCGCTGGAGCACGGTGTTCTTGGTCTGGATTCCAGCCTGAAGCGTGATGCCAGTGGCTTCGCTCGTTACTATGAACAGCGCAACGAGCGGCTCGAAGCCCTGCAGGACGGTTATGTGCGCGTGCATCTGCAGGTGAAGCCGCAAGGTGCCGGGGGTTGTCTGGTGATCCGCGTCGAGGACAGCGGCAAGGGTTTTGACGTGGCGCGGGTGATGGAGCGGCCGCTGGAGGGTGTCCGTCTGTCGGGGCGCGGCGTCAGTTTGATCCGGCAATTGGGGCATAACGCCAGTTGGTCGGACGAAGGTCGCAGTGCTTGCGTGGAGTTTTTCTGGGAGGGTTGAGGCATAATTCGCCGATTCTTGATCAAGGAGTGAACAAGTGACTGACACACATATTGATCGCGAGGCGCTGTGCGTACTGCGCGAAGTCATGGAGGAGGGTTATCCGGAGCTTCTGGATACCTTTCTGGCCGATTCCGAAAGTCGCTTGGCTGAGTTGCAGAACACGGCGGATGCCAAGGCTTTGTCTGAAGTTGCCCACAGCTTCAAGGGCAGCGCCAGCAACATGGGAGCTGTCCGGTTGGCGGCGCTCTGCCAGGAGCTGGAATCGGAAGCCAAAAATAAAATCCCCTCGGACATTGCCAGGCTGGTGGCTGACATCAGTCGCGAGTTCGCCGATGTTCGCCCGATCTACGAAGACGAACGCCAGCACGCCCTGACCCATTGAACCCTGCCGTCCGGCGCTTTTCGCAAGCGCCGGACAAAACTGGCCCGACACTTGCAATAATCCTCGTCAACTGTACCTACGATCCCAGTGCAGCGGAGACCGTGTCATGCCTGCGACCCCCAATGTTCTTCTTCAATCTGCCGCCCAGGCCAAGGCGCAAGCCGCCGCCGCGAAAACGCCGGTCATGGCCGCAGACACCGGGGACAAGGCCTCAAGCTTCGCTCAGGTGTTCGCCGATCAAGGCCCGAAAAAGACTCTTGCGAACTCTGACAGTTCGTTGAAACCGGCGCGCGACAAGGTTGCCGACAACAGCGACAAGAAAGATTTCGCCAAGGATAAGTCTGCCGCCACGCAACAGACCGTTGCCGATAGCGGCAATGCCTTGCCTGCCGACAAGACCGCGTCGACCACCTCCGATGATCAGGCCGCCGCTGACAAGGCCGCCGCCGATGCTGCTGCCGACAGCGCGCAGACGCCAGTGGCCGACACCACCCCGGTGGATCCGGCGCTGGATCCGGCACTGGCGCAAACCGTGCAGCCGCTGGTGACCGCGCCGGTGGTGGCAGCGCCAGTCGCTGCAACACCGGAACCGGCCAAAACCGAAACGCCGGTCGTGGCCGCCACTTTGGCGCCAGCCGTGGTCAAAGATCCGGCGGCATCAACCGATAGCGCGTTCGACCCGGCGGCCGATCCACTCGACTCGTTGCCGGCGCTGCGTATGGCGATGGAGCAGGGCGGGCACATTTCCGCCAGCAGCCAGGCCCAACCCAAAGCTACACCGGCCCAGGCTCAGGCCGACGGTGAATTGACTGCGGCGCAGAACTTCGCTGCCGGCATGGCGAGCATGCTCGACGTGCAGGCCGACAAGGACAGCACCAGTCAGAATGGTGAAAAGGCCTTCAGCGGCCTGATAGACGATGGCCTGAAAGATCTGAAGGCTGCTACCAGCGACACCCGTGTCGATGATTTCGCCAACCGTCTGGCGGCGCTGACTCAGGCGGCCACTCCGAAAACCGCGAACGCGGTGCCGGTGAATCAACCGATCGCCATGCATCAGAGCGGCTGGACCGAAGAAATCGTCAACCGCGTCATGTACCTGTCCAGCGCCAACCTGAAGGCGGCGGATATTCAATTGCAGCCGGCGGAACTCGGGCGTCTGGATATTCGGGTCAACATGGTGCCGGATCAGCAGACCCAGGTGACCTTCATGAGCGCGCACCCAAGCGTGCGCGAAGCGCTCGACGGTCAGATGCATCGCTTGCGTGACATGTTCACCCAGCAGGGCATGGGCCAGGTCGATGTCAATGTCTCCGACCAGAGCCGTGGCTGGCAGGGTCAGCAGGGTCAGGAACAGGCGCAGCAGGGCCAGAGTGGTCGCACCAGCGCCGCGGGCGGACGTCTGGATTCGGCGGAAGAAGAGCTGACGCCGGCGGCCGTGGCGGAAGCTGCTGCGCAAACCACCAGCGTGATCGGCAGCAGCGCCGTCGACTATTACGCCTGAGCAAAATCAAGAGCCCCTCACCCTAGCCCTCTCCCACAGGGAGAGGGGACCGATTGGGGGATGCTCGCGAAGTACGCCGACCGGATACTTGCGCTGTGAATCCATAATCGACTCGGTCTTT
>NZ_JAFLXF010000025.1:0-95535 GCF_019891575.1 Pseudomonas sp. MIS38
TACATCCACAAACGCTGTGCCTGACACAACGCTTTCGCGAGCAAGCTCGCTCCCACAGGGTTCAGCGGCGCTCACAGATTTGGAGCGCGACAAGCGCCTACACGATTATTTTTTGCCGGGGAGGACGCTGGCCAGTACTTGCTTGGCGGCTTGCACGATCACGCCCGCCTCGTCCGGGTCGCCTTTGAGCAAGGTCGTGGCAAATTTCTTCGCCTGTTCGAGCTTGATGTGCGGCGGCAATGGCGGCACGTTGGGGTCGGTCTTGAACTCGATCAGCACCGGTACGTCCGAGGCCAGTGCCTGCTCCCAGGCGGCGGCGACGTCTTCTTCGCGGTCGACGAAAATTCCTTTCAGGCCGATGGAAATGGCGAACAGGTGATACGGCACGTCGGGAATGCTTTGCGAGGCTTCGAACTTCGGATCGCCCTCCATCACCCGCTGCTCCCAGGTAACCTGATTCAGGTCCTCGTTGTTGAACACCGCACAGATCCACTTCGGGCTGTCCCACTGGCGCCAGTATTTGGCGACGGTGATCAGCTCGGCCATGTTGTTCATCTGCATCGCGCCGTCACCCACCAGCGCAATCACCGCGCGCTCGGGATGGGCGAACTTGGCGGCGATCGCGTACGGCACGGCAGCGCCCATCGAGGCCAGGCCACCGGACAACGAACATTGCATGCCGCGACGAATTTTCAGGTCACGGGCGTACCAGTTGGCACAGGAACCCGAGTCGCTGGTGATGATCGCCTGATCCGGCAGACGCGGTGACAGCTCGTACACCACCCGTTGTGGATTGATCGGATCGGCTTTGGACATCGCGCGTTTTTCCAGGGTCTTTTCCCAGGTGCTGCGCCAGCCTTCGATTTTCTTGCGCCACTTGTGCGAAGTTTTCTGTTCGAGCAACGGCAGCAGTGCAGCAAGGGTTTCGGCGGAGTCGCCGACCAGATTGACCTCCATCGGATAACGCAGGCTGAGCATGTCTGGCTGCAGATCGATCTGCACGCCACGCGCCTGACCTTCCTTGGGCAGGAACTCGGCATAGGGGAAACCCGAGCCAATCATCAGCAAGGTGTCGCATTCGTTCATCATCTTGTAGCTCGGTTCGGTGCCCAGCAGGCCGATGCTACCGGTGACCCACGGCAAATCGTCCGGCAGCGCAGCCTTGCCGAGTAACGCCTTGGCGACGCCAGCACCGAGTTTTTCCGCGATGGCGATCACTTCATCCGTCGCCTGCAACGCGCCGGCGCCGACCAGAATCGCGACTTTTTCGCCACTGTTCAAAACGTCGGCGGCGCGTTGCAGATCGGCCTCGTAGGGCAGCACTTTCGGCTTGGTGTAACCGACGCCGGAATGCGCGGTGCCGTGTGCCCGCGCCGGTGGCTCATACTCAAGATCCTGCAGATCATTGGGCAGGATGATCGCCGTCACCCGCCGCTCGCCAACCGCCGTGCGCACGGCGCGATCAAGCAAATGCCGCACTTGCGACGGTGCCGAGGCCTGCTGTACAAAAGCCCCGGCCACATCCTTGAACATCGAGACCAGGTCCAGCTCCTGCTGGTAATGACTGCCGAGCGCCGTCCGAGCCTGCTGGCCGACAATCGCCAGCACCGGTTGATGATCCATGCGTGCGTCGTATAAGCCGGTGATCAGGTGCGAGGCACCCGGTCCCGAAGTGGCGATGCACACACCCAACTCGCCCGTGAACTTGGCGTGGGCCGAGGCCATGAAAGCGGCCATTTCTTCGTGCCGCGCCTGAACGAATTCGATCTTGCCATTGGCTCGGGCGAGCGCGCCGAACACGCCATTGATGCCGTCCCCCGGATAACCAAAAATCCGCGTGACGCCCCATTGGCTGAGCCGCTCAACCAGAAAATCTCCCACTGTCGTCGTCATCTCGTTCCTCGCCTGTCACCGATGCATGAAGCCTGCCCGGCGAGATATCCGCCGGGCGGTACATGGGTCTGGACAGTCGGGTCGCCCGCGAAGTTTCGATTGTTTTTACCCGACGGCGTTGCCGAGCCGATCCCTGCAGGAGCTGCCGCAGGCTGCGATCTTTTGCTGTTGTTTTTGAAGATCAAAGATCGGGGCTCATCAACGATGCGGATGCACCGTCATCGCCACCAGCTTGATCACGATCGGCCGCACCACGAGGATGCAAAGGAAAGCCACCGGCATCGCCAGCTTGTAGGCGTGCAGCGCATTACTCAGGTAGTCGTTATCAATCCCGGAGTTGGCCGCAGTGATCACCAGCGACATCAGGAACGCCATGATCGTCGCCATGTACAACGCAAACACATACGGCGTCGCCCGTGCAGAAAGCTTGCGTCGACCGAGATACAAGGCATCGGTAGTGGTTCTTTGATTCATATGGCTTTTCCATCCATTGACAGGGAGCCGGCACCTTAGCAAAGCCCCCTGCCCTCAACTAGACGGCCCGCCACAGGTACTTTATAAAGCACAACTTACGAATCAAACCCACGCGGCGGGACACGGATGAATCTGTTGGCGGCGATTGCCAGTTTTATCAAAGTGGTCGAAGCAGGCTCCATCGTCGGCGCCGCCAAGACCCTGGGCGTCAGTGCGGCCGCGGTCAGCCAGACCCTCAATCGCTTGGAAACGCACCTCGGCGTTCGCCTGCTGCAACGCACCACCCGCAGCATGGCCCTCACCGAAAATGGTGCGCTGTATTACGAAAAGGTCCGACGCATCGCGGCTGATCTGGAGTCGGCGCAAAGTGCGATCGTCGGCGATGAAAGCGAACTGCAAGGGCGTTTGAGCATCGCCTCCACCAGCGCCTTCGGCCGTCACGTCCTGGCGCCGTTACTCGCCAGTTTCGCCGCGCTGCATCCGCGCCTGCTGGTCGAGCTGTCGACCACCAACGGCAAGATCAATCACATCCAGGACGGCATCGACCTGAGCCTGCGGATCAAGCCGCAACTGGAAGACGGCATCGTCGCGCGCCGGATCGTGTCCCTGCCCTTCGTCTTCTGCGCCGCTCCCGCCTACTTTGCGCGCGCCGGCGTACCGCAAACACCGCAAGACCTGCAGCATCACGCCTGCCTAGCATTCCGCTATCCACTGGATGGGCGCTTTCTGCGCTGGGGTTTCATCCGAGACGGCCAGCACTACGACGCCCCGATCAACGCCACCGCCATCAGCGACGACATCGATGCCTTGGCGCAAATGGCAGTCAACGGCGCAGGTGTCACGCGCCTGGCCGAATTCGTCGCTGCACCCTATCTCGAGAGCGGTCAACTGGTGCAACTGTTCGAAGATCTTCCGGGTGAAACCCACGGGCATGTCGAACCGATGGACATCTATGCATGCGTGCAGGAACGAGCAGCGATGACGCCGAAGGTCAGAGCCTTCATGGATTATTTGACGGAGCACTTGAATAGGCGCTGGCCAGTGCAAGCTGGTTGATCCACAGCAGCTCTTGCACTTTCAAGGCTGCAGATCACCCCCGAGCCATTGGCTGCACGCACTCATCTGCTGGGTAATCCACTCGCGAAAAAGCATGGCATTGGCGCTCTGTTCGAAGGGTCGCGGTGACAGCAGGCAATAACTCGAACCGTCGCGAACGAAGCCGAACGGCGCGATCAACTGGCCGGATTTGAGTTCGTCCTGCACCATCAGAAACGACGCCATACCGACGCCCAGCCCGGCCAGCGCGGCCTGAATGCACAGGTAGAAATGCTCGTAATCGACCCGACTGCCCCCTGCCGCGCTGATCCGGGTCTGTCGCATCCAGTTATCCCACGCCTGCGGGCGGGTCTTGCTGTGCAGCAGGCAGGCGCCGCGCAAATGATCGCCGTCAGGACGACTGGACGGCACGCAAACCGGACCGATCCACTCCTCGCAAATGGTCACGCCGTGCACGGTCTCGTCCCAATGGAAATCGTCACGGCGGATCGCCAGATCCACGCCTGAACGAGCGAAGTCGATCGGTCCGCCGGCCGTCAGCAATTGCACCTGCAACTGTGGGTGTGCGCTGTGGAAGTCAGGCAAGCGCGGGATCAACCACTTCATGGCGATGGTTGGCTCGCAGGACACCACCAGCACATCGTCGTGGACTTCACGCTGCAGGCGATAAACCGTGCTCTGCAACTGTTCGAACATCGGCGCGGTGACATTGAACAGCAGGCGCCCGGCATGGTTGAGAAAGATCGCGCGGTTGCGCCGTTCGAACAGCTCGACGCCGATCGCCTCCTCCAGCAAGCGCACCTGGCGGCTGACCGCGCCGTGGGTGACGTGCAGCAGCTCGGCGGCCTTGACGAAACTCTGGGTCTGGGCGGCGGTGTTGAAGAAGCGAAAGGCAGCCAGCGGAGGCAGGTTCATATAGACGATGATTTCTCACAGATTTTCGCGACTATAAATCGTTTTTCTTGCCAAAGACACTTCTCCATCATGTCGCCGCTCAGGGCCTGTTAATTCCATCCACGCTGTTGGCGGCGATGCTGCAGGCGCTGTATCTGTGAATTCAAGTAGCGCAAATAACGCGATGGAGCGTATGGATGAATGAATTGTTTCTGGTAATCGCCATCACTGTTCTGGCGGTGATCAGCCCCGGCCCGGACTTTGCCATGGTCACCCGCAACAGTTACGCCTACGGGCGGCGCAGTGGTTTGCTGGCTGCGCTGGGCATCGCCTGTGGCGTGCAGGTTCACGTGTTCTACACGGTGTTCGGGGTGGCGCTGATCATCACCCAATCGCCGCTGCTGTTCTGGATGATGAAACTGCTGGGTGCCGGCTACCTGGTCTATCTGGGCATCAAATCCTTTACCAATAAATCTGTTCTGACATTTGCCGATGCGAGCGCTTCGGCACCCCGTGCCTGGAAGGTGTTCTGCTCAGGTTTTCTGACCAATGCACTGAATCCGAAAACCATGTTGTTCGTGGTGGCGGCGTACAGTCAGGTGGTGGAGCCAGGCAGTTCGCTGACGATGAACTTCGCCTATGGCCTGTTCATGTCGGTCATTCATTGGCTGTGGTTCAGCCTGGTCGCGCTGTTTTTCTCCACCGAACGGTTACGCCGGCGCCTGCTGGAAAAACAGCGGCTCCTCGACAAGGTCATCGGGATCGCGTTGATGGGTCTGGCGGCGTGTTTGATCATTCCGGGGGTTGCGCAGTCTTGAGCTAGAGCGTTTATGCTGTCTGGTCTGATACCCGTCAGGTCATTCTCGGCAAGTTCACCATGAGGCCCATTTCATGAGTAAAGCGCCCTACGTACCGCCCAAAGTCTGGAAACACGAAGCCCCGTCCGGCGGCCATTTCGCCAGCATCAACCGCCCGATTGCCGGGCCGACGCATGAAAAGACCCTGCCCGTGGGCAAACACCCGCTGCAGCTGTATTCACTGGCGACGCCCAATGGCGTCAAGGTGACCATCCTGCTGGAAGAATTGCTCGCACTGGGGCACACCGAGGCCGAGTATGACGCGTGGCTGATCCGCATCAACGAGGGCGATCAGTTCTCCAGCGGTTTTGTCGAGATCAATCCGAACTCGAAGATTCCGGCGCTGCTCGACCACAGCGTACAGCCGCCGATTCGGGTATTCGAATCCGGTTCGATCCTGCTGTATCTGGCAGAGAAATTCGGCGCCTTCCTGCCGAAAGGTCCCGCCGGCCGGACGGAAACCCTGAACTGGCTGTTCTGGCAGATGGGCGCCGCGCCTTATCTGGGCGGCGGTTTCGGGCACTTCTACGCGTATGCGCCGGAGAAGCTCGAATACCCGATCAACCGCTTCACCATGGAAGCCAAGCGTCAGCTCGATGTGCTCGACCGACGCCTCAAGGAAAGCCGCTACCTGGCCGGCGACAGCTACACCATCGCCGACATCGCGGTCTGGCCGTGGTACGGCCAACTGGTGCGTAATAACGTGTATTCGGCGGCCGAATTCCTCGCAGCACAGGAGTACACCCACGTACAACGCTGGGCAGAAGAAATCGCCGAGCGCCCGGCAGTCAAGCGTGGCCAGCGGGTCAATCGCACCTGGGGTGACGAGGCGAGCCAGGTTGCGGAGCGACATCAGGCCAGCGATCTGGACTGACGCCACATTCCCACAAAGATTTGTGCTGGACAGGGGCATTCCGGTTCACAGCAACCTTTGTGGGAGCGAGCTTGCTCGCGAAGGCGCCAAGTCAGTCAACACTGACATAACAGACCTACCGCTTTCGCGAGTAAGCTCGCTCCCTCAGGGAATTCGGGTTGGACATGAGGATTTGTGAACCTCAGCAATTACATTGAGACCACACCACCACTGTCGTCAAAGGATCTGCAATGCCCCCTGGAAAACGTGAACTGGCGCGGATCGAGCGGCGCTTGATTGCCACGCTCACCGACGCATGTGAAGCCGCAAAAGCTGAAATCCAGGGCTTCACCTGGCTAACCCACACCGCTGACCTGAACGCATTGGCGGCGACCCTGAATGTCATTTGGGTGTTCGACACCGAAGCCGACAAAAACCTCGCCCTGACTGACGCCAAGGCACGCCTCTTCGAACTGACGGCCACTGCGCTGAGGGAGGCCGATATCGACCTGTCCCCTTCAGAGCGCAACGTGCGTTTCGACTCCGAGGAGGCGTGCCAGCGTAATCACGGTGGCAACTGGCGTGAGCGTCTGGCGCAAAATACGCGAGGGCAACGGTGACACCCTGCTTTCGATCAGGTTGGCTATCATCGCTCGCAGCAGGCTTCTCTCAGAGACAGTGAAACCATGGAACAGCCCAGACCAGATCCAGATTCCGATTGGGTAGTGCGCAGCACTCAACCGGGGCGGATAGAACGTATCGAAGCCCGGTTTGGCGGCCATGGCTACCACCCACATCGGCACGATACTTACTCGATCGGTCGCACACTCTCTGGCGTGCAAAGCTTTCACTACAAGGGCAGCCTGCGCCACGGCTTACCGGGAAATACCTTGCTCCTGCATCCTGATGAACTGCACGATGGCATGGCCGGGACCGAAGCGGGGTTTCGCTATCGAATGGCCTATATCGATCCGGCTTTGATTCAGCAGGTGTTGAAGGGTGAACCGCTACCCTTCATCGCCGGCGGTCTGTCCAGCGACCCACGCCTGTATCGCGCCAGCGAAGCGTTCGTCCAGGCGATGGATTACTCACTTGATCCGCTGGAAGAACAGGACGCCCTGTTTGATCTGGCAATGGCCCTGCGCACCGTGGCCGGCAAACCTCGCGGGCGCAAACTGCTCGATTACCCGGCAGCCGAGCGCGCAAGGGAATTCATCATGGCTCACCTGCACCAGAGCATTACGCTGGAAATGCTGGAGCGCGCCAGCGGCCGTGAAAGATGGAGCCTCTCTCGGGACTTCAGAGTGCTGTTTGGCACCAGCCCCTATCGCTTCGTGACCCTGCGTCGCCTGGATATATTGCGCACGTTGCTGCTTGACCGATTCTCGCTGGTGGATGCCGCACTGGCTGCGGGTTTTCACGACCAAAGTCATATGACCCGGCACTTCACCCGCACTTATGGGGTATCTCCGTCGCGTTGGCTGGAACGCGTCCTGGGGCAAAGGCAACTTGCAGGATCGTACAAGCATCGCCAATAGCGCCTTCGCTAGGCTGACGACTTCTATCTGATAGAGGATTTGTCATGCCACATACCAGCAAAGTACCAGCACTGCACGCCATCAATCTGGCGCAGAAATCCGCGCTGATCGATCAGCAGTGGAGCCCCCGTGTGGTCGCCGAAATGAATGACTACCAGTTCAAAGTGGTTCGCATCGAAGGTGAATTCATCTGGCACTCCCACCCGGAAACCGATGAGGCCTTTATTGTGATCGAGGGCACGCTGCGGATCGACCTGCCCCATGGCCGCGTATACGTCGAACCGGGTGAGCTGTACGTCGTGCCGTGCGGGATCGAACATCGGACGGCAGCGGAAGGAGAAGCGCGCCTGATGATGATCGAGCCTCGGGGTGTGCGTAACACCGGGCACGAAGGTGGCGAGCGCACGGCTGACAACGACGTCTGGATCTGAGCAGGAGGCGCCGTCAATCTGCGATTTGACGGCGCTTTTTTTGAGTGGCGGGCCGTTGGTTGGCCGCTGATTGTACGGGCGTTTTTGTGCTGGGTTTACTGAGCGAGCGTCGCCTCAGACCACCTCCTCGTCAACCGGCAACGAAGCCAGCATTTCAGCGCGGCACACCTCAAGGATCTCGTCGGCCAGCGCGGAATCATCCGGACAGGCGCGCGACAGCACAATCGCGCCGACAGCCCGCGACAGCAGGTCGATCATTTTCTTTCTCCCCTCGCCCACCACGGCGTCCGGCCCGGTTGGATATTTGTCTCCGAGGGTCTGCAGGGTGCGCTCGATCCCTTCGGCAAACGTCGTTTTCACCTCATCCGATTGACGCGCCGCGTCGCCACACAGCGCGGCCATGGTGCAACCGCTGCCACGTCCGTCGCGATGTTCTCTCGTCACATAGACATCGATGAAGCCTGGCACGTCGAGCGCTTCGGCACCTGCCAGCGACTTGGCAAGACTGCAGGACGCGGCTTCAGCCATCAGGTCGGCCTTGGAGCCGAAATGCTTGTAAAAACCACCGTGGGTGAAACCGGCAGCCGCCATGAGATCCGCCACACCGACGCCGTCAAAGCCCCGCTCACGGAACAGCTCGGAAGCGGTCTCGACGATGTGTTCTCGATTGGCCTGCGCCTGGGCCTTGGTCACTCGCACGTGCAGTACCTCGTGTTCATTGGGAATGCGTGCGCCAATCATACATAGATGCTGGTCATAATCAAAACCGTTGACAGTTTAGATTTCGATCATCATCCTAATTGCACGCACACCGATCTCCACCAACGGGCACGGAAGAAATACCAGATGAGTAACCAGACTCTGTTCACCCCTTACACACTTGGCGACCTGACGCTGTCGAACCGCGTCGTCCTCGCACCGCTGACTCGCAACCGTGCAGGCGCAGGCTTCGTACCCAGCGAGTTCGCCGCCACCTATTACAGCCAACGGGCCAGCGCAGGTTTGCTGATCAGTGAAGCCACGCAGATTTCCCGACAAGGTCAGGGCTATCAGGACACCCCGGGAATCTACACGCCGGCGCAGATTGACGGCTGGCGCCAGGTGACCGATGCAGTCCATGCCAAGGGCGGAAAAATCTTTCTGCAACTGTGGCATGTCGGCCGCGTGTCGCACGTTGATCTGCAAGAAAACGGCGCCGCCCCCGTGGCCCCTTCTGCGCTGCGCGCCGCCACCAAAGTCTTCGTCAACAATCGCTTTGAAGATGTCTCGGCGCCGCGCGCGCTGGAGACCAGTGAACTGCCGGGCATCGTCAACGGTTTTCGCCAAGCTGCGGCAAACGCGATTACCGCCGGATTTGATGGTGTGGAAATTCACGGTGCGAACGGCTATTTGCTCGATCAATTCCTCAGGGACAGCGCCAATCTGCGAACCGACGCCTATGGCGGCTCGATTGAAAACCGGGCGCGTCTGTTGCTTGAAGTGACGGCGGCCGTCGTTGATGAAATCGGCGCCAATCGCACCGGTGTGCGCCTGTCTCCGGTGTCGCCGGCCAACGGCGTCTCCAGCAGCGATCCGCAGGCGCAATTCGATTACGTCGCCGAGCAACTCGATGCCCTCGGCGTGGTTTATCTGCACGTGGTCGAAGGCGCGACCGGTGGCCCGCGCGACGTGGCGCCCTTCGACTTCGGCGCACTGCGCCAGCGCTTCAAAAACACCTACATCGCCAACAACGGCTATGACCTGGACCTGGCGACTTCGCAGCTCGCCGAAGACCACGCCGACCTGATCGCCTTCGGTCGCCCGTTCATTGGCAACCCGGATCTGGTGGAGCGCCTCAAGCAGGGCGCGCCGTTGTCCGCGTTCGATCCCGCCACCCTCTATGGCGGCGGTGCGGCAGGCTACATCGACTACCCGACGCTGGCTGAATCAAGCGTCAGCGCCAGCTGAGCGCGTTCTGTTTCTCACACCCTGAAAGAGAGATCCCCCATGAGCACTCGCCCTACTGTTCTGATCACTGGCGCCTCCACCGGCATTGGTGCGGTCTACGCCGAGCGCTTCGCGCAACGCGGCCACGATCTGGTATTGGTCGCCCGCGACCAGGCACGCCTGGACGCACTTGCAGCCCGCTTGCGCAGCGAACACGATGTCACCGTCGATGTGATCCCGGCGGACCTGACCCAACTCGCTGATCTGAGCACCGTTGAAAACCGCCTGCGCGACGACGCCCGTATCGGCATCCTCGTCAATAACGCCGGCGCCGCCCTCTCCGGTAACTTCATCGACCAAAGCACCGACAGCGTTGCGCAACTGGTCGCCCTCAACACCACCGCACTGGTGCGCCTGGCCAGCGCCATCGCTCCACGTCTGGTCAAGGCCGGTGACGGCGCGATCATCAACATCGGTTCGGTGGTGGGTCTGGCACCGGAGTTCGGCATGACCGTCTACGGTGCGACCAAGGCCTTCGTCCTGTTCCTGTCCCAGGGACTGAGCCTGGAACTTTCACCTCAGGGCGTCTACGTGCAAGCCGTACTCCCCGCCGCCACCCGTACGGAAATCTGGGATCGCTCCGGCATCGACATCAACACCTTGAGCGACATCATGGAAGTGGGCGATCTGGTGGATGCCGCTCTGGTCGGCTTCGATCGTCGCGAACCGGTAACCATCCCGCCGCTGCACGAAGCGCAACGCTGGGATGATCTGCAAGGCGCACGTCAGGGCCTGATCGGGCAAATCCGTCAGTCTGCGGTTGCCCAGCGCTACCTCGACCCACAGTGATTGTCTGGTAGCGAACACGCGCGGCGGATTCGATGCAGGCGCAAGTCACTGCATCGAATCCGGCTCGCGATCCGGAGCAGAAATGAATCAAACCCTGGCAAATAACCACACTTGCACGTCGACGTCGTTCAGCAACGCGGCGAATCAGTCGATCACGGTCAACGGCGTGCGCTTCGCTTACCGCGACATCGGCCCCGCGATCGGCGTGCCTCTGGTGCTGTTCAACCATTGGGGCGCCGTGCTGGACAACTTCGATCCCGCGATCATTGATGGCCTGGCACGAACCCGACGGGTCATTACCACTGACTATCGCGGTATTGGCGGCTCTGGTGGAACCGCGCCACTGACTGTCGGTGAAATGGCAGACGATGCCATTCAGTTGATCCGGGCGCTGGGCTTGGAAACCGTTGATGTACTGGGATTCTCGCTCGGCGGCTTCGTTGCTCAGGACATTGCCCTGAAGGCGCCTGATCGGGTGCGTCGCTTGATTCTGACCGGTACCGGTCCGGCCGGCGGCAGCGGTATCGACAAGGTCGGTTCGGTGACGTGGCCATTGATCCTCAAAGGCTTGCTGACCTTGCGCGATCCCAAGGTCTACCTGTTCTTCACCTCGTCAGCCAATGGCCGTCGATCTGCGTCGCAGTATCTGCAACGCCTGAAAGCACGCAAAAACAATCGCGACAAAGGCCCGACACCGAGCGCTTTTCTGCGCCAGTTGAAAGCGATCACCGCGTGGGGCCAACAACCGCCGCAAGACCTCGGACGCTTGCGCATACCCACGCTTATCGTTAACGGCGACAGCGACATCATGGTGCCCAGCGTCAACTCGATGGCGCTGGCCAAGCGTATTCCCAACGCACAACTGGTGATTTATGAGGATGCCGGCCACGGCGGGATTTTCCAGCACTGCGTTGATTTTGTCGCCAAGGCCCAGGCATTCCTCGACGCCTGACGACACGGCGCAGCAACACCGCAACGCGCCAGCTACCCTCCTCACAACCGCCAAGAGCCGCACTACGATGAAAGCATTTCTGATTGATCGCTATGGAAACAAGCCTGGGCGCATTGGCGAAGCGCCTGCCCCTGTGGTGGGTGCCCGTGATGTCTTGATCGAGGTACACGCCAGCAGCGTCAATGTGCTGGATTCGAAGATCAGCAGTGGCGAGTTCAAGCTGATTCTGCCCTATGCATTACCGCTGATACTGGGCAATGATCTGGCGGGTGTGGTGGTTGAGGTTGGCTCACAGGTGACGCAGTTCAAACCGGGAGACGAGGTCTACGCTCGCCCGCCGGAAACGCGGATCGGAACGTTTGCCGAATTGATCGCCGTGGACGAAAACGCGGTCGCCCGAAAACCCGCCAATACCAGCATGGCGCAAGCCGCATCCCTGCCCTTGGTCGCGTTGACGGCGTGGCAAGTACTGGTCGAAACCGCACAACTGAAAAAGGGTCAGAAAGTACTGATTCACGCAGGCTCCGGTGGTGTTGGCAGCATTGCTATCCAGCTGGCCAGACACCTCGGCGCCTTCGTCGCCACGACCACCAGCACCGCGAAGGTCGAATGGGTCAAGGCACTGGGCGCCGATCTGGTCATCGACTACAAACAGCAAGACTTCGAAAGCGTCCTGCACGACTACGACGTGGTGTTGAACAGCCTTGGCCCGGACGTTTTGCAAAAATCACTCAAGGTCCTGAAGCCCGGCGGCCAGCTCATTTCCATCTCGGGCCCGCCCACTGCACATTTCGCACAGGAACAAGGCTTGTCCTGGCCATTGCAACAGGTCATGCGCCTGTTGAGCTTCGGTATCCGGCGCAAGGCGCGCAAGCAGGTGGTCAGCTACACGTTCGTCTTCATGCGGGCCAATGGTGCACAACTGCAAAAAATTGCCACGCTGGTCGAGGAGGCAATCATCCGACCGGTGATTGACCGCAGCTTCTCGTTTGCCTCGACGGCAGAGGCGTTGAAGTACGTCGAGCAGGGGCGCGCCAAGGGCAAGGTCGTCGTTACGCTCAAATGACAACGTGTCCCCCGGCGGCCGGCTGAACTCGTCAGCCGGCCGCGTTCGACTCGACCAGATGAACTTCAGTCGCACTGCGACCGGCGCACCAAGCGAGCACCGACGCAATCACCAACACCGCCGCGCTGAGTTCGAAGGTGGCTTTATAACCGCTCAGATCAAACGCCAGGCCACCGACGATGGCCCCTCCGGCGATGGCCAGTTGCACGATGGCCACGAGCAGCCCTCCGCCGGCTTCGGCATCGTCCGGGAGTGTCTGCGCCAGCCAGGTCCACCAGCCCACGGGGGCCGCCGTGGCGACCAGCCCCCACAATCCGAGCAGCACCGCAGTCAGCAGCGGCGATGCGCCGAAGTTGACCAGCGCCAGCGCAATGACCGCCATTATCAGCGGGATAACTGTCAGCGTGCGGTACAGGCCAGTGCCGAGGAATCTTTCGATCACAAAGGTCCCGATAAAACCGGCAAGCCCCAGCCCCAGCAGCATCAAGGACAGGGTTGCAACGCTGACCCCGGTGACGACCTCCAGAAAGGGCCGCAGGTAGGTGAACAGCATGAACTGCCCCATGAAAAATACGCTGACGGCGACCATCCCCAAGGCGACCGGCCATTGCTTCATCAACCGCAGGGCATTACCGCTACCGGCCTGACGCTCAAGCTTGAAGGACGGCAGACTGATCAGCAGCCATATGGCCGCCAGCGCGGCGACCGGAACCACACAGAAGAACGCGCCACGCCAGCCTATCAACGCGCCGAGGAAACTCCCCGCCGGAGCGGCGATTACCGTCGCCAGCGCGTTTCCGCCGTTGACGATCGCCAGTGCCCGGGACACTTGGTCAGGCGGCACCAGACGCATCGCGGTTGCCGCCGACAACGACCAGAAACCGCCAATGGCGATGCCGATCAGGGCCCGCCCGAACATGAACGACGGATAGCCCGGCGCGAATGCGACCACCGTCCCCGAGACGATCATCAGCAAGGTCAGACCCAGCAACAGCTTCTTGCGCTCGACGCGAGCAGCGACCGCTGCAATCAACAGGCTGGTCATCAGGGCGAATGCACCGGACACGGAAATCCCCTGCCCGGCCTGGCCCTCGGTGATGTGCAGTTCGGCGGCAATCGGCGTCAGCAAACTGACCGGCATGAACTCTGAAGCGACCAGCGCGAAGGCGGCCAACGACATGGCCAGCACGGCGCTCCAGCCGCGTTGTTCTGTAGAAAGGGAAGTCATTGGGATTACCTGTATTGCGATAGGCGTCCGGGCGATTGCCCGGACCCACTGTTTTTCACGGTGCGAGGATCGCGTTGTCGAATCGCGGCTCTCCTGTAATGGTTTGACACATTCTCCCGGTCGATTCACCTCTGCCCTAGTGCATTCCTCTTGAATGCTTGCCTGATCCTCTGAGGATGCAGGGTGGTGTATAGGAATCGCCTGTGCAGCGGATTAGAGTTCGTTCAACAGGAGTTGCCCGACATGATCCCTACCCCGCTGCGCCACCAATCACCTCTGGCGTTGAACATTGACTCGCGCGTGAGCGTAGCGGGCGACTTCGCCACGTCGATACCCGGCCTGTCGCTGTTTCGTCGCGATCAGCCGGCGCCACCGGCCGTGTGCATGATCGAGCCGAGCCTGATTTTGGTGGGCCGCGGGGAAAAGCGCTTGTGGGTCGGCGGTGAGGGTTACCGCTACGACCCTTCGCGGTTTCTGGTCACCTCGCTGGATCTGCCCGCCAACTCTGAAGTGATGCTCGCCAGCCCCGAACAGCCCTGTGTCGGGCTGGTGCTGAGACTGGATGTCGGCATGCTCGCCGAGATCCTCAGCAAAGGTGGCTTGCCTGCGAAACGGCAGCCGTCGATGAACACCGGCGCTGGCATTGGCAACCTGTCGTGCGCGCTGGAAGGCGCGCTTGAGCGCCTGCTGGCATTGCTCGACGAGCCTGAGGCGATCCCGGTGTTGGCGCCGCTGGTGCTGCGGGAAATCCACTATCGGCTGCTCCATACCGATCAAGGCGCGCGGCTGCGGCAGATCACGGCCGTCGATGGCCAGGGTTATCGCATCGCCAAAGCCATCGACTGGCTCAAGGTCAACTACACCGAGGCGCTGCGCATCGATGAACTGGCGGCGCGGGTGCAGATGAGCGCACCGACCTTTCACCATCACTTCCGCCAGCTCACCGGTATGAGCCCGCTGCAGTACCAGAAGTGGCTGCGACTGAACGAGGCGCGCCGGCTGATGTTGATGGAGCGTCTGGACGTTTCGCGAGCGGCATTTGCGGTCGGTTATGAAAGTCCCTCGCAGTTCAGCCGCGAATACGCACGCCTGTACGGCACCGCACCCAGTCGGGACATCGCGCTGCTGCGTGGCGAGCCCTTCGCCGCAGAAACGCTGGGCAACGCGGCCAGTTGAACAAAGAACACGCTTTACCGGTGAGGCGCCACGCAGCGTTTCACCGCTTATAAAAATGCACGTCAACCGATGATCGAGCGGGTGAACCATGGAACTACGAATCAACCAGAAAACCTATCAGGTCGATGCCGACGCCGATACGCCCCTGCTGTGGGTGATCCGCGATGATCTGGGCATGACCGGCACCAAATACGGCTGTGGACTGGCGCAGTGCGGCGCCTGTTCCGTGCTGGTGGACGGCAACGTGGTGCGCTCGTGCGTCACGCCGGTGGCGGGCGTAGTTGGCCGCGAGGTCACCACGATTGAGGCGATCGAGGCCGATGAAGTGGGCAAACGGGTGGTCTCGACCTGGGTCGATCTGCAGGTCGCCCAGTGTGGTTACTGCCAGTCCGGACAGGTGATGGCCGCCACGGCGCTGCTCAAGCAAAACCCCAAACCGAGTGACGCGCAGATCGAGGCGGCGATGGTCAACCTGTGCCGCTGCGGCACATACAACGCCATTCATGCCGCCGTGCATGAGCTGGCCGGCAAGGGAGACGCCTGATGAGCGTGCGTATCGATCCTGCTCAGGAAGGCTCGGCACTGGCTCTGCACGAACCGATCAACGTGTCGCGCAGACGTTTCCTGGCCGGCACCGCTGTCGGCGCACTGGTGCTCGGTTTCGGCCTGCCGCTGGGCACGACTCGGGTGCAAGCGGCAGTGGCGGCCGCGACTGCCGAGCGTGGCACGCAGGTGCCGGCGTTTCTGGAAATTCGCCCGGACAACCGCGTGCGCCTGCTGTGCCCGTTCATGGAAGGCGGACAAGGTACGTTCACCGCGATGGCGCAGATCGTCGGTGAAGAACTGGATGCCGATCCGACGACTTTCCTAGTCGAAGCCGCACCACCCGGCGAAGCCTATGTGGTGATGGAAAACGGCATGCGCATCACCGGCGGCAGCATGTCGGTGCGCATGAGTTACCCGGTGATGCGCCGCCTCGGCGCCCTCGCCCGCGCCATGCTGCTGCAGGCCGGTGCGCAGAAACTTGGGGTGCCGGTCAGCGAACTGACTACCGAACCCGGCAAAGTCGTGCACACCAGGTCGGGGCGATCCGTGGCCTACGGCGAACTGGCCGAGCACGCCATGGATCTGCCGGTTCCCGATCCGGCTTCGGTGCAACTGCGTGATCCGAGCCAGTTCCGCTGGATCGGCAAACCGGTGAAGCGCGTCGATGCCTACGACAAGTCCACGGGCAAGGCGCTCTACAGCATCGATCT
This sequence comes from Pseudomonas sp. MIS38, assembly GCF_019891575.1. Classification (NCBI taxonomy): domain Bacteria; kingdom Pseudomonadati; phylum Pseudomonadota; class Gammaproteobacteria; order Pseudomonadales; family Pseudomonadaceae; genus Pseudomonas; species Pseudomonas sp. MIS38. Next base: position 16,450 of record NZ_JAFLXF010000025.1, read on the forward strand.
GAAGGTCGACGACATGCTCCACGCCGCCGTTCAGCATGCCCCGCGTTTGGGCATGACCGTGGGTAACCTGCGCAACGAAGAGCAGGTTAAAGCGATGAAAGGCGTGCATTCCGTGCATCGCCTGCCGGGGGCCGTGGCGGTGGTCGCCGAGCGCTGGTGGCACGCCAAACGTGCAGTGGAAGCGATTCAGGTCGACTGGCAGGAACCCACGGCCGACAGCAAAGTACGGCCGATGCCCGCGGATTTTTCCAGCGACGCCTGGCTCAAGCGCCTGGCTGACGACAAAGGCCCGGCCAGGGATGATGAAAATGAGGGCGACGTGGCTGCAGTTCTGGCCAGCGCCAAAACGCGGATTGACGCCACTTACCACAATCAGTACCTGAACCACGGCCAGTTGGAGCCGCCATCGGCGCTGGCCCGATTCAATCCCGACGGTTCGCTGGAAGTCTGGCTGCCCAATCAGGCGCCGGACATGTTCCGTGCCGACATCGCCAAACGCACCGGGCTGGATCCGTCGCGCATCACCTTGCATTCGCCATTGCTGGGGGGCTTCTTCGGTCGGCATTTCCTCTACGACGCCGCCAGTCCCTACCCGCAGGCAATCGAGTTATCGAAAGCGGTTGGCCGCCCGGTCAAACTGATCTGGAGCCGCGAGGAAGAGTTCCTGCGCGACGTGCTGCGTCCGGTGGCAGCGGTGAATTTCCGTGCGGCGCTGGATAATGACGGCTGGCCGCTGGCGATCGAAGCAATCAGTGCCACCGAAGGCCCGACCGAGGCGCTGGCCGGCAAACAGGGTGAGAAGCTCGACCCGACGGCGCTTGAAGGCTTGTCAGGCAAGTCCTATGCGATCCCCAACAAGCGCATCGCGCAGATCTACGCCAAAGGCCCGGCGATGCTGGGTTACTGGCGTTCGGTGGGCAATTCGCTCAACGACTTCTTCTATGAATCGTTCCTTGACGAACTGGCCGACAAGGGCGGCAAGGACCCGTTCGAATTGCGCCTGCATCTGCTGCGCGACAACCCGCGACTGACCACGCTGCTGCAAGCGGTGGGCGAGCTGTCGGGTGGCTGGAAGCGTGGGCCGTTTACCGCGGCGGACGGCAGCAAACGCGCGCGAGGCGTGGCGATGGCGTCGCCGTTCGGTACCCAGACGGCGGTGATCGCCGAGGTTTCCATCGAGCACGGTCAGGTCAAGGTGCACGACATCTGGCAGGCGATCGACCCCGGCAGCATCGTCAATCCGGCGATTGTCGAAGCACAGGTCAATGGCGCGGTGGCGCTGGGCCTGTCGCAGACCCTGGTGGAGGAAGCCGTGTGGATTGATGGCAAACCGCGCGCGCGCAACTACGACCTGTATCCGATCCTGCCGCCTGCGCGGATGGCCCGGGTCCACGTGCGTGTTGTCGAGAGCGGGGAAAAAATGGGCGGCATCGGCGAACCACCGTTGCCCGCTGTCGCGCCCGCCGTCGCCAATGCGGTGGCAACGCTGACCGGGCAACGGGTGCGCAGCCTGCCCATGAGCCGCCACACCTTCACTTGATCAGCGCCGGAGCGTCCATGAACAACAGCCGATTCGCAAGAACCGCAGGCTGGCTGGCAGTGCCGTGCCTGGTCGCGGCAGGCCTGCTGGCCTGGTATGTCACCCGCGAGCCTGTCTCGCGCCTTGAAAACACCCAAACTGCCGTGGCCGATATCGACCCGGCGCTGGTCGCGCGTGGCGAATACGTCGCCCGACTCAGCGACTGCGTGGCGTGCCACAGCGTGCCGGGCGGTGCGCCGTTCGCTGGCGGCCTGGAAATGGCCACACCACTGGGCGCGATCCACGCGACCAACATCACCCCGGAGCCGGAAACCGGCATCGGCCGCTACAGCCTGGCGGACTTCGACCGTGCGGTGCGCCACGGCGTGGCACCCGACAGCCGCCGTCTGTATCCGGCGATGCCCTACCCGTCCTACGCCAAGCTCAGTGACGACGACGTGCGGGCGCTGTACGCGTTTTTCATGAAAGGCGTGGCACCGGTCAAGCAGGCGAATATCCCGAGTGCGATTCCTTTTCCGTTGAACCTGCGCTGGCCGATTGCGTTGTGGAACGGTGTGTTTGCCGATACCGAACCTTACGTGGCCAAACCGTCGCAGGATGCCGTGTGGAATCGCGGCGCTTATCTCGTTCAAGGCGCAGGACACTGCGGCAGTTGCCATACGCCGCGCGGTCTGGCGTTCAACGAGAAGGCACTGGATGAATCCGCCACGCCGTACCTCGCTGGCGCCTTGCTCGATGGCTGGTACGCGCCGAGCCTGCGTAATGATCACAACACCGGCCTGGGCCGCTGGAGCGAACCGGAAATCGTGCAGTTCCTCAAGACCGGGCGCAACAAACACGCGGTGGTTTACGGCTCGATGACCGAGGCGTTCAACAACTCCACGCAGTTCATGAGCGATGACGATCTGACCGCGATTGCCCGTTATCTCAAGTCATTGCCGGGGGATCCTCAGCGCGACGGCCAGCCATGGCAGTACCAAACGGTTTCGGCGACGGAACGTCTGGACGCGCCCGGTGCCCATACCTACGTCACGCGCTGTGCTTCGTGCCACGGTTTGGACGGCAAGGGCCAGTCGGAATGGATGCCGCCGCTGGCCGGCGCCACGTCGGCACTGGCCAAGGAAAGCGCCTCGGCGATCAACATCACCCTCAACGGTTCGCAACGGGTGGTGGCCGCCGGAGTACCGGACGCCTATCGCATGCCGGCATTCCGTGAACAGTTGTCGGATCAACAGATCGCCGAAGTGCTGACCTTCATGCGCAGCACCTGGGGCAATCAGGGCGGTGCCATTGAACCGCAGGCCGTCAACAAGCTGCGTGAACGCACGGATCCGGCCAGCAGCAGCCCGATCATCCTGCAAATGCGTTAGAGGAACGTTTGATGGAAAGCATCGACTTGCTGGTCCTGCGCACCGCGCGGGACTGGCTCGCCGCCGGCGAGCAAGTGTTGCTCGCCACGGTGGCGCGCACATGGGGCTCTTCGCCGCGCCCGACAGGCTCGATGATGGCCTTGCGTAACGACGGGCGTGTGGTCGGCAGCGTGTCCGGCGGCTGCATCGAGGACGACCTGATCGATCGCTACACCACCGCGCATGGCGGCAGCGGCCTCAAGGACAGTGCGCCCGAGGTGGTGCGCTACGGCGTCAGCGCCGACGAGGCGCATCGTTTCGGTTTGCCCTGTGGCGGCACGCTTGAGCTGATTCTCGAGTTCAACCCGTCGTGGCAGGTGCTGGACGAACTGCTGATGCAACTGGATGCCGGGCAACTGGTGCGCCGCTGCCTGGCACTGGATAGCGGCCAGGTCACACTGCAAGCCACGGCAACTCCTGAGCAATTCAGTTTCGACGGCCAACAGATGCTCAATACCCTCGGGCCGGGGTATCGGCTGCTGATGATCGGTGCCGGCGCGCTGGCCGAGTATCTGGCGACCATGGCGCTGTTCAACGGCTTCAAGGTCGCGGTGTGCGACCCACGTGCCGAATACATCGACACCTGGGCGGTGAACGGTGTGGAGCGGATCATCGGCATGCCGGATGACGTGGTGCGCGACTTCGCGGTCGATCTGCGCACCTGTATCGTCGCCTTGAGTCATGATCCGCGACTCGACGATCTGGCACTGCTCGAGGCCCTGCACAGCCCGGCGTTTTACATCGGCGCCATCGGTTCGCGGCGCAACAGTCAGCTGCGCCGCGAACGTCTGATCGAGCATTTCGGTGAGACCCAGGCATCACTCGAACGGCTGCACGGGCCAATCGGCATCTACATTGGCAGCAAGACACCGGCGGAGATCGCGGTCAGCGTGATGGCCGAGATCCTGGCCGCGAAGAATGGCGCCAATTTGCCGAAGGCGTTTTCGATTGCCAGAGCCAAGGCGCAACAGGGTCTGGCGCAATCGCATTGAGCCCCGTTGCTTGGCCCTGTGCCTATATCAGGCGACTTTGATCACCACTTTGCCAAACGCGCCCTTCGCCAGATGCTCGTACGCCTCGCGCGCTTTCTCGAACGGATACACCTGATCGATCACCGGGCGAATCTTGTGCTGGTTGAGGAAGACGTTCATCCGGTCGAAGGATGAGCGCGGTGCCACGGCGATACCGCGAATGGTGGTCTGGCGGAAAATCAGCGGCATCAGATTGAGTGCAACGGTCTGCCCGGTCAAAAAACCTATCTGTGCAATGCGCCCGGAAGCCTTGGTCGCTGCAACCGACTGATTGATGCCGTTGCCACCGGCCACGTCGAGCAGCAGATCCACGCCTTTGCCGTCAGTCAGCCGCAACACTTCATCGGCCCAGTTCGGTGTCGTTCTGTAGTTCACGCCCGCGACCGCTCCCAGTTCCTTCACGGCTTGCAGATTGTGCTCGCTACTCGATGTGGCGATCACTTTGGCGCCCAGCGCCGTGGCGATCTGCACGGCAAAAATCGACACCCCGCCCGTGCCTTGAACCAGCACGGTCTGGCCGGGCTGGATCTGTCCAAAGTCGACCAGTGAGTACCACGCCGTGAGCGCAGCAATCGGCAGCGTCGCCGCCTCTTCGTCGCTCATGTTGTCCGGCGCGGCAACGGCGCTGTCTTCATGGATGATCATGTATTCGGCCAATCCGCCGGGCAACGGCGAACCAAAGCAGTAGTCCGGTTCATTCGGCCCCGGCTCGCCATCCAGCCAGCGGGAATACAGATGCGAGTTGACCCGATCGCCGACCTTGAAGCGGCTGACGCCGTCACCCACCGCGACCACGGTGCCCGCTGCGTCGCTCACCGGAATCAACGGTTTGGGCACCATGTGCGGCTCGTAGATGCCGTCAACAATCGCCTTGTCGCGAAAATTGAGGGACACGGCGCCGACCTTTACCAGCAATTCGCCGGACTGTGGCTGCGGGGTCGCTGTCTCTTCCAGGTGCAGATTGTCGAGGCCGAAATCTTTCAGTAACCAGGCTTTCATTGCGAATCTCCAAAAACGGATCAATGGCTGCAAACCACCAAGGGTTTGCCTGGGCACATCTTTCGCTGTTGGCCTCGCGCAATAAATACGCAAAAAGGCACATGATTATTCTATCCTCAAGCAACAATTGAATTCCGTCAGGTCCCGATCATGGAATTGCTGCAATCGATGCGACTGTTCGCTCGGCTTGCCGAGCTCGGCAGCTTCACCAAAGCCGCCGAATCGCTGGACATCGGGCGCCCCCAGGTCACCCGTTACATCCAGGAGCTGGAAACATCCCTGGGTGTGCGTCTGTTTCAGCGCACCACCAGAAAAGTCGCGCTCACCACCGAAGGCCAACTGTTCTATGAGCGAGTGCAGGAAATTCTCGCGGATATCTCGGCCGCCACTTCGATGTTCGACCGCAGCGGAGCAACGCTCGAAGGCCGGCTTCGGGTCGATATCCCGACCGCGTTCGCGCAACTGGACTTCATCAAAAACCTGAAAGCCTTCACCAGCGCCTTCCCCGGGATCGACATGGTGCTGGGCGTGACTGATCGGGCGGTCGACCTGATCGGTGAAGGTATCGACTGCGCGTTACGAATTGGCGAGTTACCGGACTCGACCTTGATCGCTCGCCCGATCGCCATGGCGACCATGGTCACGTGCGCAGCCCCCGAGTATCTGCAGGAACACGGCGAACCGCGGACACTCGACGATCTGAATGCCCATCGCGGGGTGAATTTTCTTTCCGGCCAAAACAACAGGACATTGCCCTGGCACTTCTCGGTCAAAGGCAAAGACCGCGCGTTCATCAGCAACGCCGGCATCACCGTCACCGAGTCGAATGCCTACGTGCAGTGCGGCGTAGCGGGCTTTGGAATCATTCAGGCGCCAGGCATCACCGTGGCCGAATACCTGGCCAGCGGCACCCTGGTGGAAATCCTCAGCGCCTATCGGCCCACCCCGCGCCCGGTATCACTGCTGTACCCCAGCCGCACGCACCTGGCTGCGCAAGTTCAGGTATTTGTCGAATGGCTGCAGCAGCACTTTGTGCAGATCTATCCTGACTGGCTGGAACAATAACGATCAACAGCGCCGTTCGCGGCTTGCGCGTAATCAAGGAGCACCGCACGACATGGAACAAATCACTTACCGCACCGCGACGGGCGCAGACGCGTTGAGCATGTGTGAGCTGGGGCAATTGCTTAACGACGTGCATCACACTGCCCGCCCCGACATCTATGCCCCGCCCACCGCGGAATTTTCCCGCGACCTGCCCCACTGGTCAGCGCTGTTCGAGAAACCCGGTCACGTTGTGTTCATCGCCCATGTCGACGATCAACCTGCGGCGTTTATCACGGCCAGCCTGTCGGCCAGTTCAGGGCCGTTGATGCAACCGCAGAATGTCGTTCGCATCGGCTCGGTGTGTGTCGCCGAACAGTTTTCGGGACAGGGTATCGGCCGTGGGCTGATGAATCTGGTGAAAAACTGGGCGATCGAACAGGATGCCCAGGATCTGCGTTTGACCGTCTGGCCGTTCAATAACCGTGCAGCGCGGATGTATGCGGAGTTCGGCTTTGAGACTCGGGCTGTCGAAATGGGCATGCGTTTGTAGCGGTTTGCCCTCGTCCAGACTTTTCCGGGACTGTGCGCAGCGATCTGGAAATCACGGCTTTCGCCAACCGGCTGGCGGACATGTTCAGCGCCTACGTGATGACGCTGAATCAACCTTCAACGTGAGGCGGCTGCACGGGTGAACTGCTGTTCCGTCACCACGCTGCCCCACTGACTGCCCGGCTCTTCCATGGTCAATTCGAACCCGGCCGCTTCGTACAGTCGGCGCGCGGCGTCCAGGCCCTTGAAGGTCCAGAGCTGAATCGCATCAAAACCCTGCTGATCGCAAAACTCCACTGCCGCGCTCAGCAGTTGCCGGCCGACGCCACTGCCGCGGCAGCCGTCGTCGAGGATGAACCAGCGCAAATGCGCCTGATTGTTGCCCAGATCCTGGCCGTCGATTGCGATTGAGCCGACGATGCGCTCATCAAGCGTGGCTACCCAGATCTGGTTGCAGGGCTGATCAAGGCGCCCGACAAACTCCGCCGTTTCACGGGCGACGCGGCTTTCAAAGATCGCGCCGAAACCGGAATGCCGCGAATAATAATCCGCATGCATTTGCGCCACGCGGCCGATCAGACCGGGGCGATAGCCGGCGCTGATGTGCAGGTTCGGCGTGAGTGGCCGGTCGGCGCCCAGACGGATGGTCTTGAGCGCATGCGCGTAGGTTGACAGGCCCTGCGCCACGCTCTGTTGTTGCGACGGATTGAGCGTGTCCAGTGCCTTGCTGACCTGGGCCTGGCCATAGGCATGAATGTCGGCGACGGTCTGCCGGCCCTGCGATGTCAGGTGCAGATGCTTGACCCGGGCGTCCTCGGCAGCACGCTCCTCGATCTCCCCGGCCTTGATCAGTTTGCCGACCATGCGGCTGACACTGGATTTTTCCAAGCCAAGGCTTTGCGCCAGTTGCGCAGCGCTGACGCCGTCCCCTGCCTCGATTTCCAGCAATGCGTGCACGCCGGAGGCGGAATAGTCGGTCGCCGCCAGGGTGGCGCGCAGGAAACCGAATTCACGCACTATCGTGCGCGACGCTGTACGGATTTCTTCGATCAAGGCTGTAGGGATACTCATGACACACCACCACTGAAATTTAGTTGTACCATACAACCATGTTTCAATATGACGGCGCAAGAAGCCGACGACTCCGGGCGAGCGGTCGATTGTCGGCGTCGCCACAGCAGCAAACGTCAGACAAAAAAAGCCCCGCAACCGAATGAGGTGCGGGGCAAAGTATTGGTTGGTTGCGGCCAACCAAAGGAGCTCGGTTAAAACGGGTTGCGCACCCGGGTCAGATGCAGTCCTGGGCGGCGCGTTCAAAACTGGAAGGCAGGAAGTTCGAAGCCAGCAAGTGGCGCTCGTAGATGAACACCTTGCCGCCGTTGCCGGCCTTGTAGGCTTCCAGCACGTTGTCTGCCGACACCTTGCTCGGCACCACGATCCGGTAGCTGCGCTGGGTCTGCGAGACGGTCGGGTTCAGCGCACTGCCCTGCAGCTTCGGCACCACGCAATCGGCGTATTGCGCCGGAGTCTTGTTGGTCTGCAAGGTCAGCGTCGGGTCGTTCGGTGCGGAGGCGCAACCGGCGAGCAGCAAGGAAGCAACGGCCAGGGTCGGGGCAAACAAAGCACGCATCGGGGTCATCCTGAAAATAAAGGTTCGGTTCATCTGGCAGCGATTTAGCGTCACGGCGCCGCCGCTGCCCTTTTGGTTTTGAGTGTTCAGCTGGAAGCCACCAGCGCCTTGAGCGAGGCATCGAACTGCTTCAAGGCATTGAGTTGCAGGTCACGTTGCTGCTCGATCTGCGCGGCAATCTCGTGCGCCGCTTTGTCGTGTACCCAGACCGACGAAATCTGTTTTTCCACCGAGCCCTCGGCTTTGCCGATGTACTGCAGGTCGGCATCGTAGAAACGCGCGATGAAATGCGCCTCGTACAGGCTGTTCTGCTGAGTCAGCAAGCGGTTGAAGGTGTCGAGTTTCACCACTATGTCCGGGTGTGCCTGAATCAGCGCATCAAGGTCGTCGTAAACGGTCACCGACAGAAACTGGCGTTGCAACGAGCTGAGCAACCAGTCGATCGCCAGTTCCGGGTCGGAGCTGCTGACAAAGGCTGCGCGAATTCGCGGATCCAGTGCATCCTTGGCCCCGTGCAGCGCCATATCGTGGTAGCGCGTCAGGTATTGCAGGTTTTCCCGGGTGTTTTCGCTGTACAACACACCCACGGTCTGTGAATGCTGCAAAGTCGCGCTGCTGCCGGCGATTGGCTGAAGATGACACGCACAGGCGTCGTCGGCGTAAGACGGTGCCGTGGCTACCATGCCGCTCATTAGCAGAGCGGTCAGCGCCAGTCGGGTCAGGGTCTTCATCGCGCAATTTCCTTGAGCTGCGTTTTCAATGAGGGCAATTTTCCGCCTATTGCCAGCAAAGCTGAACTTGCGTTTCGTGATGGTCACTATTACTTCTAGCGATAGTTGCGCACGATAAAGACGGGTACACACTCATCCCCAATGACTAAAACAACAGTGAGGAAGCCGATTTGAGAACCTTTGACCTGATCCGCGACGCGGTTCTGCCCGACTTTCGCGAGCGGGTGGCGGAATACCTGGTGCAGTACGAAAACGTGTTGCTGGACAAGGACATCACCGATGCGCAGCTCAAGCGCGATACCGCCAATCAGTTGCGTGGCTATTTGCGCGGGCTGAACACCACCCGGGTGCTGGGCATGGCGTACTGGGAAGAACTGGATCGACGGGTCGTCGACACCTGGCTCACGCCTCACGAATGAGCGTGGACGCCGGTCGGTGACGATCGTATGCGGCGCCTGCCAAAACGGCCCCGAACGCTTACAATCGGCGGCCTTACCGACCTTCTGACAGGCTCCCCCGGAAATGCCGCTCGACCCACCAACGATGCTGACCATCTCGATCGCTCTCGCAGCCGCTGCCGCGCTGTACCTGGCGGTCGAGTGGCGCAGCATTCGTGAGCCTTCGCTGCTGTTCTGGAGCGCCGGTTTCGCCACCATCACCGTCGGTTCCACCCTGGCTCTGCTGCGTAGCAACGGCTTTTTGCTGATCGGCATCTGGTTCGCCAACGGCTTGCTGGTGACCGCGCACTTCCTGTTTCTGCTGGGAGTGGCGCGCTTTACGCAGACCCGCCTGTCACGCGCCTGGTACCTGATTTTCGTCACCTGGCTGGTTTTGCTGTTGCTGCCGGACGGGCCGTTGTGGTCGAAAGTCATGCTGGCCGCCAACTCGCTGCTGGTCGCCGCCTCGACGCTCAAGGCCAGTCTGTTGTTGCGCCCGCATGGCAAGTCGCTAAGCGTCGGTGCGGTGCAATTGCGCTATGTGCTGCTCGGTCACGGCATCTTCTATGTGGCCAAGGCCCTGACCGTGGTGATCCCCGGCACGCTGATCGACCTGGCTGCATTCCGTGGCGTAATCATCCAGATCTCGCTGGTCGAGGGCGCGATGGCGATCATGCTCATCGCACTGTCGATGACCGGGACCGAACGCTACCGGCGCGAGGAGCAGATCGCCCGACTGGCCGCCCGCGATCCACTGACCGCGCTCTACAACCGCCGCGCCCTCGACATGCGCGCGCCGGGCCTGCTGCGGGGCGTGTCTGCGGCGCATCCCGGCGCCCTGCTATTGATCGATATCGACAACTTCAAATCGGTCAACGATCAGTACGGCCACAGCGCCGGCGACCGTTTGCTGGTGGCGTTGAGCGAAATGATCCGCGCCGAGACCACCGATGAGGCGCTGGCCGCCCGTTTGGGCGGTGACGAGTTCGTGATTTTGCTGAGCAACGCGCCCAGTGATCACATCGTCAGACTGGGCGATGCCCTGCGCGATCAATTTCAGCGCAGCGCCGCCCAGACCTTCCCCACCGCCGAACCGGTGACGCTGAGCATCGGCGCCACCCTGTTCAACCAGCCACCGGCCAGCCTCGCGGCATTGATCGAACAAGGCGACGCCGCGCTGTATGAATCCAAGCGCGGTGGGCGCAACCGCCTGCGCCTGACCGGGCTCACCACTTCAGGATGATCAGACCCATGACCCGCTCCGAAACGCCTCTGCAAGACCTCGCCGCCCCCGAAGGCGTCTGCTACGGCTGCGGCAGCCGCAACCCCCATGGCCTGCACGTCAAAAGCTACTGGCACGAGGACGGCGTGCACGTCATGGCCGAACACCTGCCGGACGACAAATACTGCGGCTGGCCGGACCTGGTATACGGCGGCCTGCTGGCAATGCTGGTCGACTGCCATTCCAACTGGACCGCGATGGCTTACCACTACCGCGCCGAACAGCGTGCACCGGGCAGCCTGCCGCGCATCGACTGCGTCACTGGCAACCTCGGCCTCAAGTTCATCAAACCCACACCGATGGGCGTCACCCTGACCTTGCGCGCCAGGGTCGAAGGCGACGTCGGGCGCAAAACTCGGGTGATCTGCGAGGTGTACGCCGGAGAAGTGCTGACGGCGGTGGGCGATTCGGTGTTCGTGCGGGTCGATACCGGGCAACTGGCGGACGCGGCGCACGGCCGCTGACTCCACACGCGCCCCTGTCGGAATGACACTTGAGCAAACTCGGCTAGGCGTGCCGACCCGGAAATCGACGAGGCTATAGCAGACCGCACTTCCAGGAGCTTCCAACCCGTGTCCGACCTGCCGACCCACCGCGCCTATACCCGGCGCTTCAACAGCGTGCTCGCCTACATCGATGCCCATCTCGAAGGTGACCTGTCGGTGAATACGTTGAGTCAGTTGGCGAACTTTTCGGTGTTTCACTTCCATCGGCAATTCAGCGCGTTCGTTGGCGTGCCGGTCTCGCGCTACGTGCAACTGATGCGTTTGCGCCGGGCTGCACATCGGCTGGCCGCACAGCCGCAACACTCGATACTGGACGCCGCGTCTGACGCCGGTTTCGAGAGTCCGGAAGCGTTCAGCCGCGCCTTTCGGCGCGACTTCGGCATGACGCCAAGTGCCTTCAGAAAGCAACCGAACTGGCAGACCTGGAATGCGGTATTCGCCATCCCCCACTTTTCCAGGAGCGTCATCATGCAAACCAGAATCATCAATTTCCCAACCCTACGGGTCGCTGCGTTTGAACATCGCGGCGCGCCGGGGGAGGTGCAGCAAAGCGTGCAGAAATTCATCGCCTGGCGCATGCACAGCGGGCAGTCACCGGTGGCCTCGAGTCGCACCTTCGGCATTCCCTACAACAACCCCGACACCACTGCGGCGCAGGATTTTCGCTTCGCCATCTGTGGCGAGATCGACGAAGCCGTGGCGCCCAACACCTTCGGCGTGCGCGAAGCGGTCATCCCCGGCGGGCGTTGTGTGGTGGTACGGCATGTCGGTTCACCGGATCACATCGGCGAAACCATCTATCCCGTCTACCGCGACTGGCTGCCGGCCAGCGGTGAGGAATTACGTGATCATCCGCTGTTTTTCCATTACCTGAGCGTCTTTCCCCAGACGCCGCAGGAGCAATGGCAGACGGACGTGTACGTGCCTTTGCAAGGGTAAAGGTCACCGAGGTGTTTTTTCGCTTGTCGTGTGCAATGCCAAGCCCTTATAAGAGCGCTCTTTCTCTCTCGAAATAAAGGATGCGCACATGAGCAATGCCTGGAACGAAGGGTATTTCACCGACGAGGGCTACACCTACTCGTATAGCCGGGAAATCAACCCGGTGTTCCAGCGCTTTTGCCTGTTGCTGCGTGGCTTTGCCACGCTGGAGAACGCCGGCGGCTACCACTGCGAACTGGGCTTTGGCCAGGGTGTTTCCATCAACATCCACGCCGCCGCCAACCCGGGCAACTATGTCGGCACCGACTTCACGCCATCTCAGGCCGCGCATGCCATCGCATTGGCGAACGACTGGAACAGCCAGGCCCGTCTGTATGACGACAGCTTCGAGCAACTGCTGGCCCGCGATGATCTGCCGGCGTTCGACAGCATCAGCCTGCATGGCATCTGGTCCTGGGTCAGCCGCGACAATCAGCAACTGATCGTCGAGTTCGCCCGTCGCCACCTCAAGCCCGGCGGCATGTTGTACGTCAGCTACAACTGCTTCCCGGGCTGGTCGCCTTCGGCGCCCCTGCGCAATCTGTTCAGCCTGCACAATCGCTTTGCCAGCCAGGCCTCGACCAGCCCGGCCAAACGCATCGATGCCGCGATGGAGTTTTCGGAAACGCTGTTGGCGGCCAATCCGAAGTACGCCAGAGCGGCGCCGGCCCTGGGTGCCCAGTTGCAGAGCATCAAGGGCCAGAACCGTCAGTACGTGGCCCATGAGTATTTCAATCGCAACTGGGACTGCATGTATTTCATCGACGTGGTCGATGCCATGACCGCAGCCAAACTCGACTACGCCACTACGGCCGTACCGCTGGACACCGTGGCTGCGCTGAATCTGAGTGCAGAAGGCATGGACTTTCTGGAAGGTATCGAGCACCCGATCATGCGCGAACAGGCGCGCGACTACTTCATCAATCAGAACTTCCGCCGGGATCTGTACGTACGTGGCGCCAATCGGCTATCTGCCGCCGAGCAGCGCGACAGCTTGCTGAGAAGCCGGTTTGTCCTGCTGCAAGCGATTGAGAGCATTCCCGGCACGGTCACTGGTCCCGCCGGCGAGGCTGCGCTGCAAACAGAGATTTACAGCCCGGTGCTCGAAGCGCTCGCTGCCAGTGCCTACGCACCGAAAACCCTGCAGCAGTTGTCGATGGCCGTCGGCTCCGTGTCTTACGACGACCTGGTGCAGGCTGTCACCGTGCTGATCGGCATGGGCGTCGCCGCCCCGTGCCAGAGCGAAGCCGCCGAAAGGCAGGTGCAGGAACGTTGCGACACCCTCAACCTGCAACTGTGCAAGCGCGCCCTGTTCAACAGCAACATTCAGGTGCTGGCCAGCCCGGTCACCGGCGGTGGTGTGCCGATCAGCCGCGTGCAGCAGCTGTTCCTGATTTCGATCAAGCAAGGCATGACCGACCCGCAAGACTGGGCGCAGTTGGCGTGGGCCGTCATCGGTGATCAGGGCGAAGTGCTGCACAAGGGTGACCAGCCGCTGCTCACGGCTGAAGAAAACCTTGCCGAGATGACCGAACAGGCCCGGGCATTCGCCCAGACACCATTGGACATTCTCATGGCGCTGAAGATTGCTTGATCCAGATATACGCCGGACGACTGGCCGCGATAAAACGCGGCCAGTCGTCTGCGTGTATGGTCCTGACTGCCGCCTCCTGAGCCATCCTGCCCCCACCTGCCACGCAGCGCCCCGTTAAAAAAGCAAAATTGCCATGTGTTTCCGTCGTTCCTTCTTGCGTCGCACTGTTCAATGCCCGTTCCTGTCTGCCTGGAGTTTCTTCGATGCCGTCGCCCACATCCCTGCCCTCTGCCCTGCTGGGCCTGGCCCTCGCCTGCCCGGTCATGGCCGAGGAACCCAAAAGCATGGAGTTGGGACAGGTGCTGATTTCGGCTGAAGAACAAAGTGACGCCGACGCCTCTGTAGCCGAGGCCCAATCGCGTCTGGCGCAGGTGCCCGGCGGCAGCAACGTGGTTGACCTGCGCCAGCCGTTGCAGGGCCGGGTGGCGAGCAATCAGGATGTGCTGGCGTATCAGCCTGGGGTCTACGCGCAATCGGCGGGTAATGAAGGGGTGAAAATCTCGATCCGTGGTTCGGGGATCAACCGCGCACCGGGCGCGCACGCTTCGGGGTTGTACACAATGCTCGACGGCCTGCCGCTGACCGGCCCCGGCGGCACGCCCTACGAATTGCTCGAACCGCTGTGGCTCGACCATGTGGAGGTGCTGCGCGGTGCCAACGGCTTCGATCGCGGTGCACTGGCGCTGGGTGGCGCCATCGATTACGTCAGCCACACTGGCTATGACGCGCCGAAATTGCAGGTGCGCTATGCCACCGGCAGCCACGGTTATCAGCAGCGTCAGGTGAGTTCCGGGCAAGTGCTGGGCGACTTCGATTACTACGTGTCGCTGACCGATGCGAACGCCGACGGCTATCAGGATCACACCGCCAGCGAGAGCAAAGGCGTGATCGCCAACTTCGGCTATCGCTTCAATCCGAACCTGGAAACCCGCTTCTATATCCGCTATCGCGAGACCGACAACGATCTCGCCGGCCGCGTGACCAAACACTCGATCGAGCACACTCCAAGGGCGGCCAACCCGGCTTATGTGTCGCGCGACGACAGCCGCAAACAACCGGGCAGCACCTTCATCGGCAACAAGACCACCTACTACATCGACGACGATTCGAGTATTCAGACCGGGCTGGTCTATCACGACTACCCGATGGACCTGCGCGAAGGCCCGAACCGTCTGAAAGTGGCCTACACCGACGTCAGCGGCACGTTCGACTACAAGCGTCGCGACACTTTGTTCGGCATGGAAAGCCGCAGCACCGTGGGCCTGCGCACCACCAAACACCTGCCCAACGACGGCGCCAGTGAATTCGTGCGCATCCCGTCCGGCAACACCGCCGCGTATGCGCCGGGCACCCGCATGCGCAACTTCACCTATCAGGGTTCGGACACCGTGCTGCATGTGGGCAACGACCTGGAACTCGCCGACGACCTGTGGCTGACCACCGGCCTCGCCGCGATCTACACCCGCCGCGAAAGCGCCGTCACCTACCCGCAAAGCGGCGGCAAAACCAGCCTGAATGACTGGGATTACGCCCCGCGTCTGGGCCTGCGCTATCAGGTCTCGCCGGACCTGCAACTGTTCGGCAACCTCAGCCGCTCAGTCGAGGCACCGCACCCGTGGTCGCTGATCTACAGCTCGAACATCCGCTTCCCCGCCGGCAACGGCGCGGCGACCGGCACCCAGAGCGACCCGATCAAACTGCAAAACCAGACCGCGACCACCCTCGAACTCGGCGGTCGCGGCGACAGCGCACTCGGCCAGTGGAGCCTGGCGTGGTACTACGCCCAGGTGCGCCACGAATTGCTGTCGGTACTGCCGGACGCCAACGCCGTCACCCCGTACGAACTCAACGCCAGCCCCACCGTGCACCAAGGCGTGGAAGCCAGCCTGCAAAGCACGCTGTGGTCAGCCGCCGACGGGCGCAAACTGAGCCTGCGTCAGGCCTACACCTTCAGCGATTTCCACTACCGCGACGACCAGCGTTTCGGCGACAACCGCCTGCCCGGCCTGCCGATGCACTACTACCAGGGCGAACTGCGCCACGACTGGCCACAAGGTTTCTTCGCAGCGGTCAACACACAACTGGTGTCCAAAGTCGCGGTGGATTACGCCAACAGCTACTACGCCGATCCCTACGCACTGTTCGGCGCCACCGTCGGCTACAACGCGCCGAAAAACGACTGGCAGACCTGGTTGGACCTGCGCAACCTGACCAACCAGCACTACGCCGCAACGGTCACACCGGGATATGACGACAAGGGCCTGGATGCGGCGCGGTCTACGCCGGGTGAAGGGTTCGGGGTTTATGTCGGGGTGTCGTGGAGTCTGCTCTGACGGCATGCCCTGACCAGACAAACGCAGCGGGTCAAAACGGCCCCTGCGTCATCACCCGCGTCTCGATAATGCTGCGCAGCGCAACGACCCGCTTCTGATACAGATCGGTCAAACAATCGAGCTTCGCGCCACAGGCCTTGCGGCGTTTGAGGAACTCCTGCTGCTCACCGATCAGCGCATCGCGCCCGCCCATCGGCAGCAGGCGTTTATCGAGGCTGAACAGCTCGCCCATGGTGACGTCCAGGTCGTTCAAGGCGCGGTTGGCGCAAACGGCTTTTTCGTCCATGGATTTTGCCTTGCCGCAGTCAAAACTGGCGGCTTGCGTCGAATTGGCAGCGATCAGCAACGCACAGCCGAGGGCGGCTGCGGTCACCCGTGAAATTTCTCGAACTCCCGTCATGGCTTCGTATCCAACGTTGTAGGTCAATGGAGGTATGAAAAATGAAAAGCACCGACGATATCAAGCCTGCAACACCTCATAACGCGCCACCGCTCGACTCCTCGGGCAAACCGGTGGATGTGGTGAACCGCGATCTGCAGGACAGCGACGACGACACCCGCGCCGTGGACGAGGTGATTACCCCCACCTCCACCCGCGTCATGGAACAGGACACCGAGGAGCTCAAGCGTAAGACCGATGCGATCGAACGCAAGGTCGCCGACGGTAACTGACGCGACGCTCCCCCTCCTTAAAGTGAATTTTCACCTTCCTGTCCCGGGTTTTCCTGCCCGGGACAACCCTCCCCCTGTCCTGCAAGCCGCGTTTTTACTGGCTTCGCCCCTTCTGCTTCAGCAATTTGTATTCACATCCCAGCTTAATAATATTTTACCGATACCCCCCTCCTGCCTAGTCTGACCGCAAGCAAAACGGACAAGCCTGAAGCGATCCGAATCCACTTGCCTTGCCAGGAAGGATGTAGAAATGACCACTGAAATAATAAAAACAGACACGCTTGTCGTGGGGGCCGGACAGGCCGGTGTGGCGATGAGCGAGCACCTGAGCAAACTCGGCGTGCCGCACCTGGTGCTGGAGCGCAGCCGCATCGCCGAACGCTGGCGCACCGGGCGCTGGGACTCGTTGGTAGCCAACGGTCCGGCGTGGCACGACCGCTTCCCGGGGCTGGAATTCGATGATGTCGATCCCGACGGTTTCGCCCATAAGGAGCGCGTGGCGGACTACTTCGAAGCCTATGCGAAGAAATTCAACGCGCCGATCCGCACCGGGGTCGAGGTCAAAAGCGTGGTGCGCAATGTCGGGCGTCCGGGCTTCACCGTCGAGACCTCCGAAGGCGTGATCGAGGCCAGCCGCGTGGTCGCGGCAACCGGCCCGTTCCAGCGCCCGGTGATCCCGCCGATCGCCCCGCAAGACCCGCGTCTGTTGCAGATCCACTCCGCCGACTATCGCAATCCGCAGCAACTGCCCGCAGGCGCAGTGCTGGTGGTTGGCGCTGGTTCGTCAGGCGTGCAGATCGCCGATGAACTGCAGCGCTCCGGCAAGCAGGTGTACCTGTCGGTAGGTGCGCATGACCGTCCGCCGCGTGCCTATCGCAACCGTGATTTCTGCTGGTGGCTGGGGGTGCTCGGCGAGTGGGATCAGGCGGCGATGAAACCCGGCCGCGAGCACGTGACCATCGCGGTCAGCGGCGCGCATGGCGGGCGCACCATCGACTTCCGTGGCCTGGCCCATCGTGGCATGACCTTGGTCGGCGTCACCGAGTCGTTCAACAACGGCGTGGTGACTTTCAAGCAGGACCTGCGCGACAACCTCAAGCGCGGTGACGAGAACTATCT
Source organism: Pseudomonas sp. MIS38 (assembly GCF_019891575.1). NCBI lineage: Bacteria > Pseudomonadati > Pseudomonadota > Gammaproteobacteria > Pseudomonadales > Pseudomonadaceae > Pseudomonas > Pseudomonas sp. MIS38. The sequence goes on from NZ_JAFLXF010000025.1 coordinate 34,307, forward strand.
GGCGCTGCTGGATGCCGCCGATGCCTACATCGAGCGCAACGGTCTCGACCTGCCGGAAGAACCCGAAGCACGCGAAACCTATGCGGATCCCGATTGCGTGAAAAATCCGCTGCTCGATCTGGATCTGGCCAAGGCCGGGATCACTTCGATCATCTGGGCCACCGGGTTCGCCGTGGACTATTCCTGGCTGCAGGTCGCAGCGTTTGACGACAAGGGCAAACCGCAGCATCAGCGTGGCGTGTCCAGCGAGCCGGGGGTGTATTTCCTTGGGCTGCCATGGCAGTCGCGCCGTGGCTCGTCGTTTATCTGGGGCGTGTGGCACGACGCCAAACACGTGGCCGATCACATCGCCACCCAGCGCAAATACCTCGATTACAAGGATGCCGAGCAGCGTGAAGCCGCCCTGCATTCGACCGCCAGCACGAAAGCCGCCGATACCGTCGACGCTTGATTGCCCTCTTTCGCGGCGGTGCCCGGTGCGCCGCTGAACACTCAGTCTGGAGCTGTACATGAGCAAGCCAACCCACACCCGCATCCGTATGTTCAACACCAAGGACACCTACCCGAATCAGACGCTGGATAACGACCTGTGCCAGGCCGTACGCGCCGGCAACACGGTGTACGTCCGAGGTCAGGTCGGCACCGATTTCGACGGTAATCTGGTGGGCCTCGGGGATCCGCGTGCGCAGGCCGAACAGGCCATGCGCAACGTCAAGCAACTGCTGGAAGAAGCCGGCAGCGACATGAGCCATATCGTCAAGACCACCACCTACCTGATCGACCCGCGCTACCGCGAGCCGGTGTATCAGGAAGTCGGCAAGTGGCTCAAAGGCGTGTTCCCGATTTCCACCGGGCTGGTGGTGTCGGCACTGGGGCAGCCGCAGTGGCTGATGGAGATTGATGTGGTGGCGGTGATTCCCGAGTAAGTCGGCAGACCGAGTCGCGGCCATCGCGAGCAGGCTCACTCCTACAAAGGAACGCATTTCAAGGTAGGAGTGAGCCTGCTCGCGATGAGGCCAGTCAAGACACACAAGGAGTAAACAGATGACCTTTTCAATCGCAGCCCGTTGCCCCGAAACCGGCCAGTTCGGTGTCGCCATCAGTTCCTCCAGCATCGCCGTCGGCGCGCGTTGTCCGTGGCTGCTGCCGGGTGTCGGCGCGGTGTCGAGCCAGAACATCACCCTGCCGTCCCTCGGCCCGGAAGTCCTCGCGCTGATGGAACAAGGCCACGCGCCCGACGCTGCGCTGGACCAGGTGCTGACCCGCAACGGCTACAGCCAATACCGACAGATCACCGCGATCAACCACTTCGGCCAGACCGCGCATTTCAGCGGCGCGCAAACCCTCGGCGTGCACAACGCGGTCTCCGGCGAACAATGCGTGGCCGCCGGCAACATGCTCGCCGGGCGCTCGGTAATCGAAGCGATGGTCAGTGCCTTTGAGGACGGCGAAGGCCAGTTGGCCGACCGCTTGCTCAAGGCCTTGCACGCCGCACAAGCCCTCGGTGGCGAAGCCGGGCCGGTGCATTCGGCAGCCGTGGTGGTGGTCGGCGAACAGACCTGGCCGATCGTCAATTTGCGCGTTGATTGGGCCGACGAAGACCCGATTGGCCAGTTGCAAAAACTCTGGGACGCCTATCAGCCGCAGTTGCAGGACTACATCGACCGCGCACTCGACCCGGCCAAGGCGCCGGGTTATGGCGTTGCCGGTGATGATCGATGAGCAGCAGCGTCGCGTTGCTCAAGACGCTGGTGGGCTTCGACACCACCAGCCGCGAATCCAACCTGCAGCTGATCGAGTTCGTGCGTGATTACCTCGCAGGCTTCGATGTGCCGTGCGAGCTGATCTACAACGCCGAGCGCAGCAAGGCCAATCTGTTCGCGACCATTGGCCCGGCCGAGCAACCGGGCATCGTGCTCTCGGGGCACACCGATGTGGTGCCGGTCGATGGTCAACCATGGACAGTAGCGCCGTTCGAACTCAGCGAACACGACGGCAAGCTGTTCGGGCGCGGCACCGCCGACATGAAGGGCTACATCGCTTGCGTGCTGGCGCTGGTGCCGGCGCTGGTCGCTGCAGAGCTGCGCATGCCGGTGCACATCGCCCTGTCCTATGACGAAGAAGTCGGCTGCCTCGGGGTACGCTCGTTGCTCGCCGAGCTGGAGCAGCGGCCGGTCAAACCGCTGCTGTGCATCATCGGTGAACCGACCGAGTTGAAACCGGTGCTCGGCCATAAAGGCAAACTGGCGATGCGCTGCGACGTGCGCGGCCATCCGTGTCATTCGGCCTACGCACCGCTGGGGGTCAACGCCATCGAGTACGCCGCCGAGCTGATCGGTGAGCTTGGGCGCATCGGCCAGCAACTGAAGGCGCCCGAGCATCACGACGCGCGTTTCGATCCGCCCTACAGCACGGTGCAGACCGGAGTGATCAGCGGCGGTAAAGCGCTGAACATCGTCCCTGCCGACTGTCGCTTCGACTTCGAAATCCGCGCCCTGCCCTCGCAGGATCCAACCCAGGTCGCGCAGCAGTTGCAGGCTTACGCCGAGCAGCAAGTGCTGCCGCGCATGCGGGCAGTGAGTGAGCACAGCGCGATTCGTTTCAGTGAGCTGTCGGCCTATCCGGGCCTGGCTACCGATGCGCAGAGTCAGGCGGCGGAGTTGATCGCGGCGTTCTGCGGTTCGCAGGAGTTTGGCACCGTGGCGTTCGGCACCGAGGGCGGGCTGTTCGATGCGGCGGGTATTCCCACCGTGGTCTGTGGCCCCGGCAGCATGGATCAGGGGCACAAACCTGACGAGTTTGTCAGTCGTGCGCAACTCGATGCCTGCGATGCGATGCTGCAACGGATGCTGGCCTCGATTCGCGCCTGATCCTTTCGGCCTGACTGCCTGCCTTCAAGCGTGCAGTCGGGCCAATTCCTCACGGCAATGATCAACGAACAACTGCACCGGTTTGGTCAGTTGCACCCGACGCAGCCAGGCTGCCGACAAGCCCGAGCCAGTCACGGTTTCCGCCAGTGGCACGCACACCACTTTCTGCCCGTCGTAGGTATACTCGCCGAACGGCCGGGTCACCAGAATCGAAAAGCCGAAACCGCGCCCGACCATGCCGCGCACCATCTCGATCGACGGTGAGCTGAAGACGATGTGCGGGGTCAGTCCGCGCTCCTCGAAAATGCTCACGAAGTAGGTGCGGCTGGGCACCACGTCGAGCAGGATCATCGGTTCCAGCACCAGATCGTGCAGCGAGACTTTCGCCTGTTGCGCAAAACGGTGGTCGGCCGGCAGCAAGGCATAAGGCTGCTGCGGCGGCATCAGCGGTGTGGTTTCGATGGTGGTGTCGAGGTCGTGCTCGAACAGCATCGCGACATCGATGCTGCCGGCGGTCAGCGCCTGCACCAATTCCTGTTGTTCGCCATCGCGAATACGGATTTCCACGCCCGGCCAGCGCTGCTTGAACCCGGCGATCAGGCGCGGCAGGTACAACGGCGCGACGGTTTCGAAACAGCCGATATCGATCTGCCCGGAGACCACATCGTTATCCGCCAGCGCGTTCTGCTCGAACTCATGCGCCACTCGCAGCAATTCCAGCGCCTTGCGATAGAACCGCGAGCCGCTGGGCGTCAGCGACACGCCTTGGGCGTGATGGCGGATGAACAGCTGCACACCGAAGCTTTCTTCCAGATGCTTGATCGCGGTAGAGACGGACGGCTGGGCGATATAGAGCTTGCGCGAGGCTTCGGCGACGCTGCCGCAATCGGCGGTGGTGACGAAGTATTTGAGCTGGCGCAGGTTGTAGGCGGCCATATAAAAACCTCTGCAAGTGAGACAACGCTTTTGTGGTGAGGAGATTTATCTGTTGTCAGGACATTTATCTGTAGTCAGGAGGCTCTGTGGTGAGGGGATTTATCCCCGATGGGGCGCGAAGCGGCCCCTGTTTCTAAAGTCAAAAGAGGGGCGGCTTCGCAGCCCATCGGGGATAAATCCCCTCACCACAAAACTGTGTAAATCCAGGACAGAGTGAAGCCTGAACATACCGGAGCTACGCATTACACGCGGCATATATTTTTTAAGGTCTGAAGCAACAAACTTACTAATTTATCTATCCCGGGCCTTTGCACATGATCGCTTCAACAAGAAATGCGCCGTCCGTGTCGGCGCTTACCGAAGTACGTCCACGTACTCATCCTTGCCTTGGAGTTCGTCATGTCCACCTCTGCAACAACGTCCGCGCCGCTCATTGAAAAACATACGATAGGATACGTGCCCCCCGAAGATCGCCACGGAAAGGTCAGGGATCTGTTCACGCTGTGGTTCGGCGGCAACATCGCGCCGTTGCCGATCGTCACCGGCGCGCTGGGCGTGCAGTTGTTCCACTTGAATCTGGTCTGGGGCATCGTCGCGATTCTGGTCGGTCACCTGGTCGGCGGCGTGCTGATGGCGCTGCACTCGGCGCAAGGCCCGCAGATGGGCATTCCACAGATGATCCAGAGCCGCGCACAGTTCGGCTCGCTCGGCGCGCTACTGGTGGTGCTGATTGCCGGGGTCATGTACATCGGCTTCTTTGCCTCCAACATCGTGCTGGCCGGCAAGTCGCTGCACGGCGTGGTCGACAGCGTGCCGGTGCCGGTCGGCATCGTTATCGGCGCTCTCGGGTCGGGGATCATCGGCATCATCGGCTACCGCTTCATCCACGTGCTCAACCGCATCGGCACCTGGGTGCTGGGGATCGGCATCGTCGTCGGTTTCGGCTACATCTTCACCCATATTCAAACCGACGACTTCCTCACCCGCGGCAGCTTCAACCTCTCCGGCTGGCTCGCCACCGTGTCGCTGGCCGCGCTGTGGCAGATCGCGTTTGCGCCTTACGTGTCCGACTATTCGCGTTATTTGCCGGCCGACGTCAAGGTCTCGTCGACGTTCTGGACCACGTATCTGGGTTCGGCACTGGGCTCGAGTCTGGCGTTCATCTTCGGTGCCGTCGCCGTGCTCGCGACCCCCGTGGGCATGGACACCATGGATGCGGTCAAGCTCGCCACCGGCTCGATTGGCCCGCTGATGCTGGTGCTGTTCCTGCTCAGTGTAATCAGCCACAACGCCCTCAACCTGTACGGCGCGGTGCTGTCGCTGATCACTCTGGTGCAGACCTTTGCCTATCGCTGGATTCCGACCGCCAAGAGCCGTGCGGTGATCTCGATCATCGTGCTTCTGGCCTGCTGCTTCGCCGCCGTCGGCGCGTCGAAGGACTTCATCGGCCACTTCGTCGACATGGTGCTGGTGCTGCTGGTGGTGCTGGTGCCGTGGACGGCGATCAACCTGATCGACTTCTACGCCATTCACAAGGGCCAGTACGACATCCAGTCGATCTTCCAGGTCGACGGTGGCATCTACGGACGTTACAACCCGCAGGCGTTGCTGGCCTATGCGATCGGCATTGCGGTGCAGATCCCGTTCATGAACACCCCGCTGTACGTCGGCCCGGTGTCGGCGCACATCAACGGCGCCGACCTGTCGTGGCTGGTGGGGCTGCTGGTGACCTCGCCGCTGTACTTCTGGCTGGCCAGTCGTGACAGCGCCTATCGGCGGCGGATGATGGGCGGGAAACTGGTGGGCAGTCACTGAGATTGATTCGATGTAAAAAGAAGGCCCGCCATGCGCGGGCCTTCTGCGTTGTGGTGTGGTATTTCTTGATGCCCCGACAGGCACCCACGAGACAGGGAAAACTCATGCTGCGAATTCTGGGCAAGGCGTCATCGATCAACGTGCGCAAAGTGCTGTGGACCTGCGCGGAACTGCAGATCCCGTTCGAGCGTGAGGATTGGGGCTCGGGCTTCAAGCCGACTGATACGCCGGAGTTTCTAGCGCTCAACCCTTGCGCGATGGTGCCAGTGATTCAGGACGGCGATTTCACCCTGTGGGAATCCAATACGATCATTCGTTATCTGGCAGGCGCCTATGGCGGCGCCGACCTCTACCCCATCGAGCCGCGAGCCCGTGCACGGGTCGATCAGTGGATCGACTGGCAAGCGTCGGAGCTGAACCGCTCGTGGTCGTATGCGTTCATGTCGCTGGTGCGTCAGTCACCAGATCATCAGGACAGCGCCGCGTTGCTCAACGGCATCGAGCAGTGGTCGCAGACCATGGGCATCCTCGATCAACAGTTGCAGAAGACTGGCGCCTACGTCAGTGGCGACCGGTTTTCCCTCGCCGATATCCCCATCGGGCTGTCAGTCAACCGCTGGTTCGAAACGCCGCTCGCGCATCCGGACTATCCCGCCGTCAGCGCGTATTACCAGCGTCTGAGCCAACGCGAAGGCTTTCGCCTGTACGGCAGAAACGGTACGCCGTGACAATCAGATCAACAGATCTTCATAAAACGCGCCGAACGGTCGCTGCGGGTGGGCGATCTGGATTTCCAGAATCCACACCCCGGCATTTGGCGTCTGGTCGAAATCGCCGAGATTGCCGCCTCGATGGATCGCGTGAGGGAAATCGCTGACGCGGTGGCCCTTGATATCGAGATTGAGTTTCCAGCCCATGGCTTCAGCCTGATCGCTGGCATAGCGGTACAGTTCGACACCGCTCACGCCTTGGCGCCACAGTGCCTCGACACGCTTGAACAGCTCCTTGGACGCCGCCGCGCAGGCGATCATTTCCGGATCGGAGCCGGTAGTGAAGGTTGCGCCGGCATCGCCTTCGTGCCCCTGCCAGACCACGCCCATGTCAATGAAGAAAATATCGTTGTCACCGAGCACCGGATCGCCTTCGGAACGCTCCTTGAACGCCTTCAGCGTATTGGCGCCGAAGCGAATCAGCAGTGGATGCCAGATGCGGTCCATGCCCAGTTCGGCGAGAATCTGCTTGCCCCGCTCCTGGGCTTCGGACTCACGCATGCCGGGCTTGATCACCTGGGCGATGGCGTCAACGGCGTTCCAGGTCAGATTCTGCGCGTGGCGCATCGTCTCCAGCACAAACCGCTCACCGACTGCTTCTTTACCGCTCAGGGCTGCACTCATTTGCTTGTTCCTCATGGCTACGCTGTGTAGTTTTTTATATTGCGAAACGCCGATCAAGATACAGCCATGACACAACGTGTCAATTACTCTTCCGCACGCACCACACCGCGCTCCTCCAGCAAACGCACGAACATGCTCAAGCTGCGCGACACCGTGCCCCGGCGCCACACCAGCCAGGTGGTCAGATAGCGAAAATCCGCCGCCAGCGGCCACACGCTGACCGTTGCGCTGCCAGGCATGCTCTGCAGCATTTTGCGCGGCATCAGCGCCAGCCCGGCGCCGGCGCTGACGCAAGCGAGCATGCCGTGGTAGGACTCCATCTCGAAAATCTTGCCCGGCACGGCAGCGTCGGTGCTGAACCATTTTTCGAAGTGATGCCGATAAGAACAGTTGGAGCGGAACGCATAGATATTCTCGCCGTTCACATCCGCCGCGCGCTGCACCGAGGGGTGATTGAGTGGCGCGATGATGACCATCTCTTCCTCGAACGCCGGCACGCCTTCCAGCGCCGGGTGCAGCACCGGGCCATCGACGAATGCCGCCGCCAAGCGTCCTGAAAGTACACCGTCGATCATCGTTCCGGATGGCCCGGTCGACAGGTCCAGATCGACCTTGGGATGCAATTGGTTGTACGCCGCGAGCAGTTCGGGGATGCGCACGGCGGCGGTACTTTCCAGCGAACCGAGGGGAAATGCGCCCTGCGGCTCCTCACCGGCGACCGTGGCCCGCGCTTCCTGCACCAGATCGAGAATGCGCCGCGCGTATTCGAGAAAACTCCAGCCAGCCGGTGACAGACGCAAACGGCTTTTCTCGCGAATGAACAGATCGACGCCCAGATCCTGCTCCAGCTGTTTGATCCGCGTGGTCAGGTTCGATGGCACGCGATGAATCTGCGCCGCGGCGGCGCTGATGCTGCCGTGCTCGGCAACGGCCTTGAAGATTTCCAGCTGCACCAGATCCACAGTCATTCTCCAATCGTGAAAGAAACGATCTTTATTATTCAGTTTCCAGAAAACAAACGCCACCCTACTCTAGGCCCATCCACTGAACTCACAGGAGCCCGCCATGAGCCAGATTTCCAGCCAGACCCACGCCATCTCGATCAACCCTGCTACCGGCGAGCAGATCGGTCACTACGCCTTTGAATCCGCCGAAGCCCTCGACGCTGCGCTGACCCGCGCCGCGTTCGGTTTCTCGAAATGGAAACGCAAGCCGCTGCAGGATCGCTCCCGCGCCCTGACCGCCCTCGCCGGCGCCCTGCGTGACAGCGCCGAAGCCATGGCGACCATGATCACCCTGGAAATGGGCAAGCCGATCGCCCAGGCCCGTGGCGAAATTGAAAAATGCGCCAAGCTCTGTGAGTGGTACGCCGAAAACGGTCCGGCCATGCTCGACGCCGAACCGACTCAGGTTGAAGGCGGCAAGGCGCGCATCGAGTACCGACCACTCGGCCCGATCCTCGCGGTGATGCCGTGGAACTTCCCGATCTGGCAGGTGCTGCGCGGTGCCGTTCCGGCGCTGATCGCCGGCAACACCTACGTGCTCAAGCACGCGCCGAACGTAATGGGCAGCGCCTACCTGCTGCGCGACGCGTTCAAGCGCGCCGGTTTCGCCGATGGCGTATTTGAAGTGATCAACGTCACCCCGGAAGGCGTTTCCACCGCCATCGCCGACCCGCGCATCGCCGCTGTCACCCTGACCGGCAGCGTCCGTGCCGGTATGGCCATCGGTGCCCAGGCCGGTGCCGCGCTGAAGAAATGCGTGCTGGAACTGGGCGGTTCCGATCCGTTCATCGTGCTCAATGATGCGGATCTGGATGAGGCCGTGCAGGCTGCCGTGATTGGTCGTTATCAGAACTCCGGCCAGGTCTGCGCCGCGGCCAAGCGCCTGATCATCGAAGAAGGCGTGGTCGAAGAGTTCACCCGCAAATTCGTCGAGGCCACGCGTCAATTGAAAGTCGGCGATCCGCTGTCCGCCGACACCTACATCGGGCCGATGGCGCGTTTCGATCTGCGTGATGAACTCGACCAGCAAGTGCGCGACACCCTCGAAGAAGGCGCCACCCTGTTGCTCGGCGGCGGTAAGGCGCAAGGCCCGGGCAACTACTACGAGCCAACCGTGCTGGCCGATGTCACCGACCGCATGACCTCGTTCAAACAGGAACTGTTCGGCCCGGTGGCATCGATCATCACTGCCCGCGATTGCGCCCACGCCGTGGCCCTGGCCAACGACAGCGACTTCGGCCTGACTGCGACGATCTATACCGCCAACGTCGCACTGGCCCAGCAACTGACCAGCGAACTGGACACCGGTGGCGTGTTCATCAACGGCTACTCCGCCAGCGACCCGCGCGTGACTTTCGGCGGCGTGAAGAAAAGCGGTTTCGGTCGCGAGTTGTCGCACTTCGGCGTGCGCGAGTTCTGCAACGCGCAGACGGTGTGGCTGGATCGCAAATAATCAGGACTCCAACACGCACAGGTGGGAGTGGGCTTGCTCACGAAGGGGCCGGCATGTTCAGCATTGATCGTGACTGACCTGACGCCTTCGCGAGCAAGCCCGCTCCCACACTCGAAAATTCCGCACACACCGCTATAGCAAGTCGGGCGCTGTTTTTTGCGGCTGCGCAACCGCCGGCCCCTTGCTCAACAGCCCAAGCACCACTGCCGCCGAAGCCAGCGTGATCACGGTCAGGATGTGCAGCAGGTACTGAAACGCCGAGGCATAACCTTGCACCAGACGCTCGCTGGCCAGCCCCGGAACCATGTTGAGCGCATGCGCCATGTCGCCCGTGGTAACCCGGTGCGCGGTCTCGGCAATCAACGCCGCATCGACACTGCCTGCCACTGCCCCCGTCAGATCGGTATGCAGCAGCGAAGTCAGCACAGCGCCCACCACCGCCAGCGCAATACCCTCACCCGCCACGCGCACGGTATTGAAGATCCCCGCCGCCATCCCCGCGCGCTCCTTCGGCACGACGCTGACCGACAGACCATCCATCAAGCCCCACGGCAAACCGGTGCCAATCCCGATCAACAACATCGCAATGACCAAGGCGGATTTTGGCTCGCCGACGTTGTACAGGCTCAACCCGTGCAAGCCCACCGCAGCGATCAGAAAACCGATCCCCGACAGGATTCCCGCCGAGACAAACCGGGTCAGCGACGCCGCCAGCATCGGTACCACCAGCATGGGCGCCGACAGCGCCAGCAACAGCAGGCCGGCATCGATTTCGCTCAAGCCTTCCACGCCGATAAAGCGCAATGGCAACATCACCACCAGCACGATGTAGCAAAAACAAGTGCCGATTGGCAGCATCTGCACGCCGATGAAGCGCGGAAAACGGAACAGACTCAGATCGAGCATCGGATGTTTGACGCGCTTTTCGATGATCACGAACAACCCCAGCAACAATGCCGATGCACCGAGCAGACCGACTACCAGCGGGCTGCCCCAACCGCTTTCCGGGGCCTGAATCACGCCGAAGGTGAACAGCGCCAGCATCGCGCTGAAGGTGATCGTGCCCGGCCAATCCAGTCCCGTGGCATCCGGGTTGCGGCTTTCGCGCATGCGCGGCAGGCCGAAGACCATGGCGATTACGCCGATCAGCGCGGTGAAAACAAAAATCGCCCGCCAGTTGAACGCCTCGATCAACGCGCCGGCCAGCAGCGGCCCGAAAGCCAGACCAATGCCGAATGTGGTACCGAGTACGCTGTATGCACGGGTTCGCGCATGGCCTTCGAATTCCTGCGCCAGCGACGCTGAACCGCTGGCCAACGCCGCAGCACCGGCCACGCCCTGCACTGCACGCAGCCCATCCAGCCAGTACACCGACGGTGCCAGGCTCTGCGCAATCGATGCTGCGGTGAACAGCAACATGCCGAAGCTGAACAGGCGTTTACGCCCATAGACGTCGGCCAACGCTCCCGCCGCCATCAGCAAACTGCCGAACGACAACATGAACGCATTGGTGATCCAGGTCAGGGCCACGGGGCTGCCGCCCAGATCACGGCCAATGGCGGGCGTCGCCACCGCGCCACCGGTAAAACTCAATGGCAGTACCAATGCCGACAGGCACACGGCCGCGAGGATCAGCAGCTTGTTATGCGCGCCTGGTTGATGAGAGACCGTTGTCATGCATTCATCCTTTAAAGAAATTGCCAGGCTGCGACTTTAAGGCCGTTAGATTGATGCGATAATCCCAGCAATTTTGCATGACTTTGTGAAAGGCATTCACAGATGAAATCACCCTCAGCGGCAGACCTTTGCGTATTTCTCTGTACGGCGCAGCACTTGAATTTCAGCAAGGCCGCCGTCGAACTCGGGCTCACCCCGTCAGCCCTGAGCCATTCGGTAAAGGCTTTGGAGAATCGCCTCGGTGTGCGTCTGTTCAATCGCACCACCCGCAGCGTGGCGTTGACCGAGGCCGGTGAGCGCTTTTACGCGCGCCTGAAACCGGCGTTCCGCGACATTGACGATGCACTGGAAGACCTCAACCATTTTCGCGACAAACCCACCGGCAACCTGCGTATCACCTGCGGACGCCAGGCGTGCGAACTGGTATTGCTGCCGATTGCCAGCGAGTTCTTGCAGACGTATCCGGACATTCGCATGGAGGTGGTCGAAAGCGAAGCATTGCTCGATATCGTCGCTGGCGGATTTGATGCGGGCGTGCGCTTTGGCGATCGACTGCAGGCCGACATGGTCTCGCTGCCGATTGGCCCGGCGATGCGTTCGGTGGTGGTGGCTTCGCCGGCATTCCTTGAACGCTATCCTGCGCCGCAAAAACCCGAAGATCTGCGCGATTTACCCTGCCTGCGCCACCGCTACCCCAGTGGTACGCTGTATCGCTGGGAATTCGAACGCGATGGCATTGCCCAGGAAATCGAGGTCAACGGCCCGCTGACCCTGGGCGACGTCAGCTTGATGGTCGGCCCTGCACTGCAAGGCCTGGGATTGGCGTATGTGTTCGATGACATGGTCAGCGAACACCTGGCATCGGGGCGTCTGATCCAGGTGTTGGCCGACTGGTGCCCCTACTATCCGGGCCTGCATCTGTACTATCCGAGCCGGCGCCACGTACCGGCGCCGCTCAAGGCTTTTATCGACTTCGCGCGCGAGCGCAGTGGTCACTAGGGCTTACAGATATTTCAGCCAGGCAATATCGCGGCGCCGCGATTTCAGCGCGGAAAACCAGCGCACCGCCGGGTACAGTGCCAGCGCCAACAGCAGTGACACCAGCCAGATTGCCGCTACTGAATCGAAGCCGAAATAGCTACCGTGGTTAAGGCCGAACAGCGCCACGGCATTCAGATACAGCACCTTCAGGCCGTACAGGTGCAACAGATAAAAGAACATCGGCGCCGAACCGAAGACCGTCAGCCAGCGAATCCAGTGCCGCGTCTGCAGCCGTTCAGCAGCATGAACAGGATGACCAGACCTCTCAGTGCATCAATAGACAGCAAGCGGCCGGTCGGCGGCGGGTTGGAACGGGTACACACAATCGTCATGGAGATTTCGCCAACGAGCAAATGAATCAGGGGATCGCAACCGCACGCCCCGCCAAAAATTCGCGTTACTCTATAACATTAAAATGTCGATTCCCAACCCAAACGACATTTGCCCAATCACGTCAGGCTTCTATAGTGATCAGGCGCCCCCTGCGCTTTGCGCCTGCTGTCGAGCGTTGCCCATGACCTCAACCGAACACCTGATCATCTGCGAGCATTGCGACTGCGTGTACGAAAAGGTCGTGCTCGGCAAACACCAGAAAACCCTCTGCGTGCGGTGCGGCGGCGTGCTGCAGCGCTACAACGGCTTGACCGTCGAGCAGCGGCTGGCCCTGAGTTTCACTGCGGCGATGCTGTGGCTGTTCGCCAATTTCTATCCGGTGATGAGCATCAGCATGAAGGGCCTGAAGAACAGCGCGACGCTGTGGGATTCGGTACTGGCGCTGAGTCAGGGGCCGATCACCTTCATGGCGATGGTCGCGGCGATTTCGATCATCATCGCCCCGGCGTTTCAACTGGTGCTGTTGATCTGGGTGCTGAGTTTCGCCTTGTCATCGCGCCGGGCGCCGGGCTTCAAGCTGTGCATGCGCTGGCTGGAAACCCTGCGTCCGTGGAGCATGCTCGAAGTGTGTCTGCTGGGGGCGATGGTGGCGGTATTCAAACTGGCCGGGCTGCTCGATGTGCTGCCGGGTATCGGCCTGTTCGCTTTGGCGGTGCTGAGCCTGATGATGATCCGCATTGCCGGCCGCGACATTCGTGATCTGTGGGACATTCTATGAAGCGACCCGCGACCGCCAGCGAACTGAATCTGTGCCTGTGCCACAGCTGTGGGCTGGCCTGTGACATGACCGACGAGCCGCACGAGTGCCCACGCTGCGATGCGCCGCTGCATCGGCGCAAGACCAACTCCCTGACGCGCACCTGGGCCTATCTGTTCGCCGCGTTGGCGTTTTACGTGCCGGCCAATCTACTGCCGGTGATGAACACGGTGATGCTCGGCAACGGCGCCGACAGCACGATCATGAGCGGCGTGCTGGAGTTCTGGGAGGGCGGCGCGTGGGACATCGCACTGATCATTTTCATCGCCAGCATCGCGGTGCCGGGGATCAAATTCGTCGCCCTGTCGCTGCTGCTGATCACCGTGCAGCGGGGCAGCGACTGGGCGCGCCGTGAGCGTTCGAAGCTGTACCGTTTCGTCGAGCTGATCGGCTACTGGTCGATGCTCGACGTGCTGGTGGTCGCACTGGTCGCGGCGCTGGTGAAGTTCCAGGCGCTGGGCGATATCGAACCACGCCCGGGCATCCTGTTTTTCGGCATGGTGGTGGTGTTCACCATGCTCTCGGCGATGAGTTTCGACCCACGGCTGATATGGGACAATGCCCCGGACGACGAACCGCTCAGCGACGCACCACCTCAAGCAGCACCTGCAACGGATGGCGCAGCGCCCGATCCGACTGGCGCTTGACCTGACTGCGGCACGAATAGCCGGTGGCCAGTGCTTCGCCCTGCTCCGCCGGCGCCTCAACCTGCCGCGCCCACGATTGCTCGTAGATCACCGCCGAGGTTTCGCGGTTGCGCGCTTCATGGCCGTAGGTGCCGGACATGCCGCAGCAGCCGGTGGCCTGCGTCGCCAGTTTCAATCCGGCTCGCTCGAACACTTGCTCCCACTGGCGAGTGGCGGCCGGCGCGTTGGTTTTCTCGGTGCAGTGTGCCAGCAGACGGAATGACCGGGCCGCATCGGCAGCGGCCTGCTCCGGCATCACCTCGAGCAGCCATTCCTGTACCAGCGCGACTTCCGGGCATTGGTTCATGCCGGGCACTTTCAGGTATTCCTGGCGGTAGACCAGCGTCATCGCCGGATCCAGCCCCAGCAGCGGCACGCCAACGTCCGCCAGCTCGCGCAGTTGCTGCGCATTGCGCAACGCCGCGCGGTTGAACGCTGACAGGAAACCCTGCACATGCAGCGGCTTGCCATTGGCACTGAAGGGTGCCAGATACACCTGATAGCCAAGTCGTGAAATCAACTCCAGCAGATCCGCCAGCAGCGGCGCTTCGAAGTAACGGGTGAAGGCATCCTGCACCAACACCACACTGCGCTCGCGCTGGGCCGGGGTCAGCGCCGACAGATTGGCGACCGTCGCCGGCTGCACCTTCCAGCGGCGCAGCGCAGCGTGGAAATCAAAGCGACTGAGCAACGGCACATCGACCATGCCGCCAAGACGCTCCAACTGTTTGCGCACAAAGGTTGCGCCCATCAAACCGTTGTACAGCGCCGGAATCCGCGCCATGTACGGAATGCTGTACTCCAGCGAAGCAATCAGATAATCCCGCGCCGGGCGCAGATAACGGCTGTGATACAGCTCAAGGAAACGCGAACGGAATTCCGGCACGTTGACCTTGACCGGGCACTGTCCCGCGCAGGATTTGCACGCCAGGCAACCGGCCATGGCGTCGTACACCTCATGGGAAAAGTCTGCATCCTGCGCGCGGCTGTTGCGCCAGCGTGTCCACAGGTTGCGGAAAAATGCCGGACGACGGATCGCCTCCGACAGCACATCCACCCCTGCCTCGCCCTGCAAACGCAGCCATTCTCGGATCAGCGATGCGCGACCTTTGGGCGATTGCGCACGCTCGCGGGTGGCCTTCCATGACGGGCACATGGCGTCGTCGGGATCGAAGTTGTAGCAGGCGCCGTTGCCGTTGCAATGCATGGCTGCGCCGTAGCTCTGCCAGACCTTTTCGTCGATTTGCCGGTCGAGTTCGCCGCGCAGGGTCACTTCGTCGATTTTCAGCAACGCCGCACCGGTATTGGCCGGGGTGGCGATCTTGCCCGGGTTGAACTGGTTGAACGGATCGAACGCGGCTTTCAGCGCTTGCAACGCCGGGTACAGCTCACCGAAAAACGCCGGCGCGTATTCCGAGCGCAGGCCTTTGCCGTGCTCACCCCACAACAGGCCGCCGTAGCGCTGGGTCAGCGCCGCGACACCGTCAGACACCGGACGCACCAACGCCGCTTGCTGCGGATCCTTCATGTCGAGAATCGGCCGTACGTGCAACACGCCGGCATCGACGTGGCCGAACATGCCGTACTGCAAACCGTGGCTGTCGAGCAGTTCACGCAGTTCAGCGATGTACTCGGCCAGGTGCTGCGGCGGCACTGCGGTGTCCTCGACAAACGGCTGCGGCCGCGCTTCGCCGGCAACGTTGCCGAGCAGGCCGACTGCGCGTTTGCGCATGCCATAAACCTTGTTCACCGCCGCCTGACCGACCGCCAGGGTATGGCCGAGGCGTTCGACCGTGGTGTCGCTGCTCAAGTGTTCGAGGAAGGCTTCGACCCGGTGTTGCAGGTCCTCGGGATCATCACCGCAGAACTCCACCAGGTTGATCCCCAGTGTCGGGCGCTCGGCACTTGCCGGGAAGTATTCGGCGACGCCGTGCCAGACGATGTCCTGCATCGCCAGCAGCAACACCTTGGAATCCACGGTTTCAATCGACAGCGGCTTGAGCGCCATCAGCGCCCGGGCATCGCGCAACGCATCCATGAACCCGGCGTAGCGAATGTTCACCAGCATCGTGTGTTTGGGGATCGGCAGTACGTTGAGCTTCGCCTCAACCACAAACCCCAGCGAGCCTTCGGCGCCGCACAGCACGCTGTTGAGGTTGAAGCGGTTGTCGGCCTCGCGCAGATGCGCCAGGTCGTAGCCGGTCAGGCAGCGGTTGAGGTCAGGGAACCGTTGTTTGATCAACTCGCCCTGCTCATCAATGATCTGCCGCGCACAGCGATAAACTTCACCCACCCGATCTTCACGGGCGCACAGCGCTGTCAGTTCGTCTTCCGCAAGCGCTGCGCCGTGCAGGCGTTCACCGCCGCGCAGGACCATGTCGAGTTCCAGCACATGGTCGCGGGTCTTGCCGTAGGTGCAACTGCCCTGGCCGCTGGCGTCGGTGTTGATCATGCCGCCGACGGTGGCGCGGTTGGAGGTCGACAGCTCCGGGGCGAAAAACAGCCCGGCTGATTTCAGCGCGGCGTTGAGCTGATCCTTGACCACCCCGGCCTGCACCCGCACCCAGCGCTGCTCGACGTTGATTTCCAGAATACGGTTCATGTGCCGCGACAGGTCGACGACGATGCCATCGGTCAGCGACTGGCCGTTGGTGCCGGTGCCACCGCCACGCGGAGTGATCACCACTTGCTGATAAGCCGGCTCGGCGATCAGCCGTGCGACCCGCGCCACATCCTCCGCATCCATCGGAAACACCGCCGCTTGCGGCAGGCGCTGGTAGATCGAGTTATCGGTGGCCAGCACTACGCGGCTGGCGTAATCGGCACTGATCTCGCCACGAAAACCGCTGGCCTTCAAGGCTTTGAGGAATTGCTGGTAATCGGCGGTCAATGCCGTGGCGGGCTTCAGCTGGGCAATCATCGGTCAGGAAATCTCAGTCAAAAACGGGCCGTGCGGCGGTGAACAGTTGTGCGCAATGAATGATTGCGTCACGCTCCCGCCATCTCATGGTGCTTATGATCATTGCTTGGCGCCGTCGGGACAAACGTAAAATCGACCCGCAATCCATGACTAAAACGAATGAATCCGCGAACCCTCACCCCTTCCATGTCGTTATTGCTGGCCTTCGAGGCTGCCGCACGCCATGAAAGCTATACCCGCGCCGCCCACGAACTGTCGCTGACGCAAAGCGCGGTCAGCCGTCAGGTGCAGATTCTGGAAAAGATGCTCGGCATGCGCCTGTTCAGCCGCGAAGGCCGGCAAGTGGTGCTGACCGATGTCGGGCGCATGTATCAGCGCGAACTGGCCGAAGCCCTCGGGCAGATCCGCAGCGCGACGTTGCAGGCCATGGCGTTCGGTTCCGGCATTCATAGTTTGCGTCTGGCGACGCTGCCGACCTTCGGCTCGAAATGGCTGCTGCCGCGACTCAAGGACTTCTACACCGCACACCCCGGCATGACCGTGCACTTGCATTCACGCATCGAAGCGATCGACTTCGACACCAGCGAAATCGATGCGGCGATCTGTGTCGGTGCGGGGGATTGGCCGGGGCTGAGCGCCCTGCCCCTGCACACTGAAGAACTGGTGGTGATTGCCAGTGCGCAGTTGTCATTGGCCGAGCGCGATGAAGCCGAACAGCACATCGCCGGGCAGTTACTGCTCAATGTCAGCAGCAATGTCCAGGCCTGGGCGGAATGGTTCACCCATCATGGTTTGCCACACCGCAGCATGCGCATCGGGCCGAGCTTTGAAATGACTTCGCACCTGATTCAGGCGGTCCGGGCGAATATTGGCGTGGGGCTGGTGCCACGGATTCTGGTGGAGGATGAATTGCTTAACGGCGAGCTGCAGCAACTGGGGGAGCCGATCACCAGCCGCCGCAGCTACTACCTGGTGTATCCGCCGCGTAATGAGGCGTTACCGTCACTGAAAGCTTTCAGGGATTGGTTGGTACGATCGTTATGACAGATCGTCTCGCCCGAGCAACGTTCACCGCTTGGGAGGTGGTGGAGCGCTAGGACCACGGGCAGTTTGCGGCGAGTTCCTGTCGTTCGAGCCAAGGTAGCGTGCCACATCTGGCGGCATGGGTCTCGGTGCTTCGGCGGTCATGGCTGGCTCTCTTTTATGGTGGTGAATTCAACCCACTGAACTTTCGACGAATCTATCACCAACAGGTCGGCGTCAAAAGGCTGGGCAACGCCATCGTCACCCAACCATTTCGGGCTCTGCATCACAAACTGTCCATTCGCAGGTTCGGCAGGCCATTCACAAGGCCAGCCAAACAGGCGCCTTTCGTCGTTCAAATGCAGCGTAATGAGCCGATCGTGGCGTGCAAAGGTGCTGTACCACTGGCTGGGAAATGACGTTTTTCTGGTTACATTTCGAAACCGTAACCAGGCATGCAACTTGTCATTTGAAGCGAGATTGCAGGAAAGAAATCCGAGTGTCACTGACACAAAGAACGCCCATATTGTCTGCGCCTTGCCATCCCATATTCCTACAGAAAATCCCTTCGTCCCCACCCATAGACAGATTGCACCTATCCCCAATACAGCCCCATGAATCACAAACGTAAAGATCAACGCCTGCACAATCTGCCCAAACGTATCAGGCCGTTTGAACGCGGTGAGCGTGTAGAAAATCCAGGTAGAAACAAATCCGGGAATCAGATACTGCAACAACGGAATAACTTCTTTGACCAGATCATCCATGATCCGTGGCTCCTTGAAAGGCATGCCCCTCCGGTTACCGGGCGGCACTCAGAAGCCTAGCGCACACTGGGATACGCCTCGTGCCGATCTGTCACAGCGCATTTCGCAAAGCAAAAAAAAGCAGAAACCATTGATCCGGTTTCTGCTTTTTGTGCGGCTGGTTTTTGCAGCGGAGGCTGGGCTTTACAGGCAGTCACGCACCGATTTGCGCAACGACCCGGACTTGGCCCATGGCGGTCCCTGATACAGGGAAACGCGACTACCGTCCTTGTATTTGATGATGTCGAGAATCTCGTCGGCGGTGACGAGGCTCGGCGCCTTGATCCGGTAGCCGTTGGAAATGGACGTCTGCGTGGTCTTAGGAATGTCCTGCTGCCACAACGGCAACAAGCACGCGGCATAGTCTTTAGGCGCTTTGGTAGTGGTTTTGCTGAGATTTGGCTCGCCCGGCACCAGCGATGCTGGCAATGAGCAACCCGCCAGCAATGCCAACGCCAAACTCCCGATCCATATCCGCATGGTGTTTCCCTGATCTTGAAAAACGCGAATGTAACGTGTAACCGGGTGTACATCCAGCGCGGCACGTCGCCCACAAGGGAGATTGGACAAATATTTACATGCATGCAGCCCGGTGGCAGACGAGCTGCGCATCATCGAAGAAAAATGCGACTACTCTGTTCTACCGAGAATGTTCCGGAGGTGATCATGCGGCTCAATGAATACGAACACGAACTTCAGCGCGACCTGCAAGCCGTTGCATCGGATCTGAGATGGTCGGCGGTCGACCTCAAACGCATCGCCGAACAGCTGCGCAAGAGCGGCAATGAAGCGGATGCCCAGGCGGTACTCAGGTCCTGCGAGGTGCTGCAAAGTGATGAAGAACGCTTGCAGCTGTATGCCAAGGAAGTGAAAACGCGCTCCATCAGCCGGATCAAAGTCCACTGATCCCCCCCTTTACCTCAACAAAAGCCCCGGCAATCACCGGGGCTCTTTCGTTACATTTGCTTCAACTTGCAGTGTGACTTCGCGCTCGCACCGAGCGTTTTCTGTAACCCGGCAACGCAGCGGCATAGGCCAGTGCCTCCTCTCTGCTACCGAACGACGCAAGCCGGTCGCCTTGAGTACAAACCCGCCATGGGCCGTTGTTCACGCTGAGTACGTCGTAGCCGTTCATGTGCATTTTGTTCAAGACCGGAATGCTCATGGGTACCTCCTTTTTGCCGACGGTGGATTCAGCTCTGCCTTTTTAACTTACGCCCGGATGCCGCAGCTGTGCCGACCGGGTATCGCCATCGCGATGCGCCAAGGCTCTGGCACTTTCCGCCAGGCCAAACACTCAAAACCCCGAGGGAACCTTTGAATCCGGGCCCGGCTCGAATATTGCAGTTTTATTTCATTTATGTGACATGCAGTAAACAGGTAACAGATGAAAGTACGCGCCACCGTTATTTGCGAGCAGGATCGACACGTTCTCCTGGTGCGCAAACCCCGCTGCCGCTGGACACTGCCCGGGGGCAAGGTCGAGCCTGGGGAAACCAAAGCCGGGGCGGCGACGCGCGAGCTGCAGGAAGAAACAGCACTGGATGCCGAGCAGATGTTGTATCTGATGGAACTGCACAGCGGCAGCACCCAGCATCATGTCTACGAGGCGTCGGTGCTCGATCTTGAGCAGTTGCGCCCGCAAAACGAGATCACCGAATGCATCTGGCATCCGCTGGACGCGGTGCAGAATCTGCCCACCAGCGACGCGACGTTACGTATCGTGCAGGCGTTTCAACGGCGCTTGTGAGAGATCAGCCGGCGAATGCCCGGCGTCCGGCGCTCATTTCCGTGCGCAATTCGCCAATGAAGTTGGAAATGTCGCGGATCGTCACCAGATGTTCCGGTGAGACGCCATTGAGCAACAACTCGACTCGCCCGGAGTCAGGCTCATAAACCTTGATCCGCAACAGTCCCTGCTCCACTTGTGTGCATTCGCATTCAAGCGACGGAAAGCCGGATTCGACAATCCGGCAGATGTCGGCAATGGCTAGCATGGGCGCACGCCTCGCAGGCGATGAGTCGATCGACCCGTTGAGCATAGATGAGCCCTCAGCAACCCGCCGCCCCGAGAAGTGCCAACCCGATCACATTTTTCGCGCAGCCTTAGTGGGCGTCATGATCCCAGATCCAGTTCCACATCCCCGGCAACTGCACCGGCTGCGAACTCTGCTGAACCGTACGCGCCAGGGCCGCCGTCAACAGCGCCGCGTGATCATCGTAGAACGGTTTGTCCGCCAGTTTCACGCCAGTGGCGGCGGCGCTGTCGAGCAGGATTTGCAGGTATTCGCGGGTATGCCGCGCGGTGTAGCGGTTGAGGTCATGAAAGGTCACCACCACCGGAATCACCCCGTCTACGGTCGGAAATTCGCCGAGGGCAATGCGCTCGCGGACTTCCGATAGCTGGCGCAGCATATTCGCCCGACGTCGGGGACTGGCGTTGAAGCCCCAGATCTTGCCGTCATTGGCGCTCAAATCGGTCAACAACACGTGCAAGCCATACTGCTGATACGCGGCGAAGGTGCGCTTGTCGTAATTCCAGAATGGCGGACGCAGCAGGATCGGTGCTGCTCCGGTGATCGCGGCGATATCCGCCGTGCCGTTGCGCAACGACTGCTCCAGTTCTTGCGGATCGAGCGAGCGATGATTGGTGTGCCAATGGGTGGCGGTATGGAATCCGAGGATGTGCCCTTCGGCGTGCTCGCGCCGCATGATGCCGCGACCAATGTCACTGTTACCGGCGCGAGGCGCGCGGGTCTGGACGAAGAACACCGCTTTGATGTCCGGTTGCACCGGGTTGACCTTGAGGCTATCGAGCACGGTCGCCGACGGATTCCAGAAACTCGAGGCGCTGGGGCCATCATCGAAGGTCAGCAGAAAGCGCACCGGGGCCTGGGACTTGAGCCGAGTTTCGGTTTGCGCAGTCATCTCGATCGGCGCGGCAATGCAGCCGGCCAGCCCGAACGCGATGGCCGCTGCACAGAGAAGATTGAACGCGTATTTCATGTTTTGCCTTGCGCCTGACCGTTGCGGCCCTGTTGTCGACTGGCAAAACTCCCTCGCCCTGATCCATCCCTGCGCCCGGTTTCGCGAGCCAGGCTTGGATAGGGTACACAGGCTTTGGTTCCGGCGCTCGCTCAGTCAGCCAGTGCCTGTTGAAATGAAGTATCGATGATTCCGGCGGTGGCCAGCGGCGCCGGCAGTGCCTTGACCTTGAACAGGAAGTCCGCGGTGCCTTGCAGGTCGACCGCCGCCTGCTGATCCACCGGCCCGACAGTCATGTGCGCCTGACGCAACCAGTGCCGTGAAACCTGCTGATCGAGATTGGCTTTCTTCGCCCACAGGTCCGCGTATTCGTCAGTGTGGCTGTCGACCCAGGCCCGCGCCTGTTTCAAACGCCCGAGAAAATCGGCGATCGCTGCGCGTTTGCTGTCGATCGAAGGCGTCGACGCGGCAATCGCGCTGAGGCCCGGCATCAGGTTTTTCGCGGTGAGAATCGGCCGCGCACCGGAGAACACGATTTGCTGGGAGATATACGGTTCCCACACCGGGAAAGCGTCGATGCTGCCCTGTGGCAATGCCGCCGCGGCATCAATCGGCATCAGTTTGACGAAGTCGACGTAATTTTCCGGCAGACCGCCCTGCTCCAGGGCGCGCAAGGTCAGTTGCTGGCTCCAGGCGCCGGGCCAGTAGGCGACTTTCTTGCCCTTCAGATCCGCGATGGTTTTCACCGGCGAATCTTTCGGCACCAGCAAGGCGATAGTGTCCGGGTTCTGCCGCGACACACCGATCAGTTTCACCGGCGCCTGTTTGGCGGCGAGAAACAGAAAACCCGAATCGCCAAGAAAGCCCAGATCCAGCGAGCCGGTCTGCAACGCCTCGGCCAGTGGCGCGGCGGCCTGGAAATGCTTCCAGTCGACGCTGTAAGGCGCGTCTTTCAAAACGCCGGAGGCTTCGACCGAAGCGCGGATGTTGTAGTAGTTCTGGTCACCAACATGCAGGACCAACGGCTCGGCGGCGTGGGCAAGCGGTGCGGTGAATAACGCGGTCATCAGTGTGCTGCGGAGCAAACGAGAGAGCTTCATGGGAGGTCCTGCGACGGGATTTTGCATAGACCATAACGCTGTTGATAAACCGATTTTAAATTCGATTAAGGCATAAGCTCAGCGCCCGGAATGCTCACTGTCCGTTGCGCAACAGTGCATTGCCACAATGTTTCCCAAGCAACAGTTGAAAGGCGCTAAAACCGGGGAAAACCCCGTAAACATGGGTCGAAACGCACATGGCACAGAGCCTGCAATATTCCATTCATGCAGGACGCAGCCGATAAAAATATATTTTTGGACATAACAACCAGTGCCTTTGCCGGAGCGCCCCATGACATCGTTCTTACCGTTTATCCGCCTCAAAACGCTGCTGGTCGCCAGCGCCATGGCATTGAGCCTGCAACCGCTGGCCGAAGCCGCCGAAGCGCCGCCCGCGGAAGTCCATCTGGATTACGCCTACTACTCACCCGTGAGTCTGGTGCTCAAACATTTCGGCTTTCTCGAAAAGGCCCTGCCACAGACCAAAATCAGTTGGGTGCTGAGCCAGGGCAGTAACCGTTCGCTGGAATATCTGAACAGCGGTGGCGTCGATTTCGCCTCCAGCGCCAGCCTTGCTGCCGTGCTGAGCCGGGCCAACGGCAGCCCGATCAAATCGGTATACGTTTACAGCCGTGCCGAATGGACCGCGCTGGTAGTGCGCAAGGATTCGCCGTACCAGAGCGTCGCCGACCTTAAGGGCAAGAAAATCGCCGCCACCAAAGGCACCGATCCGTACCTGTTCACCCTGCGCAGCCTGCAACAGGCCGGGCTGAAGAAAGACGACGTGGAACTGGTGCACCTGCAACATCCGGACGGTCGCACCGCACTGGAAAAAGGCGATGTCGACGCCTGGGCCGGACTCGATCCGCACATGGCCGCCAGTCAGGTGCAAGCCGGTTCGCGTCTGCTGTATCGCAACCCGGCGTTCAACAGCTACGGCGTGGTCAGCGTCACCGAGCAGTACGCCAAGGAACATCCGCAAACCATCGATACCGTGATCAAAGCCTACGAGCAGGCGCGCGAATGGGCGCTGAAAAATCCCGACGAGTTCGCTGCCCTGCTTGCCAAGGAATCCGGTCTGCCGCTGGACGTGGCCAAACTGCAGTTGTCGCGCACCGACCTGAGCAGTCCGCAACTGACCGCCAACGACGTGCAAGCGTCGAAAGCCGCAGCACCGATTCTGGTCTCCGAGGAACTGGTGCGGCGTGGAGTGAATGTCGATCAAGTCATCGATCAGTTGCTCGACAATGGTGTGCAGCAAGCCGTCGCCCGCCAGTAATCGACCAGACTCACAGCCCATCCGCGCCCGACGCGGATTCGCTGTGAGCGGAGCCCACGTATGAGCACTCGCAGTAACGAACTGCCCGCGCCGCCTCGCAGCTTGTCGAGGCCGCGTCCTTCATCTCTCAACCCGACATGGCGCCGGCGCCTGAAAGGCCTGGTCCTGCCACTGCTGATCGTGGTCGCCCTGGAATTCATCGTGCGCCTCGGCTGGCTGCCGTCCTATCAAATGCCTGCTCCGAGCGAGATCGCCCTGACCCTCACCGACCTCGCCGAAGGCGCCCTGTGGAAACACATCAGCGCCAGCCTGTTGCGGGTGTTGCTCGGTTTTGCAATTGGCGCCAGCCTGGCGCTGATGTTCGCCGCCTGGGTCGGACTGAGCCGTGAGGCCGAGGCTTATCTGGAACCGACATTCGCCGCGCTGCGTTCGATTCCGAGTCTGGCCTGGGTGCCGCTGTTGCTGCTGTGGCTGGGCATCGATGAAACCTCGAAGATCGTGCTGATCGCCATCGGCGCGTTTTTTCCGGTGTACGTCAACGTGGTCGCGGCGATTCGCAACATCGATCGCAAACTGGTCGAGGTCGGGCGCATCTATGGCTTCAGCCGCTGGCAACTGGTGCGGCGGATTCTGCTGCCCGCCGCCCTGCCCGGCCTGTTCACCGGACTGCGCAGCGGCATGAGTCTGGCGTGGATGTTTCTGGTGGCCGCCGAGCTGATCGCCGCGACCAAGGGCCTCGGTTATCTGCTCAGCGACGGCCGCGAAACCTCGCGACCAGACATCGTGCTGGCGGCGATTATCGTGCTCGCCGTGCTCGGCAAACTCAGCGACGGTTTGCTCGCAGTGCTGGAACGCCGCTGGCTGATCTGGCGCGACACGTTCACCGGTCAGGAGGCGCAGGATTGATTGGCCAGAGCCAACTATGCTGAAAGCGTCCACCCAGAGATTCGGCGCATGTGCGGAAGACTCTCGCAATACCGCGGCATTCACGACTTTGTCGCGGTGCTGAGCATTCCCGATGCGCTGATCAATCACGTCGGCGACGCTGCGCTGGAGCGCTACAACGCGGCGCCGACCACGTCACTCGCGGTGCTCCATCAACATGATCAACGTCTGTATGCCGACAACCTTTGCTGGGGCTGGCGCCCGCACTGGGCCAAGGACCGCGCGGCGCCGATCAACGCCCGCGTGGAGAAAGTCGCCCATGGGCCGTTCTTCCGGGCGATCTGGCGTCATCGGCTGATCGTGCCCATCGACAACTGGTTCGAATGGGTCGACGGCCCGGATAAAACCCGACAGCCGTGGCTGATCCGTCGTGCCGATCGCGGGCCGGTTTTCTGTGCCGCCATAGGACAATTTCCAACACCCGGCAGCGATGGCCGGGACGACGACGGTTTTGTGATCATCACCGCCGACAGCGTCGGCGGCCTGCTCGATATCCATGATCGAAGACCCGTGGTCTTTCGCGCTGACATGGCTGCCGAGTGGCTCGACAGCGCCACGCCTGTTGAACGCGCCGAACAGATGCTGCTGTTTGAAGGCGAACCCAGTGATGCCTTCGCCTGGCACAAGGTTGGCAAAGCCGTCGGCAATTCACGCAATCAGGGTGCCGGACTGATTGACGAAGTGGCTTAAAGATTCGTGATCTCACGCGTTTACCCTGTAGGAGCTGCCGCAGGTGATAACAGGTGACACTCGATCTTTACAGTGAGTGTTTCATCGCTGAGACAGCCCGGAAAAAACAGTCGTTTGAGCGAACTAACCGCCTGTCTGACATTTCAACCGTCATACATACATTTACATGCACTACGGATAGCATGCGCGCCGCATTTCCATTTGGCATACCAGTTGACCAAAGAGTCAGCAAAACCAGGAATCCCCTACAACTTTAACAAGCCTTGCAGAGAACTAAGTTGCGCGACGATTTTGCAATCAAACAGGCCAACGGCCTGGAGTGTATCTATCTGTCCATGACAGAACGCTTTCAACTCGACTGTTTTATCGGCCACTACATCAAGACCCGAAACCTGCGTTCAGTGCCGGACATCGAACGCATCCTGCGCACCACCCTCGAAGGCTATCCCGGGCACCCACCGGTGATGGTCAACGAGCTCAATGCATGGATCGACAAGACTCTGGGCTATCGGGCGTCACATCCGGACTTCCCGTCTCTGGAAGACCTCTGAACAACAAAAAGCCCCGCTGTTGCGGGGCTTTTTGCAGATTGCTCTCAGAGCTTCATATCAGGCCCGGTGAGTTCCTTGCCATCGTCGTGCTTCCACGTCTGTTCCTTGCGTTTCTCTCGCTCGATTTCTTCTTCGCTGGGCTCGTCTACTTCATCGTCTACTTGTTCGTCTTCATCGGGACGTTTTTGCTCGGTCGTCATGTGCACCTCGCCTTGTCAAAAATAGTCATCCAACTAGCGTAGAACAGTTTTTTCCCGACAACTTACAACCACCAGCGCAGCAAAAAGAAAAACGCCATGCTCAAGAGCATGCTGAGCAAGGTATTGCGGGTGTACAGCACCAGCCCGATCGCTACGAGCGAACTCAGCAAATACGGATTATCCCACTGTAAATTCAACTGTTTGTCCGGCATGAACACGATCGGCCCGCAGATCGCGGTCAACATGCCCGGTACGGCAAACCCGAGAAACTGCCGTGCGTTGCTGCTCAAACGCAGCGGCAGGCGCGGTTCGAGAAACACGTAACGGTTGAGGAACACCAGAATCCCCATGCCGAAAATCACTGCCCAGACCATCATGTGCGCCCCCGATACAACTTGTTGCAGACAAACCCTGCGGTCATCCCGGCCAGCCCCGACAGCACCAATGCCGAGCCCCACTGCCAATAACTGAACAGCACCGAGCAGAACAGCGACACCGCCACGCACACCATGGTCGGCACGTTACGCACCACCGGGGTGATCAATGCGATGAAAGTGGCGGCAATCGAGAAATCCAGCCCCAAGTGCTCAAGCCCCGGAATGCTGCTGCCCAGGACGATGCCGGCCAGGGTGAACAGGTTCCAGGCGATATAGAACGTCAGGCCGACGCCCAAGGCGTACCAGCGATTGAACTGCTGACGGTCATGCTGGCTGGTCAGGGCGAACAGTTCATCGGTGAGCAAAAAGCCCAGGCCGATGCGCCAGCGCCCGGGCAGCGGCGAAATCACTGAGCGCATGCTCATCCCGTACAACAAATGCTGCGAGGTCAGCAGCAGCGTGGTCAGCAGGATCGAGAAAATCCCGGCACCACCCTTGAGCATGCCGATCGCCACCAGTTGCGCCGCCCCTGCAAACACGATGCTCGACAGGCCCTGCCCCTGTAACGGCGTGAGATTGGCTTCAATCGCCATGGAGCCGGCCAGCAGCCCCCACGGCGCCGTCGCCAGTGATAACGGCATGATCGCCGCAGCGCCGCGAAGAAACGCACGGCGCGGCATAAGTGAGTCAGACATAACGCTCTTCAACCGAGGAAACGGTCGCAGACTCTGCCAGCAAATGCCCCTTCGCGGCTTGAACAATCTTGCGCACTTGCGCTAAATCGCAGCGCCCCAGCGTCGCTGTCGGCGTACCATGGAGGCCTTCACAACCACGTCAGGGAGACGACATGCTGTACCGAATCGCAGCCGACGGGCTGGTGCTGTTCCATCTGTCATTCATTCTGTTCGTACTGTTCGGCGGGCTGCTGGTGCTCAAGTGGCCACGCCTGACGTGGCTGCATCTGCCGGCGGCTGCATGGGGCGTGGCGGTCGAGGTGTTGCACCTGACTTGTCCGCTGACCTACTGGGAAAACCTGATGCGCCACGCCGCCGGGCAGACCGAATACGCCGGCGGCTTCATCGAGCACTACATCTGGCCGATCATCTACCCCGCAGGTCTGACGCCGCAGATCCAGTTGGCGCTGGGCAGCGTGGTGCTGGTGATCAACCTGCTGGTCTACGGGCGTCTGGCCCGCGCGTGGAAACTGCGCCGCGCCAGCCGTATTCCGTTTTAACGAGCGGCGGGTTTCAAGGCTTGCAGCCAGGCCGGATCCAGGCGCTTCTGGTCGATCTCCAGACCCAGCGCCTGCATCCGCTCTTTGTGCGCTTCGACTTCCCGGCGCAACTGCGCATGATCGCTGGAGTTACCGTCCAGTTCGTGCATCTGGGTCAGCCCCAGATGATAGAAGCGCAGCACCTTCATCGCGGTCGGATCGTTCTGTTCCACCGCAGCGGTCACCTGATGCATCACGTTGGTCACGCTCATCAGGCTGCGCTTGAGCCGCCAGCTATAGACCGCCGGGGCCATCCACGCCTGCTGCCAGAACTGCCCGCGCATCAGCGCCGCTGTCAGCAGGAAAGCCACGAACACCCCGCCGACATTGAACCGCAGGTTATCGCCGCCAGGCTCGCCGAACAGTGCCACCGCGGCCGTCGAAAGCACCATCGCCAGCACCAGGAACAGCACGGCAATGATCAACGTGCTGCGGCGGGTCTGCTGGCGAAACGTTGCTGGGTCCATCGGCTGGATCTCGAACATCAGGCATGACTTCCTTGAGCGATAAAAAGGGCAACGGAAAAAACTCGCTGCGCATTATCGCCTCTCTCGGGGATTTAGCTATGCTGGGGGCCCTTTTCAACTTTTCAGCGTCCAACGGGGACATGGCGGTACAGCGCAGATCGTGCCATCTTCATTCATGGATACACACTATTCGGATGCCATTTGCCTGCCATTGGAATGACATCGTTTTAAGGATCATTGCATGACCCAACGACACGTAATCAACGCCTCGGTCAGCCCGAAAGGCAGCCTGGAAACCCTTTCTCAACGTGAAGTTCAGCAACTGAGCGAAGCCGGATCCGGCAGCACCTACACCCTCTTCCGCCAGTGCGCCCTGGCCATCCTCAATACCGGCGCGCATGTCGACAACGCCAAGACCATCCTCGAAGCCTACAAGGACTTCGAAATCCGCATTCACCAGCAGGATCGCGGCGTGCGCCTCGAACTGCTGAACGCCCCGGCCGACGCGTTCGTCGACGGCGAAATGATCGCCAGCACCCGGGAAATGCTGTTCAGCGCCCTGCGTGACATCGTCTACACCGAAAACGAACTCGACAGCCAACGCATCGACCTCAGCACCTCGCAAGGCATCAGCGACTACGTGTTCCACCTGCTGCGCAACGCGCGCACCCTGCGGCCGGGTGTGGAGCCGAAAATCGTCGTGTGCTGGGGCGGCCACTCGATCAACACCGAAGAATACAAATACACCAAGAAAGTCGGCCACGAACTGGGCTTGCGCAGCCTCGACATCTGCACCGGTTGCGGCCCCGGCGTGATGAAAGGCCCGATGAAGGGCGCGACCATCGCCCACGCCAAGCAGCGCATCCATGGCGGGCGCTACCTTGGCCTGACCGAGCCGGGGATCATCGCCGCCGAAGCGCCGAACCCGATCGTCAACGAACTGGTGATCCTGCCGGACATCGAAAAACGTCTGGAAGCGTTCGTGCGTGTCGGCCACGGCATCATCATCTTCCCGGGCGGCGCCGGCACCGCCGAAGAGTTCCTTTACCTGCTGGGCATCCTGATGCACCCGGACAACGCCGGCCTGCCGTTCCCGGTGATCCTGACCGGGCCGAAACATGCCGCGCCGTATCTGGAGCAACTCGATGCCTTCGTCACCGCCACCCTCGGCGATGCGGCGAAGCAGCACTACGAGATCATCATCGACGACCCGGCCGAAGTCGCGCGGCAGATGACTGCCGGCCTCAAAGCGGTGAAGCAGTTCCGCCGCGAGCGCAACGACGCGTTCCACTTCAACTGGCTGCTGAAGATCGACGAAAGCTTCCAGCGTCCGTTCGATCCGACCCACGAGAACATGGCCAACCTCAAGCTGCACCGCGACCAGCCGCCCCACGAACTGGCCGCCAACCTGCGCCGCGCGTTCTCCGGGATCGTCGCCGGCAACGTCAAGGACAAGGGCATCCGTTTGATCGAAGAACACGGGCCGTACCAGATCCGTGGTGACGCGGCGATCATGCAACCGCTCGACGCGCTGCTCAAAGCCTTCGTCGCCCAGCACCGGATGAAACTGCCGGGCGGCGCGGCGTATGTGCCGTGCTATCGCGTGGTGGCGTAACTCTCCAGCCACCGCATCCCCCTGTGCCTGCCCCCCATGCAGGCACAACAAAACCAAAGTGGGAGCGAGCCTGCTCGCGAATAGGCCAGATCAGCCACTTCAGATGTTGACTGATCCACCGTTTTCGCGAGCAGGCTCGCTCCCACAGGTTGTGTGCCAGCCACAAATGCCAGGCACACCACAAACCCATGTGGGAGCGAGCTTGCTCGCGAACAGGTCAGGTCCGTCACTTCAATGTTGACTGATCCACCACTATCGCCAGCAACGGTTTTGTCTGCGCCGACTCTGCCAATCAGCCTTTGTTTCTGACACAAAAGCCCCGTACATTCCGCACGACAGCCATCCCCGGCCCGTACTAAGCTTCGCGCTCAATTTTTCAGGGACGATTCATGAAACGGATTGCCGCGTGTCTGCTGTCACTCCTGGCCCTGGCAGCCGATGCAGCAGATCTGCAACTGCTCACCGACAACCATCGCCCCCTGCACTTTCAGCAAGGCGATCACCTGGAGGGTTACGGCGTCGACGTGGTGCGCGCGCTGGCAGAGCAAACCGGTGACCGGATCGACCTGCAGCAAGTCCCCTTGCTGCGAGCCTTGCGCACGGCCAGCGAAACAGCCAACACCGGCGTATTTACCGTCCTGCGTACTGATGAGCGCGATGACCGCTATCAATGGGTCGGGCCGCTGATCGAAGTCGAAACCGCGCTCTACGCCCATGCCAACAACCAGCCGCCGGTAAAAACCCTGCAGCAGGCGGATCAGGCCGGTCGTATCAGCGTGCCGCGCAAATGGCTGATCTACAGCTACCTTCAGCAGCAAAATCTGAAGAACCTCGACGGTGTCGAAACCCCGGAACAGATGATGCGTCTGTTCAGCCTGGGCCGGACCGATTTCGTGGTCTCCGACACACTCTCCACCGCCGCGCTGGCCCGCACCCAAGGCATGGAACCGGGACGCTTGCAGTATCAGATTCCGCTGATGAAACAGGACACCTACATTGCCTTTTCGCTGCAGACCGATCCGGGTCAGGTCAAACGCTGGCAACAGGCGCTGGAAACCTTGCGCGCCGACGGGCGCCTGGAGCAGATTCGCCAGCGCTGGCTGATGAATGCACTTCCGAGATGACTGAGCTGCCCCGTTCAACTGTAGGAGTGAGCCTGCTCGCGATAGCGTCAGCCCCTTCAGCAATGAGGTGAAAGACCCACCGCTATCGCGAGCAGGCTCACTCCTACAGGGATCTGTGCAAGCCGGTCTGCTTTCATTCCACCAGCCGCGCCGCCAACGCCTTGGCCTGCAACGCCACGTCCGTCACCGCCGTGCTCTCCCACCACATCCCGCGCAGCGGTGGCCCCATCGCGAACAATCGGCTGCCGGCCTGCCCTTCAGCATCCAGCACCGCACCGTCCACCGCCGCTGCAATCCCCAACGCCAACGGCCCCGGACGCACCAGCCCACGCGCCAGCAACTGCTGCGGCAGCGGGCGCGCGACGCGGCGCCAGTCGTACTCGATGCCACTGGAATTGATCAGCGCTGCACCTTGCACCACACAGGTTTGCGCCTCGCCGCGACGCCGAATTCGAATGCTCACACCCTCGCCCGTCATCGGCTCAAGCCCTTTGAACGACGCCGCCTGAATCCGCAACCGTCCTTCGTTGTGCAAGCGCTCAACCAATGCTGCACTCAGCGGCGGCGACCGGTGATGATGACTCTCCCACCACGGCCGCACATGGCGTACGAATTGTCGACGCTCAACGTCAGTTGCCTGACTCCACAGTCGTCCGATATGGGCCCGCACCGTGTCCAGCGGCGCCTGCCAATCGATGCCCTGAGCGATCGCCTCGCGGCAATGCCTGCGCAGCTCGCGCAACAACTGTCGAGGTGTGCGAATGCTCTGATCTTCGGCAAGAAAATCCACCCACGCCGGCGGTTGCCGACGCACATGGGGCAACAGTCCGTGACGGGAAAACACTTCGATCGGCCCGCGATGACCGGCCTGCTCCAGTGAAACCACGGCATCGACCATGGTCAGGCCGGAGCCGATGATCAGCACAGTCGACTGCGGATCGAGCTGACGCATGGCGGCGACATCCCACGGATCAAGCGCTGCGGCGTTCAGGCCGCTGGACTCTTTCTGCGGCGTGCGCGCGGCGGGGAACATGCCCGTAGCGAGCACGGCATAGGCGCCGCGCAGAGTCTGCCCATTGCTCAAGCTCATTTGCACCGAATCCGCATCAGTTTGCAGATCGACGACTTCAGCGCGAACGTGCTCGACGGTCGAACCATGCTGCGCACCAACGACGCGCGCCTCGGCCAGACGCTGCTGCACATACACGCCAAACAGCCCGCGTGGAGGGAACAGCTCACTGATTGGCACATTCTGCTCGGCAGATTCCGGCCAGCCACCGGCAGCGATGTGCGCGGTCAGCCATTGAGTCAGATCATCGGGGTTATCGGGGTCGACACTCATGCGCGCCGCATTGCCGTTGAGCGTGTGGCCCAGTTCGACGGCGCTGTAAGCTTCACCGCGACCGAGTTCGGCGCGCGGTTCGATGATCAGGATCCGACGCTGGCCGGGCAGTCGCAGCAATTGCACGGCCAGCATCGTGCCGCTGAGGCCACCGCCGATGATCAGGATGTCTGCGTTCTGATTCATTTCAAATCACCACATTGCGCACAAACCGTACCGCGACCGCTCCGTCATTGCGATAGCCGTGCGGCTGGTTGCTGGCAAACATGAAAAACTCCCCGGCGGAAATGGTGTTGGCCACGTCGCCAACCGTTAACGTCAAGCAACCTTCGAACACGTAAATCTGTTCGCTCCAGCCATCGGCATCCGGTTGCGAGGGATAGACCTCACCCGGTTGCAGGCACCATTCCCACTGTTCGACTTCACGGGTAGCGGTCGCCTTGGACAACAACACCGCTTTGCTCCCGGGAATCACTCCGGCCCACGCCACCTCGTTGATGCGGCTGGTATCGCGTGCGTCTGGGGCCTGGATCAGGTCGCTGAAGGCCACGTCGAGCGCTTCGGCAACGCGATCGAGGGTGGTCAGGCTGACATTCTTTTCCCCGGCCTCGATCGCCACCAGCATGCGCCGACTGACGCCGGACTTTTCCGCCAGCGCGGTCTGGCTCATGTCGGCAGCGTGGCGCAGGCGCCGAACGTTGTGACTGACGTGTTGCAGGACGGACGCCCGTTGGCTGGAATCTTTGTGCACTATATTGCTCACTCGGTGGGGTTGGGCAGTATACTGCGCAACGTTGGGCGCATTGTGCGTCCTGCCTTTTATAGTGCGCAAGGACATGACGCCAGTGAACAGCTCCCCCACGCCTCTTCGCTTCTCCCGTTTCAGCAAGGCCGAGTGCGTGCTGGTGCTGATCACCATGGTCTGGGGCGGTACGTTCCTGCTGGTGCAACACGCCATGACCGTCAGTGGGCCGATGTTCTTTGTCGGCCTGCGCTTTGCCGCTGCGGCCGCCATTGTTGCGCTGTTCTCCTGGCGCCACTTGCGTGAACTGACCCTGTTCGAGCTCAAGGCCGGATCGTTCATCGGCGTGGCGATCATGCTCGGTTACGGCTTGCAGACGGTTGGTCTGCAAACGATCCCGAGCAGTCAGTCGGCATTCATCACCGCGCTGTACGTGCCCTTCGTGCCGTTGTTGCAATGGCTGGTACTGGGCCGTCGACCAGGGTTGATGCCAAGCATTGGCATCATGCTGGCGTTTACCGGTCTGATGCTGTTGTCCGGGCCGTCCGGGGCGTCGTTGAATTTCAGCCCCGGCGAGATTGCCACCCTGATCAGTGCCATCGCGATTGCCGCCGAGATCATTCTGATCAGCACCTACGCCGGTCAAGTCGATGTGCGCCGGGTGACCGTGGTGCAACTGGCGGCGACCTCGGTGCTGTCGTTCCTGCTGGTGGTGCCGACCGGCGAAGCGCTTCCAGATTTTTCCTGGACCTTGCTGGTGACTGCTCTGGGCCTCGGCGCGGCGAGTGCGGCGATTCAGGTGGCGATGAACTGGGCGCAGAAAAGCGTTTCGCCGACCCGGGCGACGTTGATCTACGCCGGTGAACCGGTCTGGGCCGGGATCGTCGGGCGAATCGCCGGGGAGCGCTTGCCGGCGATTGCGCTGGTGGGTGCGGGGTTGATTGTGGCGGCGGTGATTGTCAGCGAGTTGAAGACCAAGGGTAAGGTTGACGAAGTAGACGCTGAGCTGGAGCGGGAGACCCAAGGTTAATCCGCAATATCTTTAGTGCCTGATCCATCGCCTTCGCGAGCAAGCCCGCTCCCACATTGGAATGTGTTTCAAATGTGGGAGCGGGCTTGCTCGCGAAAGGGCCATCCGTCACAACATCCCTCCCCCTGAAACAATGCCAAACCAAATTTTTCAGACTACTTTGTAGGATTCTGAGACATCCTGGCGTTTGGTAATCAGGGAGCTGGCACGTATGATGCTTCACAAACTTCCGCAGATTAGAAGCCTATGTCCCTGATAGTTCTACTGCTTCTGCCATTCATTGGCAGCTGTCTGGCAGCGGTGCTGCCACACAACGCGCGTAATACCGAATCCCTGTTGGCAGGTCTGGTCGCTCTGATCGGCACCGTGCAGGTCGCGCTGTTGTATCCGCAAATCGCCCACGGCGGGGTGATCCGCGAAGAATTCATGTGGCTGCCCAGCCTCGGTTTGAATTTCGTCCTGCGCATGGACGGCTTCGCTTGGTTGTTCTCGTTGCTGGTGCTGGGCATCGGGGCCCTGGTCTCTTTATATGCGCGTTATTACATGTCGCCGGACGACCCGGTGCCGCGCTTCTTCGCCTTTTTCCTGGCGTTCATGGGCGCCATGCTCGGGCTGGTGATCTCCGGCAACCTGATCCAGATCGTGTTCTTCTGGGAGCTGACCAGCCTCTTCTCGTTCCTGTTGATCGGCTACTGGCACCACCGCTCCGATGCCCGGCGTGGCGCCTACATGGCGCTGATGGTCACCGGTGCGGGAGGATTGTGCCTGCTGGCGGGGGTCATGATCCTCGGCCATGTCGTCGGCAGCTATGACCTGGACAAGGTCTTGGCCGCCGGCGATCTGATTCGCGCACATGCCCTCTACCCTATTCTGCTTCCCCTCATCCTCATCGGCGCCCTCAGCAAAAGCGCCCAGTTCCCTTTCCACTTCTGGCTGCCGCACGCCATGGCGGCGCCCACCCCGGTTTCGGCTTATCTGCACTCGGCGACCATGGTCAAGGCTGGAGTGTTT
Organism: Pseudomonas sp. MIS38; assembly: GCF_019891575.1. NCBI lineage: Bacteria > Pseudomonadati > Pseudomonadota > Gammaproteobacteria > Pseudomonadales > Pseudomonadaceae > Pseudomonas > Pseudomonas sp. MIS38. Next base: position 69,813 of record NZ_JAFLXF010000025.1, read on the forward strand.
CTACTTGCGCGTCTGTGGCCGTCATTGTCCGGCAGTGAAGAATGGTTCTACATCGTCAGCGGCGCCGGTGCGTGTACGTTGTTGCTCGGCGCCTACTGCGCGATGTTCCAGAACGATCTCAAGGGCCTGCTGGCCTACTCGACCATCAGCCATCTGGGCCTGATCACCTTGCTGCTGGGTCTGAACAGCCCGCTGGCGGCGGTTGCCGCGGTGTTCCACATTCTCAACCACGCGACCTTCAAGGCTTCGCTGTTCATGGCCGCCGGGATCATCGACCACGAAAGCGGCACCCGTGACATCCGCAAACTCAGCGGCCTGATCAAACTGATTCCGTTCACCGCCACGTTGGCGATGGTTGCCAGCGCGTCGATGGCCGGCGTACCACTGCTCAACGGCTTCCTGTCGAAAGAAATGTTCTTCGCCGAAACCGTGTTCATCAACGCCACCGCGTGGGTCGAAGCAGCGTTGCCGATTGTCGCGACCATTGCCGGTACCTTCAGCGTCGCCTACTCGCTGCGCTTTACCGTCGACGTGTTCTTCGGCCCGACCGCTACCGATCTGCCACACACCCCGCACGAACCGCCGCGCTGGATGCGTGCGCCGGTCGAGCTGCTGGTGTTCACCTGTCTGGTCGTCGGGATCTTCCCGGCGCAAGTGGTCGGCCCGCTGCTCGCGGCCGCCGCGCTGCCGGTGGTGGGTGGCACGCTGCCGGAGTACAGCCTGGCGATCTGGCACGGTCTTAATGCACCGATGATCATGAGCCTGATCGCCATGTCCGGCGGTATCGTGGTCTATCTGCTGCTGCGCAATCAGCTCAAGCGTGGCCGCTTCAAATATCCGCCGCTGGTGGGTCGCTTCAACGGCAAGCGCCTGTTCGAGCGCAGTCTGGTGCTGATGATGCGCATGGCCCGTCGGGTAGAACGCCGACTCGGCACCCGCCGCCTGCAAATGCAACTGTTCCTGATGGTCCTGGCGGCAGTGCTCGCCGGCCTGATCCCGATGTTGCACAGCAGCCTGAGCTGGGGCGACCGGCCGAAGATTCCGGGTTCGATCGTGTTCGTCACCCTGTGGCTGCTGGCGATTGCCTGTGCCCTCGGCGCAGCATGGCAGGCCAAGTATCACCGTCTCGCCGCCCTGACCATGGTCAGCGTCTGCGGGTTGATGACCTGCGTGACCTTCGTCTGGTTTTCGGCGCCGGATCTGGCCCTGACGCAACTGGCGGTGGAAGTGGTGACCACGGTGCTGATCCTGCTCGGCCTGCGCTGGCTGCCCCGGCGGATTGAAGAAGTCTCGCCACTGCCTTCGAGCCTGCGCAAGGCCCGCGTGCGGCGCTTGCGCGACTTGCTGCTGTCGATTGCCGTCGGCGCCGGCATGGCGCTGTTGTCCTACGCGATGCTGACCCGGCAGACGCCCAACGACATTTCCTCGTTCTACCTCAGCCGGGCCATGCCCGAGGGCGGTGGCAGCAACGTGGTCAACGTGATGCTGGTGGACTTCCGCGGCTTCGACACCCTCGGTGAAATCACCGTGCTGGTGGCCGTGGCGCTCACCGTGTTCGCCCTGCTGCGCCGCTTCCGCCCGCCGAAAGAAAGCCTGCAACTGCCGGCCCAGCAACGCCTGCTCGCGCCGGACGTGGTCACCGATCTGGTCAACCCGCGTAGCGCCAGCGACACCGCACTCGGCTTCATGATGGTGCCGGCGGTGCTGGTGCGCTTGTTGCTGCCGATTGCGCTGGTGGTGTCGTGCTACCTGTTCATGCGCGGTCACAACCAGCCGGGCGGTGGTTTCGTCGCCGGACTGGTGATGTCGGTGGCGTTCATCCTGCAATACATGGTCGCCGGGACGCAGTGGGTCGAAGCGCAAATGAGCCTGCGACCGCTGCGCTGGATGGGCACTGGCCTGCTGTTCGCCACCGCCACCGGTCTCGGGGCGATGGCGGTCGGTTATCCGTTCCTGACCACCCACACCTGGCATTTCGCCTTGCCGCTGCTGGGCGAGATCCATATCGCCAGCGCGCTGTTCTTCGATATCGGCGTGTACGCCGTGGTCGTGGGCTCGACACTGCTGATCCTCACCGCCCTCGCCCACCAATCGGTGCGGGGTCACAAGACCGCGTCGCTGCCCAAGTCCGTCGCCAGCAAAGGAGCCGTCTGATGGAAGAAGTCATCGCAATCGCCATCGGCGTGCTCGCCGCGTCCGGGGTCTGGCTGGTGCTGCGGCCACGGACATTTCAGGTGGTCATGGGCCTGTGCCTGCTGTCCTACGCGGTCAACCTGTTCATCTTCAGCATGGGCAGCCTGTTCATCGGTAAAGAACCGGTGATCAAGGACGGCGTGACCCAGGACCTGCTGCACTACACCGATCCGCTGCCGCAGGCACTGGTGCTGACCGCGATCGTCATCAGCTTCGCCATGACCGCGCTGTTCCTGGTGGTGCTGCTGGCGTCGCGGGGCCTGACCGGCACCGACCACGTCGACGGCCGGGAACCCAAGGAATGATGGCGATGACTCACCTGATCGCCGCACCGATCCTGCTGCCGCTGCTGACCGCCGCCATCATGTTGATGCTCGGCGAGAAGCATCGGCCGCTGAAGGCGAAAATCAATCTGTTCTCCAGCCTCGTCGGCCTGTTCATTTCGGTGATGCTGCTGCAGTGGACGCAAACCACCGGCGTGCCCGGTTCCATCGGCGTGTACCTGCCGGGCAACTGGCAGGCGCCGTTCGGCATCGTGCTGGTGGTTGATCGCCTGTCGGCATTAATGCTGGTGCTGACCGGGATCATCGGCGTCAGCGCCCTGTTGTTTGCCATGGCGCGTTGGGACGGCGCGGGATCGAGCTTCCACGCGTTGTTCCAGATTCAGCTGATGGGCCTGTATGGCGCCTTCCTCACCGCCGACCTGTTCAACCTGTTCGTGTTCTTCGAGGTGCTGCTCGCCGCCTCGTATGGCCTGTTGCTGCACGGCTCGGGTCGGGCGCGGGTGTCGTCGGGCCTACATTACATCTCGATCAACCTGCTGGCCTCGTCGCTGTTTCTGATTGGCGCGGCGCTGATCTATGGCGTCACCGGTACGCTGAACATGGCCGATCTGGCGCTGAAGATTCCGCTGGTGCCGGAAGCCGACCGTGGCTTGCTGCATGCTGGCGCGGGGATTCTTGCGGTGGCGTTTCTGGCGAAGGCCGGCATGTGGCCGCTGAACTTCTGGCTGGTGCCGGCCTACTCCTCGGCCAGTGCGCCGGTGGCGGCGATGTTCGCGATCATGACCAAGGTCGGCGTCTACACCCTGCTGCGCCTGTGGACGCTGCTGTTTTCCAGTCAGGCCGGGGCCTCGGCCTTCTTCGGTGGCGACTGGCTGATCTACGGCGGCATGGCGACTATCGCCTGCGCGGCGCTGGCGATTCTGGCTGCACAACGTCTGGAGCGCATGGCCAGCCTGAGCATTCTGGTGTCGGCGGGGATTCTGTTGTCGGCGGTGGGTTTCGCCCAGCCAAACCTGATCGGCGCGGCGCTGTTCTATCTGGTCAGCTCGACCCTGGCACTGAGTGCGCTGTTCCTGCTGGCGGAGTTGATCGAGCGTTCGCGTTCGGCCAACGAAATCCCGCTGGAGGATGAAAGCGAGTTGCTGCCGCGTCCGCAGGAATCGCTTCAACCGCCCAAGGGCATCAACCTCGACGACGAGCAGAAAGCCGTGGTCGGTCAGGTCATTCCGTGGACCATGGCGTTTCTCGGCTTGAGTTTCATTGCCTGCGCGCTGCTGATCATCGGCATGCCGCCGCTGTCCGGGTTCATCGGCAAGCTCAACCTGATCGGTGCGCTGCTCAATCCGCTGGGGCTGGGCGGCGAGGCACCGATCTCGAACGCTGCATGGGCGTTGCTGGCGCTGCTGATCCTCTCCGGACTGGCCTCGTTGATGGCATTCGCGCGCATGGGCATCCAGCGTTTCTGGACGCCCGAGGAGCGCCCTTCGCCGCTGCTGCGCAAGCTTGAATGCGCACCGATCTTCCTGTTGCTGGGGCTGAGCATCGCGCTGACCTTCAAGGCCGAACCGCTGCTGCGTTACACCCAGGCCACCGCCGACGCGCTGAACAACCCGCAGCAATACGTGATGGCGGTGCTCGGCACCCGCGCCGTTCCCAGCCCTGAAGCCAAAGCGGCGATGCTGGAGGTGCAGCCATGAAGCGCGTATTTCCGGCACCGTTGCTGTCACTGGCGTTGTGGGTTTTGTGGCTGACGCTGAACCTGTCTGTCAGCCCGGGCAACCTGCTGCTCGGCGCGATACTCGGGTTCGCCGCACCATTGATGATGCGCAAGCTGCGCCCGAAACAGGTACGCATTCGCCGCCCGCTGACGATTTTGCGCCTGTTCGTGATGGTCGGTCGTGACGTGATCCTCTCCAACCTGATCGTCGCCTGGGGCGTGATCAACGCCGGTCGCCGACCGCCGCATTCGCGCTTCGTCAAAGTTCCGCTGGACCTGCGCGACGCCCACGGTCTGGCCGCTCTGGCGATGATTTGCACCGTGGTGCCCGGCACCGTGTGGTCGGAGCTGGCGCTGGATCGCAGCATTCTGCTGCTGCATGTTTGGGATCTGGATGACGAGGCGCACTTCATCCACCACTTCAAGACTGCCTACGAGCAGCCGTTGATGGAGATTTTCGAATGAGCCCGCTGCTGTCGAACGCGATTTTGCTGACGCTGTTCCTGTTCTCGCTGGCAATGGTTCTGACCTTGATTCGTCTGTTCAAGGGGCCGTCGGCACAGGATCGGGTACTCGCGCTGGATTACCTGTACATCGTCGCCATGCTGATGATGCTGACGCTGGGCATTCGTTATTCCAGTGACACTTATTTCGAGGCGGCACTGCTGATCGCGCTGTTCGGCTTCGTCGGCTCGTTTGCCCTGGCGAAATTCCTGCTGCGTGGCGAGGTGATCGAATGAATGCTGAATTGTCATTGTGGGTCGAAATTCCGGTGGCGATCCTGCTGGTGCTCAGCGGTGTGTTTGCGCTGATTGGCGCGACCGGATTGCTGCGCATGAAGGATTATTTTCAGCGCATGCACCCGCCGGCGCTGGCCTCGACACTGGGTGCGTGGTGCGTGGCACTGGCTTCGATCATCTGTTTTTCTGCACTCAAGTCCGGGCCGGTGATGCATGCCTGGCTGATTCCGATTCTGCTGGCGATTACCGTGCCGGTGACTACGTTGCTGCTGGCGCGGGCGGCTTTGTTCCGCAAGCGCATGGCCGGGGATGATGTGCCGGCTGAGGTGAGTAGTCGCCGCACCGAGAGTGGTAGTTAGTTTCTACATCTAGGGTGTCTGAACTGGCCTCTTCGCGAGCAAGCCCGCTCCCACATTTGGAATGCATTTCCCCTGTGGGAGCGGGCTTGCTCGCGAAGAGGCCGGTACTGCCAACACATGAACCGGGTCAGACCCAAGCCACCGCCAACAATCCCGCCCCCAACACCAGACACAGCGGCGAATACACCCAGGTATCCAGCCGCGCAAACCGCGACCCCTTCACTTCCTTGAAAAACCCCACCAGATTCGAATCGCCGATCGCCCGGGCGAACATCAATAACGCAATCGCACTGATCACCCATTGCAACGCTTTGTGATGCACCGCCGGCATGCCCCAGCCGACCCGCATGCACACCAGCGCGGCAATCACCAACAATGCTGCCGCTACCAGCAAGGTAATCCAGCCTGACGGTTTGAACGCCGGTCGCACCGTCGCCACCAGTCCTCGCACCGGCACTTGCGGTACCGCCGCCACCGCCGCCCATTGCCCACCCAGCGCCCAATACACGTGTACCAGGCTGATTGCCGCAAATATCGTCACCAGCCATTGAGCCAACACAAAGGTCATGGTCGAGAATCCTTTCGAGGGATTTGAACAAAACATCCTAGTCGGCATTTTTTGAAGTGCACGACCGATCAGCGGTACGGTAAAGTGCCGCCCCATGAAATTCACCCGTTCCGATCGCTCACTGCTGGCCTGGATGCTCTATTGCTGCGTCCTGTTCAACGTGTTCGCCTGCAGCATCGGTCACGGGCAAATGGTCGGGATGCAGCTCAACGGCATCGGCGGGCAGTTCTGTACGGTCGACCCGGCCACCCAAGCGCCACTGACCAGCAATCCCAGCGAAGAACAATTGCCGACCCTGTCGAAGGCGTTCGGCTGCCCGCTGTGCTCGGTCGGCGGCGGCATGGGCCCGGCGTTCAACTCCAGCCTGACCCTCGCGGTTCTGCCCGAACAGCACAGCCCGCCGCTGGCGCCCATCGTCAGTGCTGACCTCCCTGCCCGCTTCACCTGGCCCTCGGCCAACCCTCGCGCCCCACCGCTCGCCTGAGTGTCTTTGCCTTTGATTTGTCAGCCCACTGCGCCAACGCGCGGCGTTCGCCTGTGCGCTGATTCCCAGACAAGCATTCAGGATTCAACGATGAAACATATTCCTCTGCTGGCCAGCCTGTGCGGCTGCCTGTCCCTTAACGCCTGGGCGCAATCCACCGTAGACCTGGCGCCGATCACCATCGACGGCGAATCCACCAGCGAACCAGGCCTGAGCCTCGATCAATCCAGCGGCACGGCCTCGCGCCTCGGTCTCAGCGTGCGCGACACGCCGGCCTCGGTGGCCGTCGCCAACCGCAACGACATCGAACGCCACGGCGCACAGAACTTTCAAGACGCCGCCAACACCCTGACCGGGGTCAATGCCAGCGCACCACCGGGCTTTGGCGGATTCGTCTCCTATCGCGGTTTCACCAGCAGCCAGATCACTCAGATGTTCAACGGCGTCACCGTCTCCGGCGGCCTCGCCCGACCGGTGGATGCGTGGATCTATGATCGGGTCGAGCTGGTGGGCGGGCCTTCGTCACTGATCAACGGCGCAGGCTCGGTGGGGGGTTCGCTGAACTACGTGACCAAACTGGCAACTCGCGACGAACAAGCCGCTGAAGGTCGCGTCAGCTACGGCAGTTACGACACCACCCAAACCGCGTTCGGCCTCAACCGCGCGCTGACCGACCCGAGCGCCGACGTGCAGCACTACGCGCGGCTCGATGTCAGCCACAACACCAGCAACGGCTACATCGACCGTCAGGAGCGCGATGCCTGGAGCGTGGCGTTCTCGTTGCTCAGCGACCTCACGCCGGATCTGTCGCACACCCTGGCCCTGGAATATCAGGACGAACACGAAGACAGCCCGTACTGGGGCACGCCGGTGCTCAACCCCAAGGCCGGCGAGTTGAAGATCGACAAACACAACCGCTTCAACAACTACAACGTCGAGGACGGGCGCTACGAGCAGCGCACGATCTGGGTGCGCTCGATCATCGACTATCGGATCAACGACAGCACAACCCTGCGCAACACGCTGTATCACCTCGACAGCCAGCGCGACTACCGCAACCTCGAGACCTATCAGTACAACGCCGACAACACAGCGGTGAATCGCTCCACCGCCTATCAAGTGCGGCATCAGGGCGAGCAGAACGGCAACCAGTTCGAACTGCGCCACGACAACACCCTGTTCGGCCTCGACACCACTTGGTCCGGTGGTTTCGAGTACAAGGTCAACCAGACCACCAACTCGCCGCTGAATATCAAAGGCCCAAGCACGGTCGATCCGAACAACTACCGTCCGGGGCATTTCTACGATATTCCCGGCACCAACCCGGCACTGATCAGCGACAAGACCAACGAGGTCACCACCAAGGCGCTGTTCGTGGAAAACCGCCTGGCACTGACCGACAAACTGGCGTTGCTCACCGGCCTGCGTTACGACGACATCGACCTCGACGTGACCAACCATCGCACCGTAACGGCCGCCAATCCGAAGCATCTCAAGCGCAGCTGGGAGCCGGTCACCGGGCGTGTCGGCCTTACCTACCAGTTCATTCCATCCGCCAACGTCTACGTGCAATACAGCACCGCCGCCGAGCAACCGAACGGCACGCAGGACTTCGATGTTTCCACCGGCAAGCAGTGGGAAATCGGCAGCAAGTTCGACTACCTGGAAGGCCGTGGCTCGGCGACGGTTGCCGCCTACACCATCGAACGCAAGGACTTCGCCGTGACTGACCCGCTGGACCCTACCAGCAGCATCCCGGTAGGACAGCAAACTTCGAAAGGCATCGAGATTGCCAGCTCCCTGCGGATTACCGACAAGCTGTTGGCCGAAGGCAACTTCGCCTGGGTCGATGCGCAATACGACGACTTCACCGAAAAGAACGCCGCCGGCGCGGTGGTCTCACGCAAGGGCAACACGCCGACCAACGTTCCGGATCGGGTCGGCAATCTATGGCTGACTTACGATTTTTCGCCGCAATGGCAAGGTGGGGTCGATGCGCGGTATGTGGCGTCGGTGTATGCGGACACAGCGAACACCATGACCGTGCCGTCGTACACACTGTTCGGCAGCTTCCTCAGCTACAAGGTCGACTCGCACACCACCGTTACCGGGCGAGTGCGTAACCTGACCAACGAGGTGTATGCCGAGTTTGCGCATGTATCGCCGGCTTACTATCTGGGTACGCCGCGCACCTTTGAATTGGCGGTGCAAACGAAGTTCTAAAAGCATGAAAGCTTCGCGAGCAAGCCCGCTCCCACAGGAGAACGCGTTCCAATTGTGGGAGTGAGACTGCTCCCACAGGACAGAGCGCTCCAATTGTGGGAGCGGGCTTGCTCGCGAAGAGGCCAGCAGTCTCAACTATCTATTTCAGATCAGCCGCCACCTTCTCCGCCACCTCCTTCGGCACCCACGCCTGCCACACCTCTGGATGCGCCTTCATGAACGATTCCGCTGCCTGCCGTGGTGCGGTGTGTTTCTCGCTCATCTCGGCCAACGCCTTGTTCAGCGGCTCGATTGGGAAATCCACCTTGCTGAAGAATTCGGCAATCTGCGGATACTGCTTCTGGAACGGCGTAGACACGCCAATCGACAGCTTCGATGCCAGCGAACGGGTCGGTTTCGGATTGGGGTTATCGGCATCGGTCAGGGTCTTCCACGCCTCGGCATCGAACGGTGGCTCTTCCAGCTGCACCAGTTTGAATTTGCCCAGCAATGGCGTCGGCGACCAGTAATAGAACAGCACCGGTTTGCCCCGACGGATCGAAGAGCTGATCTCGGCATCCAGCGCCGCGCCCGAGCCACTGCGGAAATTGGTGTAATCGTCCTGCAGGCCGTAAGCGGTCAGCTTCTGTTTGCTCACCACTTCCGAGGTCCAGCCGATCGGGCTGTTGAGGAACCGACCCTTGCTCGGATTTTCCGGATCCTTGAACACGTCCTTGTATTTCTTCAGATCACTGACACTGCGCAGGTCCGGCGCCAGCGGCTTGATGCCCTTGGCCGGGTCACCCTTGATCACGTATTCCGGCACCCACCAGCCTTCAGTCGCACCCTTGACCGTATCGCCGAGACTGACGACCTTGCCCTCCGCCTCCGCCTTGACCCACACCGGACTGCGCCCGGCCCACTCTTCGCCAATGACCTGAATGTCATTGTTGGCCAGCGCGGTTTCCAGGGTGATGGTGGTGCCGGGCAACGTATCGGTCGGCAGGCCATAGCCCTTCTCGACGATGATCCGCAGGACATCGGTGATCAGGCTGCCGCTTTCCCAGTTCAGGTCGGCAAAATGAATCGGTGCCTGCGCCGCCGCTGCCGGCTGCGCGGCCGTCAGTACACCGAACGAAACCACGCTGGCGGCCAATAGCCGTCGAATTCCTTTCATGCTTTGCACCTCGTGCTGTTCACAGCAATAGCAGGATGGCCTGGCAGAAGACCGCAAGCCTCTGAATACTCAGTCAACTGACTGTAGCCGAGGTTCCTGCTTTTTCCGGGGGCCAATCCCGGCGAGGTTATGTTTCAGACTTTTCCTGCAAGCTTTGCAGCTCGCGTCTGACCATGCTGGCGTATTCCGCAGGCCGTAAGGTGTAGATCTGCGCTGCCACCCAGTTTAGCCATGCGCCCTGCAATTCGGCTTTGGCGTTGAACAGGCGCAATGCCTCTTCACGTGCGCGGTCGAGGTTCTGCGAATGGAAGTCGGCGCGACTCAAACTACCGATCACTCGCTGGCCTTGAACGTGATCAGTTCGCCCTTGCGCCACTTCGCCGCTTTACCGGTAACAGCTTTCAGGGTCTTGGTCAGGCCTTCCTGCAGTTGCTGGTGCGCGGCAAACACCGTCACCACGCTGTGGCCTTCCTTGAACAGGATCGCGTGGCCGTCCGCTGTATCGACAAAGGCGTAATCGCCCAGGCCGTACACCGTGAGTTTGATTTCGCGAAAGCGAATGTCCATCTTGCCGCCTTCACGGCTGGGCAGCACGGCCGCGCTGAAATGATCGCCGACCTTGAGCTTGAGCCCCGGTTTGTCATCGACCACCAACGCACTTTCGGTGTCGATCTCGGCCACGTAAATGCCTTCGGCGTTCTGTTCGGTGATGTAAACAAAACGCGACTGGAACAGCTTGACCAGCTTTGCACGCAAATCACCCAACACGAACAAAGCATGCATATCGAGGTTACTGACTGCCAAAGAAACATCCCCACATCTGAAAAAGTACCCGGCGCCAAAACGCGCACGGCAAAAAAACGGCCAGGCCGATGCTGTTACCGAATGACTTCAGTACACCTGAAACAAGCGGAGCGCCCATACATCACAAGTTCGCAAGACTACTGGAAAGTCAGGCGAGAAACTTGCCTCGATGTTCGCCAGGCCTTGAAGGAAAAATCTTCATTGAAGCGCAACGAAGACGGACTACAAACTTTAGGGAAAAAACTGACGAAAAAAAGCCCTTTTCCGACATATCGCCGGTAAAAAATTGCTTTAGATAGCACCTGTCGCCAGCAGACACTGGCGATTCTAGAGCAGCGATGCTGCTTCCGACTACCCGAACCGACCTGTAACCGTCGGCTATCTCATGAAAAGGACTTCATATGTGCACTCTGACTCACTTTGCCCAGCCCTCCAAACCAGTCATGGATACGCCTTTCGTGCTGCACGGCACTGATTTGCCGGAACTTGCGCAATACGCACAAAGCGTCCAGACCCCGCGATTTCAGGTGGTCCCGGCAGGTAATGCGTTCTTTCATATCAAGGAATCTTCCACCGGCCGTGTAAGAGGTTTCCGCGAAGACCATAACGAAGCGTGCGCCCTCGCCCGCTTGCTTGAATCACGGATCGAACTCTTGCCCAACGGCTGCCTCAGATAAAGAGCGAGCGACAGCGCCATTTCGGCACACGCAAAAGGAGTACACGATGGAACTGCCTGCATATGATCTGAAAACCCTGTTCGACCAACTGGGCCTGCCATCGGAAAACGGGGCCATCGACGATTTCATCGAAGCGCATCCGCTGGATGCCAAAACCAAGTTGATCGATGCCAAGTTCTGGACAGCGCAACAGGCGCAACTGCTGAAGGAGTGGCTGCGCGCCGACGGCGAAGAAGCGGTGATGGTCGATGAATTGAACGTACGCCTGCACGACGGACGTTAATAAATGTCAGTGCAGGCTGTCGCCAGGCTCGGCCATCAGTTGCGCGAGCCAGGCAGCCTTGCACTCCTCCGCCTCGTCGCGACTGGCGAACGCGGTGCCACGCCGCTCACCATTGAGCAACACCACCCAGCAGACGCTCTGGCCCATCGCGCGCAATCCGGCGGGCACACCACTGCCAATCATCACCGCGACATCGACTCTGCACATACTGACCTCTCGACTTCATTAGCTACCTAACTAACGGCCATGTTAATGACTTCGTCGCAGAGGAAACAGCAACGCCCGTGCACAGATTCATTGCGCGAGCGGTAACAATCGATCAGCGCGGATTCTCCGGCTTGTAACCCAGGCGCAGACCGCCCCAATGCCGGCCCTTGACCATGATCGGCACCGACAAGTCGTGCATCAGCTCCCCGGTGTCGCGGGTGTAGGTCTGCAGCAACACCGCCTGTTGATGGCTGCCGCAGCGAATCCCGGTGCGGTCGGCGAACTTGCGTTTGGTGCGGTTACCCACCGCGTCGACCTGCGCGTCACCGGTCAACGGCTGACTGAACGCCAGATTGTGCGTCGGCACATAACCCTGCGGCGTGCAGGCGATGGCGAACACCAACCCCTCATGGCGCGGCAGCAACGGCTCCTGGATCGCCGGCAGCACCTGATCGGTGTAGCGGTCGAAACGGGTCTGAAACTTCGCCGGCTGCGTCCCGGGAATCGGTTGATATTGACGGTCGAACAAATCCTCAAGACTGATCCGCCCCTGCTCGACATCCGCCTCGAACCGCGCCGCAATCTGACTCGCGCCCTCACGCGCCAGGTCATAGACGCGCTGGTGATAGTCATCCAGACCGACTTCGGCCAGACGCTCGCTGATGGTTTCCGCCTGCCCTTCCATCTGCACAGCGGCCTCGGCCAGACGCCGGGTTTGTTGATCGCTGATCGCCAGATCACTGCGCATCTGCTCGATGGCCTTGAACAGACTGTCGAGCTGCTCGCGATTGGTTTCCGCGCCACGGGCGATTTCGCCGACCTGGGTTTCCACCCCGGCCGCCAACCGCGCGATGTTTTCCAGATGCTGGCCGGTGTTCTCGACCTGCTCGACACCGGTCTGCAGATCGCTGGACAGCTCGCGGATCTGCTCCACCACTTGCGCCGTACGCTGCTGAATGTCGGCAACCATCTCCCCGACCTCGCCGGTCGCCGAGGCAGTCCGCGCTGCCAGACCGCGCACCTCATCCGCCACCACCGCAAAACCACGGCCATGCTCGCCAGCCCGCGCCGCTTCAATCGCCGCGTTGAGGGCGAGCAGATTGGTCTGGCTGGCGATGGACTGAATCACCAGCGTCACCCGTTGAATATCATCGCTGCGCAGACTCAGGGCTTCGATCAGCTCACGACTGGCGTTGGCGCGTTGACTGAGTTGGTGCATGCGCGCAATCGAATCCACCAGTTCGGTGCGCCCCGCCGCGCTGCTGTGATGCGCTTCGCTGGCGGCGTCCAGCGCTTCACGACTGAGCTGCGAAGTGGCGTGTTCGGTGGCGATCATCACTTCGGCGTTGCTGACAATCTGCGCCGCCGCATCGAGTTGCGATTCGAGTTTGCTCGCCAGTTGCTTGACGGAAAACGCCACACCGGCGGCTGACAGCGCGTTATGACTGGTGGTGTAGGAAAGATCGCGGGTGAGTTCGGCAATCGCGCTGCCGGCATCGACAGGCGCAGCATCAGGGGTGGCCCGCGAGCGCAGGCGCGGCAGCCAGACAATCAGCACCGCCAGCGGCAGGCCGATGTACAGCGACCATCCACCCAGCGTCATGCCGGCGAGCAACAGCATCAGGGCGATGCTTTGCAGGGTCGGAGCGATCCAGCGGTTTTTCGGCAACAGCACTGGTGCGGGCAAAGCCCCAACCAGAGATCCATCTCTCGTCATATCAACACCCCACGCTTGTTCTCATTGTTGTGACTGCATTAAACGCCACTAGAACGCCATTATCCATGGTCCGTTAGTCGTGGAGTCTGCAGCAGGTCAATGGAACGGCGCGCAAAATATCGCAGACGAGCAAAAGCAAAGATCGCAGCCCCGTCAGCTCGTGTAGGAGCTGCCGAAGGCTGCGATCTTTTGCAGGCGCCCCCGATTCAGGGGGCAGCCATGGAATCAGGCCTGACGCTGGTGCTTGTCGATCTGCTCGTGACGCTCTTGAGCTTCGATGCAGTACTTGGTGGTCGGGCTGATCAGCAGGCGTTTCAGGCCGATGGCCTCGCCGCTGTCGTCGCACCAGCCAAAACTGTCTTCCTTGATGCGCTCAAGGGCTTGTTCCAGTTGCGGCAGCATGCGCTGGTCGCGATCGATCGCGTTGACCAGCCAGGTGCGCTCTTCTTCAACCGAAGCCGCGTCCGCCGGGTCGGCCGGAGTGTCCAGGCTTTCGATGGCGATACGGTTTTGCTCAATGCGCTCGTGGGTTTCGACTTTCATGTTCTGCAACAGCTCAGTGAAGAAAGCGTGTTGCTCGGCATTCATGTAGTCATCTGCCGGCATGGCCAGCAACTTGTCCTTTGTCATTGATATCTCTATAAAAAAACGTGCATTAAGGCGAAATAGGGAGCGTTCCGGCGAACCGTGTCCGGTCGACGAAAAGGCATCGTTTATTGCAAACGCCACCCGGCACTCAATTTACGAAGGGGCGGCAGTCTAAGGCCCGTTTGAGGCCTCAGCAACTGTAAATACCGGGAATTTGTCCGACAACAGCCGTAAACGGGTCTGACACAGGCTTCATGGCGGTCATCGGAGTGCGTTTATAGCAAGAAATTCAGTCCAACGGCTGTATATAGAAGACAAACGGCTAACCGCTGGCGTCTCATCGCGAATTTTTCTACTCCCGGTGCATCGTTTCAGCCAAGCAGAACCCCAAAAGCCCTCCTAACATCAGCCACAACCCAGCACTTTGTGTGATTTGATCAGCCTGAAGGAAGACTTATGCCCCGCCCCGATCTGCCGGCCAACGACGAGCGCCCCCTCGCCAGTCCCCCGATCAATGCCGAGCGTCTGCTACAACTGATCACCGACGAATACGACACCCTGCCGCGCCAACTCAAGCGCATCGCCAGCTACATGAGCCAGCAAAGCGACCGGATCATGGTCGATCGCATCAGCGACATCGCCCGGGAATGCGAGGTGCACCCATCCGCCATCGTGCGTTTCTCGCAACGCTTCGGCTTCAGCGGCTTCAGCGAAATGCAGGCGCTATTCCGCGCCGCCTACACCCACAAAGCCTCGCCGGTGCACAACTACCAGCAACGCATCCGCAGCATGATCGCCAACCAGTCGCAGCAGGCCAGCGACGGCGACCTCGCCCGCGAATGCATCGACGCCACCCGCTCCGGCATCGAACGCCTGGGCCGCGAACTCGACGACGTCGCGTTCGAAAAAGCCGTCGACCTGATCGTCAACGCCGACAACATCTATGTGGTCGGCGTACGTCGCTCCTTCGCCGTCGCCGACTACCTCGTTTACAACTTGCAACACACTCACAAGCGCATTCACCTGGTTTCCGGGCTGGGGGGCAGTTATCGCGAGCAGATGCGCAGCGTGCGTAGCGGTGATTTGGTCATCGCCATCAGCTTCACCCCCTACGCCAAGGAAACCCAGCACTGCCTGCGCTACGCCCGCCAGCAACAGGCCAACACCCTGATCCTCACCGACAGCCACCTCTCGCCATTGGCCAAAAACGCCAACAGCCTGCTGCTGGTGAATGAGGGCAGCGCATTGGCGTTCCGTTCGCTGAGTGCGACCTTGTGTTTGTGTCAGGCGTTATTTGTGGCGGTGGCGTATCGGCTGGAATTGAATGTGGATGAGATTCACGAACAAGCCGGTTTTGACGACTGACATTTACCTCAGGCTCGGCTAGGTTATGCCTTCCCACCGGTTCGACTTGAAGGAACGCGTCATGAAACTGATCGGCATGCTGGACTCCCCTTACGTGCGCCGCGTGGCGATCTCCGCCAAACGCCTCGGCATCGACCTCGAACATGAATCGGTCTCGGTGTTCCGCCACTTCGAGCAATTCCAGCAGATCAACCCGGTGGTCAAGGCGCCTACGCTGATCCTCGATGACGGCGTGGTCCTGATGGACTCCACCCTCATCCTCGACTACCTCGAAGCCGCCAGCGGCAAAAGCCTGCTGCCGACCGACCTCAAACAACGCGCCCACGCCCTGCGCCTGATCGGCCTCAGCCTCGCCGCCTGCGAAAAAGCCGTGCAGCTCTATTACGAACGCAACCTGCGCCCGGCCGACATTCAATACCAACCGTGGGTCGAACGCGTCGAAGGCCAACTCGCCGCCGCGTTCACCGCCCTCGAACAGGAACTGGAAAAAACCGGCCTGCCCACCGACGGCACCCTCACCCAGGCCGGCATCAGCCTCGCCGTCGCCTGGAGCTTCACCGACCTCGTCGTCCCCGACCAGATCGACACCCGCCGCTACCCGCACATCGCCCAATACACCGCGTACGCCGAAACCCTCGAAGCGTTCGTCAGCACCCCGATGACCTGACCATGAGCACCACCGACAGCGCCGCCCCGGCGTTAAAGGAAATCTTCAACGCCGAACGCCTGCAACACATCGCCAGCGAAATGATCGCCGTGTACCCGGCGTTCAAGGCCAAGGCGTTTCTCAAGCACGCCAATCAAGGGCTGGCGGAATTGTCGGTGATGCAACGCATGGCCCGCGTCAGCGAAAGCCTGCACGCCGTGCTGCCACTGGACTACGAAGATTCCCTCGAAGTCCTGCGCGAACTCGCCCCCCGCCTCAACAGCGGATTCGTCAGCATGTGCCTGCCGCACTACGTCGCCAGCTACGGCGGCCACGCCTTCGATACCTCGATGCAAGCACTGAAATACTTCACCACCTTCGGCTCCTCCGAATTCGCCATCCGCCACTTCCTGCGCAGCGACCTCGAACGCTCGCTGGAACTCATGCACGACTGGACCCAAGACCAAAACCACCACATCCGCCGCCTCGCCAGCGAAGGCACCCGCCCTCGCCTGCCCTGGTCATTCCGCCTGGAAGCCGTGCAAGCCAACCCGCAACTGACCGCCGGCATCCTCGATCGGTTGAAAGCCGACGAGAGCTTGTACGTACGCAAGTCCGTGGCGAACCATCTGAATGACGTGACCAAGGAACATCCGGAATGGGTGCTGGACACGATTGAAAGCTGGCCACTGGAGAACAAACACACGGCGTGGATTGCCAAGCATGCGCTGCGCAGCTTGATCAAACAGGGCGATTTGCGGGCGTTGACGGTGATTGGCGCGGGCGCGAAAGCTGAAGTTGAGTTGCTGGATGTGCGGGTTGAACCGGCGGTGGTTCGGTTGGGTGAGGCGATTACGTTGTCGTTTACGGTGAAGTCGACAGTGGCGCATGAACAGCGGTTGGTGATTGATTATACGATTGACTATGTGAAAGCGAATGGCGGGGTTTCGGGGAAGGTTTTCAAGTTGAAGACGGTGGAGTTGGCTGGGTTTGGGGAGGTGGTTGTGGGGAGGCGGCAGGTGATTAAGGATTTTACGACGCGGAGGCATTTTGTGGGGCGGCATGGGGTTAGGGTTTTGGTTAATGGGGAGGTTTTGGGGAGTGGTGCGTTTGAGATCGTTGCTGATTGATACCGCTAATAGATTCCGTTGATCTGGCAGTACTTCGAGTTACAGGGAATTACGGATAAGGCTGCTTTCGGCCAAAAGCTGTCGGTCAGAAGAGTCTAAAATATTGGGTGCTATTCAATTCGCCGGTCATGCGGCGAGTCAAAATTGACCCAGTTGGATAGCTTTATGACAGCATGAGAGGTTTGATAATGGATGTAACGGGGATTAACTGGGGCTCGGTAGCCGATTGGGCTTCTGCGTTCGGATCTGTGTCGGCAGCGATGGTGGCATTGTACCTGGCACATACGTCACAACGCGTGCAACTATCGGTCATTTGCGGGGTGCGGGTTATAGTTGGTGGCGGCGCGGCACCCGTGCACCTCGCGTCCATAATGGTAACCAACACCGGAGATAGACAGTTCAAAATTTCAAATATCTCTATTCAGCATGGACTTATTAAAAAAAAATATGGCGTCTTAAAAATAGGCGCTCCAACCGAGTACTGCGAAAGCTTGCTGCGCGTACTCAATGATGGTGACCAAGCGCATTTTGGTTTTCCGCTTGAATCTGAAACCAATTGGGTTGCGACAATGGGAAATGATTGTCTAACCGAGCTCGATATCGCCACTATTCGAATAACAATCCATTGCTCCAACGGACAGAGCGTCAAAATCAAACCTGAAAAACCGTTGCTAGACTTCATCCGAACTCGCATGCGCAAGCTTCAAAACAATGAGGCAAATACCTTATAAATCTATCGTCAAGTGCAAAAGACAAACAAACCAAAATGGCAATGAAATGACCAATCAAAAAAAGCAAATTAAAAAATCTAAGTTATTCATGGTAGGTGATGATGCGTCAGCCTAGTTCGGATTGGATCCGTGAAAGTATTTGGCTTCGCTGCTTTCGTGAGGTTATAGGGGAAGTCGCCTATCATCGGGGTTTGGATTCACTGAAAACTCGCACGCGAGAAAAATGGCAACCCGATGATAGAGTAATTTATTATTCAACTTTAGAGCGAGAGCGCAGGCTAGGCGCAGAGTGTTTTTTAATTAAAAACATTTATACTGGATTAGATCATGGTACAGCGGGTGACGCAACTGAGGAATTTTGGGTAGAACTATTGCAAGATTTGTTACCACAATATGAAGTCGTTCTTAAAGGTGTGATCGCTGGGATAGGCCCATTGATATCTCCTCAAATTGATATATTGATAGTGGACAAAAATTTTCCTAAAGCTATTTTTAAAACCAAGGTGTATCCGATCGAGTCTGTTGTGGCTGCTTTTGAATGCAAACTAAGCTTGCGTTTGCAAAATATAAAAGATGCTGTTCATACGGCAAAGCTTTTAAATGGTACAAGCTCAAGTGATCCAATTGATAAAATACCAATTTTCTACGGCGTATTGGCCCTTTCTAGTGATATCGAAAATAAATACAAGCCTGCATATGAGTCTGTTCTCGATGCGCTTGCAAAGCATCACTTTGATTTAGGTCCATCACTGTGCATGGTCGATGCAGTACTTTCGCTTAATAGTTTTTGTTTGGCGGGAACTCGAACAATTTTTTGCTACGATGTTGATAATGAGCCAATGAACATGACTTTCGAAAGAGTATATGAATATCATGACGAAGGAGAAGCTAGGCCGGCAGATAGCGCCCTAGGGCTTTTCATTCAGAAATTATTATCGCATTTGGCGAAAAGCGACTCATCCCTTGCTAATACCCGGAAAATGTATGACCTATTCACCAGATATCCCCTTGGAAGTAAGACTATAATTACTGAGGACTTATCAAAATATATTTCTGCAGGTCAAATTGAAAAAATTTCTAGATCACTATATCCCGAAGAAACAACTGTTTATTCTTTAAATATCTAGGTTTTTTCGATTACAGTGAAATAGGGGGCAGATCACCATTATTGAAATATTGTTTGCCCGCCTATTCCTCATCTGACTATCTAGTATATCTAAAGCGCGATCGATAAGATCAGAGACTTGGCCAAAGAGCTTCAATATAAGCTAATTCAGCATCTATAATTGCCTGGGCATTAGCCATTAGCCCATTAGACACAAATAGCTTCGAGTTGCGAACATCAAGTACGCACAACCTATCCCTCTCAAGAGAAAGTACCGACAATGACAATTCCAGAATGGAATGTACGAGATCAACTCTATTCTTAGCCAATGTATCAGCTTTTGTATAAAGCTTTATTACGTGTCGACGCCCATCAAATTCAACGCCCAACTCAGGATTAACAGAGATAGTGAAATTATGATAAGAATAGCTTCCTCTTGGCGGATTAAACCAAGTTATTTCTTTTCTTCCCCACCACTTCCTATATCCTTCAACCATCTCAGAATAATTTTCTACCTTATTGGCTGGTAAGGTTTGCAGAATTTCACCAAGCGAATCTTTAGACCTACCCAAAGAATGAATCTCAACCACCCCCTCGCGAAAACGACGATAGTAATCCGTCGCAGGAGAATAAGCTTCCCGGTTCTTGATTTCGCGAACCTTAGTGACCCGAGGAGTACCGGCCTTTGAAAAAACATCAACCAAATCAGTGAGCGACAATGAGGGCATACAGCATCCTTATAATAACAGCGAAGTTACTGAGAATGGCAATTATAAGAATGCTAGTCGCTCAAGGCACGATGTCAAGCGGAGTGACTACACTAGAAAACCTTGATGCAACAAAAAGCTTGAGGAACTGTTTAAGAATGCAATCCCCGCTACTCATTAGGCACGTTAGAATTGTGAGGAACGAGACTAGTACATCAATAGTGATCTGGCACCATTTTTACACCTCCCTATATCTCGAGAAAAAATTGTTGTAAGCCAAACAAATTCCTCAATATCAGATCCATTTTTTCCGTGACTTTACCCGCCCGACGCGGTTCCACCGCCAGTACGTAGAAGCGTCTTGCCCTTTACATCTCCCACGGCGCTGTCTCCAACCCAGACCTTCATGTCGTTAGGTTCGGTAAACCGAGTTCGCACCATGGAGATTTAGGGTCGTTCTTTGCTGAAAGCGGATCGTTTGACTGGCACCCGCTGATCAACTGAACACAAAGCATCGTGGTAAGTAGTTTCATCAGATGACGGTTACCAACTCCCAAACGGAATGCCGTACTTATCGATATACCGCTTAGCCTTTTCGCTCACAGGATAAGCATATTGACCGCCGTTCTTGCCCAACTCAGGCTCCAGCGGCTCCAACTCAGCCTGAGCGCGAGCGACTTTAACTGGGCGCCGACAAAGGTCTCTCACCCACACCTGCACCACTCCACCCGGTGCGAGTCCCAAATAGACCGAGGCCATGAAGCGTGCCGTTTTCTCAGGAGTCTCCGGGCAACGCTGGTGGGTAGACGTCACCATCACCTGTCTGGCCTCCTCAGGAATATCTACCCAAACCCTGTAGGTTTTTTGTTCCGGTATCGATTGCCAGCGGACGAAGATGCGCTTGGGTAACCCTGCACCGATAACCGGTTTGCCTGTACCTCCGACACCAATCCAACCGCGCGCAGACTCCTTGCCATCAGTCGGTTCTGCACCACTGGCGTTCCCTCCCCCGGCACGTAGAACGACTTTACCGTTGATGTCCTCCACGGAGCTGTCTTCAACCCAGATGTTCATGAAGTTGGGTTTGATAAATGCCAGCTCCCACCAAGGATACTTGGGATCGTTTTCACCAGAGTTGGTGCTTGTGACATGACAACCAGTGACGATCAAGCCGCCCAACAAGGTTACGAGCATTCTCATTGCCAAAGCACCCAACTATTCAATTGCCACGACTACCAACTCCCGTATGGAATGCCATATTTATCGATATACCGCTTGGCCTTTTCACTCACCGGATAGGCGTAACGCCCTTCGTTCTTGCCTTGGCTCGGCCCCAGTGGCTCAATTTCGGCCTGTGCTCGCGCTACTTTGACCGGGTGATGACATGAGTCTCTTACCCAAACCTGCACGACGCCACCGGGAGCTAGACCTAGATAGACCGACGCCATAAATCTTGCTTCCTGATCGGGAGTCTGCGGGCAGCGCTGATTGACGGACGTCACCATCAACTTTCGTGCCTCCTCTGGAATATCTACCCATGCTTGCCAGGTTTTCTGTTCGACGATTGATTGCCAACGGACCCAGATGCGAACGGGCAGGTCTGCTCCCACCACCCTCCTCCCGCTACCGCCAACCCCACCTGTCCATCCCCGGGCTGACTCTGTCCCATCTTCAGGTTCTCCCCCAGCAGCGGTGCCGCCGCCGGTTTTGTAGAAAATCCTGCCGTTAATGTCTTGAACAGAACTGTTTTCAACCCAGACCTTCATGTAGTCCGGCTCAATAAACGCCAGCTCCCACCATTCGGACTTCGGATCATTTTTGGCTGAGAGTGGATCAGCAGAATGGCAGCCGGTAATAACCAGTGCGCATAGCAAGGCTACAAGTATTTTCATCACCAGAGTGTCCAGTCAGGTACGTGCGGATGTTGCACGCGAATCGAGTCGGCCGTAGGGGCATTGATGTAGACGGCACGGATACCACTGCCATCTCTTCGCCCGAGAGGATGGTTCCAGTTTGCGGACATGTGAATGTACTTAAGCTTCAGTTGTTTTTCCTCTTGCGGCGTGGTGCTGTAATCACCTGCCAGAAATCGATCACACAGCGCGCGAAGCTCCGTGGGAACTGCCAATTCTGGGGTATCAGGAATGTCGTTGAACTTAACACCCTTCTCTTTTGCAAGCTGAAGCATCACTCGCAGATATACCCTGGATAGCATGCCGCTCACTGGACGCTTGAGTTGCAAGGCCGCATAAACGCGCTTCCTGCGAGGACTAAGTCGATCCTGCCTATCGATTGGCAGAAGAACGGGATCAGGGGTAACGATTTCCAACATTTCCGCAGGCCAACCTTTGGCCAGCCACTGATCTTTTATAGCCTTCGCATCAAGATAGATCGAAGTGGTATAGACATCGGTAAATTGCGAGACCTCGAGCGTTTGCATGGGACTGACAAGTACGCACTCATCAACCTTATCAAGGTAGCCTCCGCCGATGTCGGAATGGACGCCTGGGAGCGTGATCTCCAAATGATCAGCTTTGACCCTACTCAAGGCGAAATTCGCTCGGCACTCGTCGCGCGCAGAGAGTTGAATGACATCTGTGAAAAAACGTCGATCTAGATACAGCTTAATACCGGTGGCGATACGACTTTTTACATTGCCCAGATTTGACCAACCTGCGATTGACGGCACAGTGTCGAAAAGACCGATGAAGCCCATCCTGATACTACCGTTGTATTGCTCAACAAAGGTTCGGCTGAAAGCACGAGCATTACTGCGCAGAACATCCCCTAGAGGGCCTTGTTTTCCGCGTACGATTTCGTTGGCAAAGTGCCGAGCGGCAGCAGCGCCACGGCTAAAACCAAAGGTATCAAACGTCAGAGAGGTAATTTCACTATTGGGATGGCTATCCAAAACGTCCTTGATACGCAGCTTGATATCGGTAAACGAAAGCTGAACTCGACCAGCAACGCCTGTTTCTCCTCGACCAGTCCCCGCACCGAACGTGCTGTCCTCTTCTCCTGATCGAGTTCCGATCCCTTCGACATAGACCATACGAAACGCTTGCTTTTGAGAACCGTCTCCTTCGGCCTGTTGAGGCGCGAAGTACAGGTCACTCAATTTTTTAATATTACTGACGTCGTTACCGTAACTGCTATCCGGATCACTCATGTAAGGCATGCAACTCGCAGGAATATCCTGCGGCGCAATCGGATGCTGCGCACCGCACAGCAACCCTGCTGCCGTGTTATTCGCATTGTTACCAGTACCATCAAAGAAAACCCCAATCCTCAACGCGATGCCGACTTTCTCAGGCTCGCGCGCAGGTTCTTTCCCGTGCTTCTCATACTCAGCCCAACGCTGGGCATGAATGTCGACGGGTTTGGCTTCTTCGTAGCGGTAGTTTTTCGGGGGGTTGGGAACGTAGCCACTCAATCCTTGATTCCTTGTTCTGATCCTTGAAGAACGGGCCGAAGGGTGACAGCCGAGGCCTGGAGGCGCAAGGCGTGGCTCTGTGCCAGCTCGGTTGAAATTGCTGGGTGCGACGAGGGTTTGGCTCGTCGCACGGGGTGGTCAGTGGGCGATTTCGACGTTGTCGAGGGCCTGGTTTACGGCGAGTTCGCCGAGCATGACGACCTGGGCGATGCCCAGTGCGGTTTTGCGGTGGGAGGTGTCGAGCATGGCGGCGAAGTTGTTGAGCATTTCGCTGGCGGAGCCGAGGGTTTCGCTGGCGTTGGCGAGCAGGGATTCGGTGTCGCACTTCGGGTTGGCGAGGTACATGGGTTCGGGTTTGTGCGGGCTGGCCATGATTTGGGTGGCCGGGGTGAGGTAGTGATCGAGGGCGCGTTCGGCGGCTTCGTGGAGTTTTTTGGAATCGAGGGATTCGTAGGGCGATGCGAGGTCGGTTTCTGGCGGGTTGGGTGTTGGTTTGATCATGGTGAAACTCCTGATTGTTCATTAGGAGCTACCGGCATCACTTGCAGATGATGGGTGGCAGCTGTGCGCGGGTCTGCAAGACCGGGAAACCAGGAACCCGGCAGACCCGAAGGTCTCCCGCACAAAGCTGCCATTTTGTAGACGCGAACGAGCGTCCATATGGCGTGGCTATGCGACTGGCTTTCCGGCGGGCTTGCAGACCCGATCACTGATGAGCAGTGACAGGAATCAAGGTACGGAGGGCGCGCCAGACGCACAAGCCGGCGGATTCTGGCGTACTCGTAGGCAATGACGCAAGGCGTTGTAGGGCTTGGGTGGTTACGTGAGGCTTCGTTTAAACGGGGGTGATTTTTCTGTTTATTTCTGTCAGGGGTTGATGGGGTGATTGGGCAGACGTCTTCGCGGGCAAGCCCGCTCCCACAGGGATTTTTGGCTGGATTGAGATTGGTGGGGGCTGGACTGGCGTCATCGCGAGCAGGCTCACTCCTACAGAGGGAGGTGGTTCGAATCAGCGGGCATCTCGGTGAATTCGGAATACCAGGCTGGGGGCTTTGCCGGGGACATCGTCCAGTTCGCCGAAGCGGCACATGCCTATCTTTTCCAGGACGCGGATTGAGGCGGTGTGGTCAGGCCTGACCAGGCCGAATACCTCGGGCAAGCCGAGATGGTCGAAGGCGTGGTTCAGCGCATTTTGTGCGGCCTCTGTCGCATAGCCGTGGCCCCACGCTTCGACGGCGAAGCGATAGCCGAGGTTGATGACCTGTTTGCCCAGGTAGTCGTGGGCGGCGATGCCGGCGAATCCGAAAATGTGCTCAGGGGCTTGTGCGCTGCTGATTGCCCACCATCCGTAGCCGTGGACTTCCCAATGTTGCAGCCAGCGATCCAGCAGTGCTCCGGCCTGGGCGACGTCGGTCATGGGGCCGGCGGGGTTGAACAGGTTGGTTTGCGGGTCGCCGAAAATGCTGAAAACGCTGGGCAGGTCTGCTGGCTTTGGGCGTCGGTAGATCAAGCGTGCGGTGGTGTCTGGCATGGTCAAAACCTTGGTGATTCCGCGGGTTATGTGTCGGCTGGGCTGGCGTCTTCGCTAGCAGGCTAGCTCCCACAGGTTCCGCGCAAGACTTGGCAGCACGTCCGGCCGGACGAACGCCATCGCGGGCAAGCACGGCTCCCACAGGGATTGGGGGATGACTATTGTCGGTGGCGCGTCATGTTGATCAGCGCCACACGCCTGCCACCCGGCGCTGCACGCTCTTCGATGGAGAACGGCACGAAGCCGAGTTTCGGGTAAAGCAGCAACCCCGCCGTGTTTTCGTTGAAGCAGGACAGCTGCACTTCCCTGGCCTGATACTTTTCGAAGCCGACGGCGGTCATGATTTCGACAATGTAGCGAGCGACACCCTGGCCCCGGGCGTATGGCGCGACGATGACGTTGCCGATACAGCAGACGCCGTCGTACTCGGCACGGTAGAAGTTGGCGAAGCCGACGAACTCGCCGTTGGCCAGAAAAGCCGTGGAGTCGAAGCGCTGGCTGATCGCGGTGTGCATCTGCTCTTCCGTCAGCGGGTACTGCGCTTTCGGGAACATGAAGTACAACTCTTGAACGCCCTGCGGAAAGCCGCATAGGGTTTTGACGTCGTCGGCCGTCACGGGCCGGTGGGTGAAGTTCATGGCTGCCCTGCCCTCACTGTTTGCCTGCGGCCAAATGGTGCGCGACCAGCGCGTTGGCATGGCCGTGGCCCATGCCGTGTTCATCCTTGAGCCACGCCACCAGTTCCATGTGTTTCTTGTCGGTGACGCCCGCGAGCAGGTTAAGCCAGTGATCGATGGGCTGGCCGTATTTCTTTTCGATGGAGGGGAAGTACGACGCCGGGCCTTTTACCTTGTTGTCTTCGCTCATGCTGCAAGCTCCCTTGGGTCACGACGGAGGGTCGGCGACGCTCCTTGTCGGCAGGTCATAGAGTGGACGCGAAGTACGATTGCGGCAACTTTCCCGTCCTGCCAGACGCCACAAAAAACTGTGGGAGATTCTATGTTGCTCAGCAACCCTAGAATCTCAAACTGATCGGTATTCGCCCTGATTCTTCATCAGGGTGAATGCCACTCGG